>CANNRR010000116.1 GCA_947508055.1 Burkholderiales bacterium
CAAAGCACAACTGCGCGCAACAGGTAAGCATGTGATCGTCATTGGCGGCGGTGATACGGGCTCGGACTGCGTCGGTACCAGCAACCGCCACGGCGCGGCCAGTGTCACCCAGTTCGAGGTGATGCCCCAACCCCCGGCGGAAGAAAACCGCCCCATGACCTGGCCCTACTGGCCGATCAAGCTGCGCACCAGTTCCAGCCACGACGAAGGCTGCGACCGCGAATTTGCCATTTCCACCAAGGAATTCATTGGTGAAAAAGGCAAGCTCACCGGCCTTAAGACAGTGCGTGTCGAGTGGAAAGACGGCAAGATGATCGAGGTTCCCGGCTCAGAAAAAGTTCTCAAGGCTGACCTGGTATTGCTGGCAATGGGCTTTGTGAACCCGGTGGCCACGGTATTGGATGCTTTTGGTGTGGACAAGGACAGTCGCGGCAATGCCAAGGCAACGACCGACTTCACCTTGGGGTACGCCACCAACGTGCCCAAGGTGTTTGCAGCCGGCGATATTCGCCGTGGGCAGAGTCTCGTCGTGTGGGCGATACGTGAAGGCCGCCAAGCCGCTCGCTCCGTCGATGAATTCCTTATGGGATGCAGCGACCTCCCCCGATAAGACCGTTAACACAGGGTTTACCTTAATCCTTTATCATGCAGAAGCCGGAAATTGCCCGGCTTTTGTTTTTTTATGGCTCTAAATCCCCCTGAATCTCTGGTCGAACTGCGTCACGTAACCTTCGGGTACGGCGAGCGTGTCATTCTGGACGACGTTTCGCTGAACGTGCCACGTGGCAAAGTGACGGCGTTGATGGGCGCGTCCGGCGGAGGCAAAACCACAATCCTTCGCCTGATTGGTGGCCAGAATCGGGCGCAGTCGGGGCAAATGCTGTTTGATGGGCAGGACGTGACCGCTATGAGCCAGTCGCAGTTGTATGCCGCGCGGCGTCGCATGGGCATGCTGTTCCAGTTTGGGGCGCTGTTTGCTGATTTGAGCGTGTTTGATAATGTGGCTTTTCCACTTCGCGAGCACACCGATCTGCCGGATGAGATGGTTTTTGACATTGTGCTGATGAAGCTTAACGCGGTCGGCTTGCGCGGTGCACGAGACATGATGCCCAGTGAACTGTCGGGCGGCATGGCCCGTCGGGTGGCATTGGCGCGTGCCATTGCCCTCGACCCTGAGTTGGTGATGTATGACGAACCATTTTCTGGTATCGACCCCATCTCGGTAGGAACCTCGGCCAAACTCATTCGCCAGTTGAATGATTCCATGGGTCTGACCAGCGTTTTTGTGTCGCATGAAATAGAGCAAACGTTTGTGATTGCCGACCATGTGATCATTCTGGCCAATGGCAAAGTGGCATCTCAAGGCACGCCGCAAGAGGTGCTGCACAGCACCGACCCACTGGTGTACCAATACGTGAATGCCCTGCCGGACGGACCGGTGCGATTCCATTATCCCGCGGTCACCGTGGCGGATGACTTTGGTGATGCTGCCAGCGTGCCCATCAAGCAGTTCGGAGCGTCACGATGACCTGGTACAAGCCCGCCGATGTCGGCTTTGCGACCCGCAGCAAAATGGCAGACATCGGCTACGCTGCGCGGCTGTTCTTTCGCCTCTTGCTCTCGGTGGTGCCCACCTTCCGGCGCTTCGGCCTGGTGCGCGACCAGATGCATTTCCTGGGTAACTACTCCCTGGCCATCATTGCCGTATCGGGGTTGTTTGTCGGTTTTGTGTTTGGCTTGCAGGGCTACTACACGTTAATACGTTATGGGTCGTCAGAGGCCTTGGGCCTGTTGGTGACGCTGACTTTGGTGCGCGAGTTGGGGCCGGTCGTCACTGCCCTTTTGTTTGCCGGGCGTGCTGGTACCTCACTGACCGCTGAAATTGGCCTCATGAAGGCGGGTGAGCAGATCAGCGTGATGGAAATGATGGCGGTCGATCCGGTGCAGCGGGTACTGGCACCCCGATTTTGGGCCGGCGTAGTGGTCATGCCACTGTTGGCTGCCGTATTCAGCGCCACCGGTGTCATTGGTGGCTGGGTGGTGGGTGTGCTGATGATTGGTGTTGATGCCGGCTCCTTCTGGAGCCAGATTCAGGGCGGGGTCGATGTTTGGCAGGATGTTGGAAACGGCATCCTCAAGAGCATCGTTTTCGGCCTGACCGTGACATTTGTTGCCGTGTATCAGGGGTTTGAGGCGCAGGCTACTCCCGAAGGCGTGGCCAGTGCCACCACCCGTACGGTGGTCGTATCGTCTCTGGCGGTACTGGGTCTGGACTTCATCCTGACGGCGATGATGTTTACCATTTGACCCCTGTCCCCAACTGATTAGAAAGAGGTTTATGCAGCGTTCAAAAAATGATGTGTGGGTTGGTTTATTTGTTCTGATTGGGGCGGTTGCGATTCTGTTCCTGGCGCTTCAGTCAGCCAATTTGTTGTCCCTGAGTTTTCAGTCGACCTACCGTATTTCGGCCAAGTTTGACAACGTCGGCGGGCTCAAGCCCAAGGCCGCGGTTCGCAGTGGCGGTGTGGTGGTCGGACGCGTGGAGTCACTCGTGTTTGACGACAAGTCTTTCCAGGCCCGTGTCACCCTGGCACTGGAAAGCCGTTACGCATTTCCGAAAGACAGCTCATTGAAGATCCTGACCAATGGCTTGCTCGGCGAGCAGTACATAGGAATCGAAGCCGGGGCTGCAGATACCAATCTGGCGGCTGGTGACGTCATCGGTGCGACCCAGTCCGCTGTGGTGCTGGAAAATCTGATAAGCCAATTTCTCTACAGCAAGGCTGCAGACGGCAGTGGAACAGGGACCGAGAAAAAATGACATTGGTGCAGATGATTGCAACATCGCGCCGGGCGCATCCACTCGCCTGTCGCGACCGCGTCCTGCGCATGGGCCTGGTGGTCGTGGTTTTTGCTTTGCAGGCCTGCGCCACGGTTGCCAATCCGGATCGACGCGACCCCATGGAGTCTTGGAACCGAGGTGTTTTTAGTTTCAACGACACGGTAGATGCTGCCGTGATCAAACCTGTCGCCAAGACCTACCGCGACGTTGTTCCCAACTGGTTGCGCACGGGCGTAGGTAATTTTTTCAGCAATCTCGATGATGTGTGGTCCGGACTTAACAATGCCCTGCAGTTGCGTGGGTTGGACACGGCCGACAGTTTTGGCCGTGTCGCGATCAATACGACTATGGGACTGGGTGGTTTGCTGGACATTGCCAGTGAAATGGGCATCGAGCGCCATTCGGCCAATTTTGGGTTGACGATGGGACGCTGGGGTGTAGGGTCTGGCCCTTTTGTGGTGATTCCGTTTTGGGGGTCTTCGACCCTGCGCGACACAGCTGCCATGGTGTTTGATATCAAAGGCAATTTGGTCAATCGCGTTGATGATGTACCACGCCGCGATGTACTGACCATTGTGAATCTGATTGACACGCGAGCAGCCTACCTGAAAGCAGGGGAGGTGGTCGAGGAGGCAGCCCTCGATAGATACAGTTTTACCCGCGATGCTTTCTTGCAACGCCGGCGCAACCAGGTCTACGACGGCAATCCACCGGAGGAGGAAGAAGCGCCCGACCCTAGTGCTGTTCCCGCGACTCAATGACTGCAGCGTGTAGGCCCGGTGGGTGCCACGGGCGTTAGGGCTGCGGTATAGCGGATTTATCAACTCGAATCGAAAGTAACCATGAAGCGAGCATTTTTACGCCAGGTTTTGGCTGTCTCAGCACTGCTGCTGACGGTCTTGGTTGTACCCGCAGCATATGCGGAAGATGAAGCACCTGATGCGCTGATCAAGCGCCTCTCGGTCGATGTGCTGGAAACCATTAAAAGTGACAAAGCGATTCGCGCCGGGGATATGGCAAAGGTCATCGCACTGGTGGATTTGCGCATCATGCCCAACGTCAACTTCCAGCGCATGACCGCTTCGGCCGTGGGCCCGGCCTGGCGGCAGGCAACCCCCGAGCAGCAAAAGCGTCTTCAGGAGGAGTTCAAAATCCTGCTGGTTCGCACCTACGCCGGCGCTCTGGCTCAGGTTACCGATCAGACCATTTCGATGAAACCCTTGCGGGCCGCAGCAGAGGACAAGGAAGTGCTTGTGCGATCTGAAATCAAAGGCGGCGGTGAGTCGATTCAGCTGGACTACCGATTGGAAAAAACAACCGGACAGGGCGCCGGCTGGCGCATTTACAACCTCAACGTGCTGGGTGTGTGGCTGGTCGAGACATACCGCAGCCAGTTTGCGCAGGAAATCAATGCCAAGGGTGTTGATGGCCTGATCGCCACCCTGACCGAGCGCAACAAGAACAACGGCAAGAAGGTTTGATGTGTTGAGTTTGCCCGTCGAGTTGACCCACGACCAGGCGAAAGCTTGCCTGGCCGTATTGGTCGCTGGTGTGGCTGACGAAGGTGCATCAGTGGTCGTCGATGCGCAAGCGCTGGAACGCTTTGATTCGTCGGCGCTGGCCGTGCTGCTGGAGTTGCGCCGCGTCAGTTTGCGCGCGGGCAAGTCGATGCGGGTGCAGGGGTCGCCCAGGCACCTGAGCGATTTGGCCAGCCTTTACGGAATTGATGAATTGCTGCCACAAGCCTGACCCTTTAATGACCGCCTAAAATCGCGGCTCCTCATGCCTGCCATCTCCTTTCAATCCGTATCCAAATCTTATGCTTCACCGCGTGGCCCCGCTGGAGCCACGTTTTTGGCGTTGGACCAGGTCCAACTTGATATTGAAGAGGGTGAGTTTTTCGGACTTTTGGGCCCCAATGGTGCCGGAAAAACCACGCTAATCAGCATTCTGGCGGGTCTGACTCTAGCCACCAGCGGTCGTGTCATGGTGCTGGGTTGCGATGTGCAGGGCGACTATGCGCAAGCGCGTCGCAAGTTGGGCATCGTGCCGCAAGAGTTGGTGTTTGATCCCTTTTTCAATGTGCGCGAAGCGCTGCGCTTCCAGTCCGGTTATTTCGGCATCAAGAACAATGATGCATGGATTGACGAGCTGCTGAGCAGCCTGGGACTGGCTGACAAGGCGGGTGCAAATATGCGCCAACTTTCGGGCGGCATGAAGCGCCGTATGCTGGTGGCGCAAGCGCTGGTGCACAAGCCACCCGTCATCGTGTTGGATGAGCCCACGGCTGGGGTCGATGTGGAACTGCGCCAGACCCTGTGGCAGTTCATCTCCATACTCAACAAAAAAGGGCACACCGTTCTATTGACCACACATTACCTGGAAGAGGCGGAAGCCCTTTGCGGCCGCATTGCCATGCTCAAATCGGGGCGGGTAGTGGCCCTGGACCGCACCAGTGATTTGCTGAAGGCAGCTTCGGGCAACGTATTGCGCTTCAAGACCACCGGCGCGCTGCCGCCCGCTCTGGCAGCGCGGGCGCGCATTACCGGCAGCGTGGTTCAGCTGCCTGCCAACAATGCGCTCGAAATTGAACAATACCTTGCCGCCGTGCGTGAGTCCGGATTGGTGGTCGAGGATGTCGAGATGCGCAAGGCTGACCTAGAGGATGTATTCATTGACATCATGAACCGGCCGTCGACAAACCAACCGGTGGGGATAAGTTTTACCGCAGGGCGGCCCCAAGGCGAAACAGCCCCCGCGGGGGGCAGCGCATTACGCGCAGCGACAAGCGTGGGGGCTGATGTCCCATGACCGGCTGGCAAACGCTTTTCTACAAGGAAGTCTTGCGCTTCTGGAAAGTTGGCTTCCAGACGGTGGCAGCTCCCGTGCTTACCGCCATGATGTACCTGCTGATTTTTGGGCATGTGCTGGAAGACCACGTCAAGGTCTACGACACCGTTCGCTACACCGCATTTCTGGTGCCCGGACTGGTCATGATGACCGTCCTGCAAAACGCCTTTGCCAACAGTTCGTCTTCGCTCATTCAAAGCAAGATCATGGGCAATCTGGTCTTCTTGTTGCTGACGCCGCTGTCGCACTGGAGCTGGTTTGTGGCCTATGTGGGGTCGTCCGTTGTGCGCGGTCTGGTTGTAGGTGCTGGTGTTTTGCTGGTGGCGGTGTGGTTTGCACCGCTGACATTTGCTGCGCCAATCTGGATTGTTGTTTTTGCTATTTTGGGCGCCGCTTTGATGGGTGCCATGGGGTTGATCGCCGGATTGTGGGCGGAAAAATTTGACCAGCTTGCTGCGTTTCAGAACTTTGTCATCATGCCCATGACCTTCCTGAGCGGGGTGTTCTACTCCATCGGCTCGTTGCCCCCATTCTGGCAAAGTGTGAGCCACCTCAACCCATTTTTCTACATGATCGACGGTTTTCGCTACGGCTTTTTTGGCGTGAGCGATGCGTCTCCCTGGTTGAGCCTGATCATCGTTGGCTCGGCTCTGGTCGTCGTTAGTCTGGTTGCCATGCAATTGCTGCGCACCGGTTACAAAATTCGCAGCTGAACCTATTACCTTTATGACCGCTCAAGAAATCCAAACCCTGATCGAAGGCCACCTTGCTTGTGAAATGTGCCATGTGGATGGCGATGGCCGCCACTGGTACGCCACTGTCGTGTCTGCAACCTTTGAAGGTGTGCGCACAATCACCCGTCACCAGAAGGTGTATGCGGCCATGGGTTCGCGCATGAAGACCGATGAAGTGCATGCCTTGTCGATCAAAGCCCATACGCCTGCGGAGTGGGCAGCGCTGAGCGCCTGAAAACGCACAGCCACCAACACAATGGCGCTCACGCCATGAAAGTCAACGACATGATTACCCTGGCTTTATCCAAAGGTCGCATCTTCGAGGAAACCCTGCCGCTGCTTAAAGCCGCAGGCATTGACGTGCTCGACGACCCGGAGAAATCCCGTAAGCTGATATTGGACACCAACCTGCCTAACGTTCGGGTGCTGGTGGTGCGCGCGACTGATGTCCCGACCTATGTGCAATACGGCGGCGCCGATATGGGCATCACTGGCAAAGACACCTTGCTGGAGCACGGCAGTCAGGGGCTGTACCAACCGCTGGATCTGCAAATCGCAAAATGCCGCATCAGCGTGGCAGTTCGTGCTGACTTTGACTATGCGTCTGCGGTCAAACAGGGTTCACGTTTGACAGTGGCGACCAAATATGTGGCCATCGCGCGCGAATTTTTTGCCTCTAAAGGCGTGCACGTTGATCTGATCAAACTCTATGGCAGCATGGAGTTGGCTCCCCTGGTGGGGATGGCCGATGCGATCGTCGACTTGGTGTCCACCGGCAACACACTCAAGGCCAACCACCTGATCGAGGTGGAGCAGATCATGGAAATCAGCTCGCGCCTGGTGGTGAACCAGGCCGCGCTCAAGCTCAAGCGCGAACCTATTCGCAACATCATCGATGCCTTTGCTAGCGCCATTGCGGTGCCAGCCTGAACTCCTCGACTGCAATGACTTTGACCGCCGCACCCCTTCGACTTTCCACGGTCCACAGCCAGTTTGAGGCAGATTTCAAGGCGCGCTTGCATTGGTCAGCGGATACCGATGCGGCGATTGAGATCAGTGTCGCCGCCATATTGCAAGACGTGCAGCGGCGAGGCGATGCGGCCGTGCTGGAATACACAGCGCGCTGGGACCAAGTTCAGGCCCACACCATGCAGGAACTGGAGCTTACGCAATCCGAGTTGAAGTCAGCGTTCGATTCGATCCCCATCGCGCAACGCGATGCATTGCAGGCCGCGGCGGCGCGTGTGCGCAACTACCACGAGGCTCAAAAGCGCGCCAGTGGAGAAAGCTGGAGTTACCGCGATGAAAACGGTAGCCTGCTGGGGCAAAAAGTAACTCCGCTGGACCGCGTAGGCATTTATGTCCCCGGCGGCAAGGCGACATATCCGTCATCGGTTCTGATGAATGCTATTCCGGCGCATGTGGCTGGCGTGGGCGAAATCATCATGGTGGTCCCGACACCGCGTGGCGAGCGCAATGCCATGGTCCTTGCTGCGGCCTATGTGGCCGGGGTGACCCGTGCCTACACCATTGGTGGAGCGCAGGCGATTGCCGCACTGGCCTACGGGACGGTGACGATACCGGCCGTGCACAAAATCACTGGCCCTGGTAACGCCTTCGTGGCGGCCGCCAAACGTCGTGTATTCGGCACGGTGGGCATTGACATGATTGCTGGACCCAGCGAAATTCTGGTGTTGGCGGATGGCACGACTCCACCAGACTGGGTCGCTATGGACCTGTTCAGCCAGGCCGAGCACGATGAGTTGGCGCAAAGCATTTTGCTGTGCCCGGATGCGGCCTATATTGATGCGGTACAGGAGTCCATCAACCGACTGCTGCCCGAAATGCCCCGCGCCGACATTATTGCCAAGTCACTCAATGACCGTGGCGCCCTGATCCTCACCCGCGGCATGCAAGAGGCTTGTGACATCAGCAATCGGATTGCGCCCGAGCACCTTGAAGTCTCAAGTCGGGACCCACACCGTTGGGAGCCGCTACTCAAGCACGCTGGCGCGATTTTCCTCGGCGCGTTTACCAGTGAATCGCTTGGAGACTACTGCGCAGGTCCCAACCATGTGTTGCCCACCAGTGGCACCGCGCGTTTCTCCAGCCCGCTGGGCGTTTATGACTTTCAAAAGCGCTCCAGCCTGATCGAAGTGAGCGAAGCCGGTGCCCAGGTGCTGGGCCCCATCGCGGCTGAGCTGGCCTACGGCGAAGGACTGCAAGCCCATGCCCGCGCCGCAGAAATGCGGCTGAAGTAAAGCGCAAGCATGAGCATCAAGACAAACCATCGCGCATGACAACCACTACCGCACGCAGCGCAGGGCCCGCGCTCGACGCCCTGATCCAGCGCCGCATCCGCCAGGACGTGAAATCCATGCACGCCTACGCCATTCAGGAGTCGGCCGGAATGGTCAAGCTCGATGCCATGGAGAACCCGCACCGGTTACCTGTTGAATTGCAAGAAGCCTTGGGCAAGCGCTTGGGTGCCTTGGCCCTGAACCGCTACCCGGATGGCCGCGTCAACGACCTGCGCCAGGCGCTGGCGGCCTATTCGCAGATGCCCGAAGACTGCGACATCATGTTGGGCAATGGCTCTGATGAATTGATTTCCCTGTTGGCAATGGCCTGCGATGTGGCGGTGGACCCGGTGACGGGCAAGAAACCAGTGATTCTGGCGCCGCTGCCGGGTTTTGTGATGTACGCCATGAGCGCTGCGTTGCAGGGGCTGGACTTTGTCGGCGTGCCGCTCACGGCGGATTTTGCCCTGGATGAGGCTGCCATGCTGGCCGCCATCGCCCAAAGCCAGCCAGCCATCGTTTATCTGGCCTATCCCAACAACCCCACAGCCAATCTCTGGGAACGGGGCGCCATGGAGCGCGTGGTGGCTGCAGCGGGGCTGGTGGGTAGCCTGGTGGTGATTGACGAGGCTTACCAGCCCTTCTCCAGTCGCACCTACCTTGACGCCATCCGTGCCCAGCCCGAGGCGCACACCCATGTCCTGCTGATGCGTACCCTCAGCAAGTTTGGCCTGGCGGGTGTTCGTCTGGGTTACATGATGGGCCCCAAAGCGCTGATTGCCGAAGTCGACAAGGTGCGCCCGCCGTACAACATCAGCGTGCTGAATTACGAGTGCGCGCTGTTTGCGCTGGAGCATCAAGAGGTGTTTGCGGCGCAGGCCCTCGAAATACGTGCGCAGCGCGCTATGCTTTTGGAAGCACTGGGCTCCATGAAGGGTGTAAAGTCCTGGAGCAGCGATGCCAATATGGTGCTGGTGCGCGTGACAGATGCACAAATAACCTTCGACGGACTCAAAGCGCGAAGGGTTTTGGTAAAGAACGTTTCTAAAATGCACCCACTGCTGGCCCAATGTTTGCGTCTGACCGTTGGTACCGCTGACGAAAACTCGCTGCTGCTGGCCGCTTTACAGGAATCCATATGACCAATCGCTCGCTGATGGAACTGCCTCCCAACCCCAACCCGGACCGCATTGCCGAGGTCACTCGCAACACGGCGGAGACACGTGTTCGCGTCAAGGTCAATCTGGATGGCACCGGTCAGGCGCGCCTGTCAACCGGAATTGGTTTTTTCGATCACATGCTGGATCAAATTGCCCGCCACGGGTTGATTGACCTGGACATTGAATCCGATGGCGATTTGCACATTGACGGTCACCATACGGTCGAAGACGTGGGCATCACTTTGGGTCAGGCCATTCACAAGGCCGTGGGCGACAAGAAAGGCATTCGCCGTTATGGCCACGCCTACGTGCCTCTGGACGAAGCCTTGTCGCGGGTTGTGGTCGATTTTTCGGGCCGCCCCGGGCTGGTGATGAACGTGCCTTTCAAGAGCGGCATGATCGGCACCTTTGACAGCCAGTTGGCGCACGAGTTCTTTCAGGGCTTTGTGAACCACGCGTTTGTCACGCTGCACATTGACAATCTCAAGGGCGAAAACGCCCACCACCAGGCAGAGACCGTATTCAAGGCCTTTGCCCGCGCGTTGCGCTCGGCCCTGGAGCGTGATCCGCGTGCTGCGGGTATGATCCCGTCAACCAAGGGTTCGCTCTAATCGTATGATTCAAATTGGGCTGTGGCCCTCGTCGATGTTGCGTAAGCAGCTACAAAAATAATAGCATGAAGAAAACCGTTGCTGTGGTGGATTACGGCATGGGCAATCTGCGCTCGGTCACGCAAGCTGTCATGCATGTAGCCGCGGATACGGGCGTAGAGGTCGTGTGGGCTCGCACGCCAGCCGAAGTGATGTCAGCCGACCGCGTGGTCCTGCCTGGCCAGGGCGGCATGCGCGACTGCATGCGCGAGTTGCACGAGAGTGGCATGTATGGCGCTGTTATGCACGCGGCTCAGCACAAGCCTCTGATGGGCGTGTGCGTGGGCATGCAAATGCTGCTGGACCACAGTGAAGAGCTCGATACTCCGTGCCTGGGGCTGATTCCCGGTGAGGTCGTCAAATTTGAGTTGGCCGGACAGATTCAACCCGACGGCAGCCGTTACAAAGTGCCGCAAATGGGCTGGAACCAGGTTTGGCACAGTAACCTGGGTCACCCGCGACCTCACCCCGTGTGGGGCGACGTGCCGGACGGCAGTTATTTCTATTTCGTCCACAGTTACTACGCCCGACCGTCTGATGCGCGCCACAG
>CANNRR010000117.1 GCA_947508055.1 Burkholderiales bacterium
CAGGCCTTTGACGAGATCGGACGTTTTCTCAATCTCCACGCGCCAAAAGAATAGGCTACTTTTCTGGGTATAAAACTACCTGCACATATTGGTCGCGCTTCAAGTAGCGCTGCGCGGCGGCTTTTACATCGTTCACAGTAATAGTGGCCACCTGGTTTTCGTATTCCAGAATGGCATCGGGGTCGGTTTTGTACAGTTCGGCCGTTTGCAGTTTGCCCAGCCAGTACCTGTTTTCCCGCAAGTCCTGGCGGTACTGTGTCAGCCAATTCTGTTTAACCTTGGCCAGATCGAGGGCTTCGGCGCCGCTCTCCTGAATTTTTTGGATTTCTCCAAAGGCCGCAGCAATCACTTTGTCGACGTTGTCCGGTGCACAGGGCAAGGACATGCCCAGTTGATAGCGCCCGTAAGGATCACGCGCCAGACCTCCGCCCATACCGCCACCGTATATCAGCGTGAGCTTTTCCCGCAGGACGTCAATGATCTTGATGTTCAGCACCTCCACCAGGGCTTTCAGCCGCAGCTGTTCTTCATCTGAATAAACGGCGACACCAGTGAAGAGAATGGAAACCTGGCTCTTGGCTTCGCTGCCACTGCGCACTTCTTTTTTTACCACCCCGTCAACCGGGCGCACGCCAAGATCGACATAAGCAACGGACACATCCGGCGTGGGCAAACTGCCCAGGTAACGGGCGATCAGCGGCTTAATGGCGTCAGGCACAAAGCTGCCGACCAGCACGAAGGTCATGCCTTTGGCGCTGGAGAATCGATCCTGATAGATGGCGCGCATGCGCTCCGCGCTGAGTTGATCAAAATTGGCTGGTCGAGGTGTAAGCCACAAACGCGGGTGGGCGTTGAAGAGCGTGGTTTCAGTGGCATCGGCAAAGACTGATTCGGGGCGTGCTGTCGCGTTTCGGGCCGAATCCTGAGAACGGTTGACAAAGGACTGGAACAAGGCGGTGTCCAGGCGCGTGCTGGCAAATTTCAAACTCAGCAGTTGCAGCATGGTCTCCAGATCCGCTGGACTGGACGATGCACTCACCACGTCAAACAGCCCACCCAGACCGGTGTTCACGGAGACCACCTTTCCGGCCAGCATTTTTTGCAACTCGGTTGGCGAATACGCGCCCAGACCCATGGCTGCAATGGCAGAACTGGCATAGCCGGCGTTGTACATGTCGGCCTGGCCATACAGAGACTGCCCGCCAAACCGATTGGCGCCCATCAGAATCTCGTCGTTCTTGAAGTCGGTCGGTTTCAGGATGACTTTGACACCATTTGACAAATCCCACTCGGTCACCCCCATGCGCCCGTTGCGACGTTCGGCCACCACGCGCCCACCCGCCGGCAAGGTCGGCATCAGGCTAGTCGCCACTGCCCTTTCAACTCTGGCCGTCACCACTCGCTGCTCGGCCTGGGCCACGCTGGCCAGAAGTTGCTGCTCCGTGGGTGTGCCGCTGTCGGGTTTGTCGCTGCCGGTGTAGATGACCAGCTTGGCGGCTTTCTCGGAAATCACACTGCGCGCAAAGGCATTCACATCCGCCAGACCAATGGTGGGCAGCAGTTCGCGGATGTAGCTGCGCTCGTTGTCGATGCCCGGAATGGTCTCTCGCTCTAGAAAGTTGCGAAGGTACTCGGCGGCGTAACGCGCTGAGTCGGTCTTTTCGCGTTCGGCGTACGCATTCTCCACATTGCGCAGCATGTCTTTCTTGCTACGCTCCAGCTCGGCTTCTCCAAAACCAAACTGGCGCGCACGCTCGTTCTCCTGCAACAGCGCATCTGCCGCAGGCTCGGCACCCTGTCGACCCAGCAGCGCACCGGATTGGAACGAACGGTACCCCGGCACCAGGCGGCTGACGCCACTGCCACCGCTGACAAACGGCGGTTTTACCTGCTGCGTCAGCTCCTGCATACGTTGCCCCAGCATGGCGTCAAACAGCTGCTCCACCATGGACTGACGGTAATCACCCAGCGTTGTCACACTGGGTTCCACCTGCACCGGGTAGCGGATCACCATGGCATTGTTGGTAGCCTCTTTGTCAGTAACGACCACGGCCTCCGATTCCGAGCGTGCCCGGATGATGGGGTAGGTGCGGGGGCGCTCGTTAACCGGATTCTTGAGCGGGCCGAAGTGTGACTCCACCAATGCCTGTGCCGCCGCAACCTCAATGTCACCCACCACCACTACCGCCATCAGATCGGGGCGGTACCAGTCCTGGTAAAACCGCTTGATGGCTTCGTGCTGAAACCCCTTGAGGCTGTCCTCGGTACCAATGGGTAGTCGCTTGGCATATTGCGAGCCACTGAATATTTTGGGCCACAAAACCTTATTCATGCGGTCCTGCGCACCCTTGCCCAAACGCAATTCTTCCAGCACGATGGCACGCTCCAGGTCGATATCGGCACCGTTGAAACTCACGCCCTGGGC
The DNA here is from genome assembly GCA_947508055.1 of Burkholderiales bacterium. Lineage (GTDB taxonomy): Bacteria > Pseudomonadota > Gammaproteobacteria > Burkholderiales > Burkholderiaceae_C > Allorhodoferax. Next base: position 2,426 of record CANNRR010000117.1, read on the forward strand.
CCAGTCCTCGAGCACCAGAAAGCCCCTTTCTATGTTCTCGGGCTTATCTGTCGGGATTGGCAGGATATAGACCGTCTCGTTGAAGCCGGTGTAGGCGTTCAGGTCCGCACCAAACTTCAAGCCGATGGACTGAAGGTAGGACACCAAATCGTGCTTCTTGAAATGGGTCGAACCGTTGAAGGCCATGTGCTCGGTAAAGTGTGCCAGGCCTTGCTGATCCTCGTCCTCCAGAACGGAGCCGGCTTTCACCACCAACCGCAGCTCCAGGCGCTTCTCCGGGCGACCGTTTTTCTGGATGTAGTAGGTCAGGCCGTTGGCTAGCGTCCCCACCGTGACCTGCGGCCCAATGGGCAATGGCTCAGACAGGTTGGGCGCGGTCTGCGCGCCTGACAGGCTGGCCTGTAGCAGAACTGCAAGACAGAGTGGGCGTAGAAACTGAGTGATCATGAAGTGGCTATCCGTTGTAACCGCGTGAGCTTATCAGCAGGCACAGTGCGTAGAATGCCCAAACTCCCCAGATAGCATGAATCGACGTCCTGGATGATGCAACTGCGCTCCCTATTCTCCAACAAGACATGGCTCACGGCCGGTGTACTGGTGGGTGTGGCCGCGCTAGTCACTGCGTATGTCAGCATGGAGAGCCAGGTTGAGCAGGACCGCCTCGTGCGCTGGACCCTGATTTCCGTTACGCTGGTCTTATTGGCCTTGCTCGTCCACACCCGGTACGCCATGCGGTCCGCCCTCGGTGACTCGCTGGATGCCGTACAAGCCCAGACCCTCCGGGTGGAATCCATGCGCGAGGCACAGACGCTGATGGATGCCATGAAAATGTATTCCATCGTGTCCATATCGGACCCGGCCGGAAACATTACCTACGCCAATGAGATGTTCAGCCAGGTCAGTGGCTACAGCAACGAAGAACTGATTGGAAAAAACCACCGCATCGTCAAGTCTCATATTCAGCCCGAGGGCTTTTGGGCCGATGTCTGGAAGACTATCTCCAGTGGCTACGTGTGGCGCGGCGAGGTTTGTAACACGGCCAAGGATGGCACTGCGTATTGGGTGGACACCGTTATTGCACCCTTCTTTGGTGCACATGGGATTGAAAAATACATCTCGATTCGTTCCGACATCACTGCCAGCAAGCGTGCGCAAGTCGAACTCAAGGAATCTGCCGCCGCCCTGCGCGACAACGCAGCGTTTCTGGCGCGAGCAGGGCGCATTGCCGGCATTGGCCGCTGGCAATACGATATGGTCGAAAACCGCATTGACTGGTCAGAGCAGACCTGCCAGATTCACGATGTGGCACCCGGTCACAAGCCCACGCTGGATGAATCGATTGCATTTTTTGCCCCCGAGGCGCGCGCCGAAATCCAAAATGCCATTGCCGCCGCCAGCAAGACCGGAAAACCCTGGGACCTTGAACTGCCACTGATCACGGCCATGACCCGCCGCATATGGGTGCGCAGCGCTGGCGAGGCCGAGTACCGCGATGGGCAGCGCATCCGGTTGGTGGGTATTTTTCAGGACATCACCCAGCGCCATCAGTTGGAAGAGGAGGTACGCCAGAAAAACGTTTTGATGAATAACATACTGGCCAACATTCCGGTTGGTCTGAGCGTGATGGACAGCCAGTTGAATCTGGTGGCAGAAAACCCGCAATTCCGCACGTTGCTGGACTTTCCCGACTCCCTGTTTGCGCCTGAGGTGGTCAAGTTCGAGTCCCTTATCCGGTTCAACGCTGAGCGCGGTGAGTATGGCGAGGGCGACCGTAGCGCAATTATCAAGACCATTGTGGAGCGAGCCCGGCTGCCGCAGGCCCATCGTTTCCAACGCCAGCGTGGCGACGGAAGAACCCTCGAAGTACGCGGCGCGCCGATGCCCGATGGTGGATTTGTCACCACCTACACCGACATCACCGAACTGACGCGTGCCACCGAAGCAGCGCAGGAAGCTTCACGCTCCAAGAGCCAGTTTGTGGCCAACATGAGCCACGAAATTCGCACTCCCATGAATGCCATTCTGGGGATGCTCAAATTGCTGCACAGTACCGAATTGTCGGCGCGCCAGATGGACTACACCAGCAAGACCGAGGGTGCCGCCAAATCACTGCTGGGATTGCTCAACGATGTGCTGGACTTCTCCAAAATAGAAGCCGGCAAGATGGAACTCGATCCCCAGCCGTTCAGAATGGACCGTCTGCTGCGCGACCTGTCCGTCATTCTCTCGGCCAACGTCGGCGGCAAACCGGTTGAAGTACTGTTTGACGTGGATCCTGCTCTGCCCTGCGTTCTGGTGGGCGATGCCATGCGTCTGCAGCAGGTGCTTATTAATCTGGCGGGCAATGCCATCAAGTTCACCAGTCGGGGTGAAGTGGTGATACGGATCAAGGTTTTGTCGCGGACCCTTCACGAGGCCATGTTGCGCATTGCAGTGAGCGACACCGGCATTGGCATAGCGCCCGAAAATCAGTCGCGTATTTTCCAGGGCTTCTCGCAAGCTGAAGCCTCCACCACCCGCCGCTTTGGGGGCACCGGGTTGGGCCTGTCCATTTGCACGCGTCTGGTGGAGCTGATGGGCGGGCACCTCGCCCTGGACAGCGTGGTGAACCAGGGCAGCACATTTCATTTCAACCTGAGACTGGGCAGCGTCGACGAGGTCCCGGGCGACTCGGATCAACAGCCTCCCCGGACAAGCATGCCGATGGAGGTACTGGTCGTCGATGACAACACAACCGCACGCGACCTGACGTCTGCGATGGCCCGATCCTGGGGCTGGCGAGTTGACGCCGCCGCGAGCGGAGAGCAGGCGCTCATGCTGGTCGAGGCCAGAGCCCAGACCAAGCAAGCCCCCTACGATGCCATTCTGGTTGACTGGCTGATGCCAGGTATGGATGGCTGGGAAACCATTGATCGCATACAGCAGTTGGGCGCGCAAGCGCAAAGCCCGATCACCGTGATGGTGACCGCCCATGGCCGCGAAATGCTGTCACACCGCAGCGCACACGAGCAAGCCCGCCTGAACGCATTTCTGGTCAAGCCGATTACTGCCTCGATGCTGTTTGACACGATCGTGGACGCGCGGGCGGGCCTGAACAACCTGCGCGCCAAACCGCGCACCTTACGCGACCGGGCCGGCCTTCTGGAAGGTATGCGATTGCTGATCGTGGAAGACAACCTGATCAATCAGCAAGTGGCCAGGGAACTGCTCATTGCAGAGGGTGCACTGGTGGAGATCGCCGGCAATGGACAACTCGGCGTCAGCGCCGTGGCACAGGCGAAGGAACCCTTCCATGCTGTGCTGATGGATATTCAGATGCCGGTGATGGATGGTTACGCAGCCACCCAGGCGATTCGGCAGGAATTGGGTCAGACCACGTTGCCCATCATTGCCATGACCGCCAACGCCATGGCTTCGGACCGGGAGGCATGCCTGCGCGCAGGCATGAATGACCATGTAGGCAAGCCTTTCGACCTGCCGCACCTGATAGAGGTATTGCTCAACCATATCCGCCGATCAGGCGCCAGCGCGTCGGCGAATCCATTGCCTGGAACAGACTTGCCCCACACCGCACAAGCCAAGGCACAACCCGCCCTGGAGATGCCCGCTGTCGACCGAATTGATACCGACGAAGCCATTGCCCGACTGGGGGGCAATGCGCAGCTGTACCGGGAGGTGCTGGCGTCTTTCCTGGAAGAACTGAAGAGTCAGCCCGATCAAGTCGATGCACTTTTGAGCTGTGGCGACCAGATGGGGGCCACTCGGTTGCTGCATACGCTCAAAGGTCTGTCTGCGACGGTAGGCGCGACCTACCTGTCGGCGGTTACAAAGGCTATGGAGCAGGCCCTGAAGAACAACACCGGCGGGCAGGAACTAGATGGGCTTCGCCGTATATTTCGCAGCACAGCCGAGCGCACCACGCACCTGCTCAATGGATGGATGGGCGATCTCAGTTCGACCACAGACAGACAGCGCGCCGCCAACACCCAGTCAATTGCTCCACACGACCTTGATGGTTTGAAAGTGGCATTCAGTGAATTGCACACGGCGCTCATGCGCTCCGACCTGCGTGCACTCGCGGTGCATTCGGGCCTTCAAGCTAACAAAGCTGCGTTGGCGCTGCCCGGTTTTGGGGCCATGTCCCAATCCATTGCAGTCTTTGAATTCGTAAACGCGGCCGATCAGTGCGCGCAGATGATGCAGAAACTGGAGAGCATTAGCCTGGGCCAGCAATGAACGCACATGACACGACCGTGACGCCTAAAACCCTGAGTCCGCCGGCATGGGTGGCGCCCGAATTGCCGGGCATACGACACCCCGTCACAGAGAGTACTTTACTCATCTTGACCTAGCACAAGGCAGTGCGCATTCGTATGCCAGCCATTCTTTTCACCCCCCCAAAACGGTGCATACTGTCTGAACAAAGTACCATAAAGGTCTTGTGCGGCTACCTGCCGTTGGCGCCTGCTCAACTTCCGCTATTGGCAGGCATTTCAATAAACATTCGATAAATTCAGTCCATAAAGGGATCCCTATCATGAAAAAACTGATTTCCTTACTCTTCGTCGCTCTGATGGGCTTGACTGCTTCTCAGTGGGCCCATGCCAATGAGTTTTCTGACCTGCGGACCAAACTCAGTGCGGCGCGCGAGTCTTTGGTCACCATGCTGACCAACAAGGACAAACGGGGTGCCGACCACCAAAAAGTTGTCAAGGAAACGGCCGATGCGGTCAGCGCCCACCTAGCCAAGCTGAAAGCGCCTGCTGGCAAGGAAGCCCAATTCAACAGTTTGGTCGAGAACTGGAATGCGTTCAAGAAGACTCGCGAAAATGAGCTCGTACCCGCCATCCTGGCTGGCAAAGACGACGAGGCGCGAAAACTGGCGGGTGGAGTCCAGAAGGAGCGCATCACCAAGTGCCAGGAAATGGTTAGTGAGTTGGGCGGCTAGCACTCTATAGCGCCGGCGCGTCAACAAAACATCCATGGAGATACCAGCGTGGCAACAACGATAACTCGCAATCTGAAAATTGGTACACGCGTTGGGCTCGCCTTCGGGTCCGTGGTCATCACCATAGGGCTGTTGATCGCTGCGGTGCAAATGGGTTTGTCCCACAGTGCCGCCAACTCCATCGCCATGGAAGAAGGCGGCCAGTTGCAGGCGCTTGCGTCCGAAATTCACTTGTTGGCAAAGGACAACGCCATCGCCAGCATGGTCATTCTGGTGTCCTCCAGCAGTGAACAGCAGGCGAAACTGACCAATACCATTCGTGAACGGGATGGACGCATCTCCAAAGGGCTTGAGGATCTCGAACGGGCGGCAACCGGGTCCGATGAGGACAAACTGCTCATCGCCGAGGCCAAGAAGCGCCATGGCATTTACGTCGCAGGCGTGCAGCGAATTGTCGGCATGGTCAAAGCCGGCAAGCAATCGGAGGCCGCATTTGCTGCCGACGAAGAAATGATCCCGATGCTGGCCCCATTCCTGAGTGCCCTGGCGAAGATCGATGCGCGTCAACTTGCCCGGGTTAAAGAGACCGCCGTCGAGAACGGGCAGCTGATCTCCTCGACTCAGCGCCAAACCATTGTGGCTGGACTGATGGCAGCTATTTTGGCCATCGCAGCGGGGACCTGGGTGGCGCGCAGCGTGACCCGCCCATTGATTCAGGCGGTCAAATTTGCCGAACAAGTGGCCGGCGGCGACCTTGAGGCGCGGGTCCAGGCTGAGGGAGACAATGAGGTCTCACAGTTGTTCAAGGCCTTGAACAAAATGAGCGAGAGCCTGTCGTCCCTGGTTTCACAGGTTCGCACGGCTGCAGAAGGAATTGCCGCAAGTGCCGAAGCCATTGCGGCCGGCGACATCGATCTGTCAAGCCGCACCGAAAGCCAGGCTGCGGCATTGGAGCAAACCGCTGCATCGATGGAGGAACTGGGCTCCGCCGTCCACAAGAACGCAGACCATGCAAGCCAGGCCAATCAACTCGCACGCAGCGCATCAAGCGTTGCCGAGCGCGGCGGCAAGGTGGTGGAGCAAGTGGTCGGAACCATGCGTGGCATCAATGATGCGTCGCGCAAAATATCGGACATCATCAGCGTGATTGACGGCATCGCCTTTCAAACCAACATTCTTGCCCTCAATGCTGCAGTGGAGGCGGCGCGTGCCGGCGAGCAAGGGCGTGGATTTGCCGTGGTCGCCACCGAAGTGCGAAGTTTGGCACAGCGCAGCGCTGACGCTGCCAAGGAAATCAAGGCTCTGATTTCCAGCAGTGTGGCGCGCGTTGAGGAGGGGACCTTGCTGGTCGACCGTGCCGGCCACACCATGGACGAGGTGGTCACCTCCATACGCAGCGTGACTGACATCATGGGCGATATCAGCTCAGCGAGTCAGGAGCAAAGTCTGGGCGTCGAGCAAGTCGGTGAGGCGGTTCGCAGTCTGGACGAGACCACACAGAAAAATGCGGCACTGGTCGAGCAAATTGCCAGGTCTGCGCAAAGCTTGAGTGCCCAGGCGAACGACTTGGTGCGGTCCGTTTCCGTGTTTCGCGTAGGACAAGGCCCAGCCCTTGCGGCCAGCCACTATACGATGGCCCGCCTGGGTTCGTAGCGGGTGCCCGCCTCAATGCGCCGCCGCCAACAGCGCCGCATTACCCCCAGCGGCCGTGGTGTTCACGGTAATAGTCTGCTCGGCACAAAAGCGGTACAAGTAGTGCGGACCGCCCGCCTTGGGACCTGTGCCGCTTAATCCCTCGCCGCCAAACGGCTGCACACCCACCACGGCACCGATCATGTTGCGGTTGATGTAGACGTTGCCAATGTGGGCAGCATGGGCCAGCGCCTGGGCCCGGCTGTCGATGCGGGTCTGGATGCCCAGAGTCAGGCCATAGCCCAGCGCGTTGACTTGCGCGATAACGTCGGCCGGATCACCGCCCCAGCGCACCACTTGCAGCACCGGGCCGAAGATTTCCGCTTTGACATCAGAAATATTGGCTACCTCGAAGGCATGCGGCGCGATCAGATTTGCTACTATTTTGGTAGCTGCTTGCGCAGATTCCACGGGGGCCAGAAGCACTTTTGACTCCACTTTCAGGCGCTGGATGTGGCGGTAAATGGCCTCGAACGCTTCGGCGTCAATGACCGGTCCCACATCGGTGGCGATGTCGGCGGTGTCGCCCACCACCAGTTCCTTGGCCGCGCCTTGCAGCATCTCGATCACGCCATCCGCAATCGCCTCGTGCACGCACAACAAGCGCAAAGCCGAACAGCGCTGCCCGGCCGACCGGAAGGCGCTTTGCACCACGGCATCGACCACCTGCTCGGGCAGGGCTGAGGAGTCGACCAACATGGCATTGATGCCGCCGGTCTCGGCGATCAGCGGGACTATTGCGCCGTCTTTTGCAGCCAATGCACGGTTGATGATCTTGGCAACCTGGGTGGAACCGGTAAACACCACGCCCGCCACGCCGGGTTGCGCAACCAGCGCGGTGCCCACCGTTTCACCTGCGCCGTGCGCCAGCTGCAGCGCGTCGACGGGCACCCCCGCGGCGTGCAACAGTTGAATCGCCACCTGGGCAACGCCAGGCGTCTGCTCGGCAGGCTTGGCCAGCACGGTATTGCCGGTGGCCAGGGCCGCGGCAACCTGACCGACAAAAATCGCCAGAGGGAAGTTCCACGGACTGATGCACACCCACACCCCCCGCGCCGTGAGCGACAGGGTGTTGGACTCGCCGGTCACGCCAAAGCTGTGGTTGGCAAGCGCTGGCGGCACGCCATGCACCTGCGGCATGGCCAGTGGCTGCATGATGCGCTGCGCTTCGTCGGCGTAGTAACGCAAAAAATCGACCGCCTCGCGCACTTCGCTGACCGCATCACCCCAGGTCTTGTGCGCCTCCTTGACCAGCAAGGCGCAGAACATGGGTGTCTGCTCCAGCATGGTGTCAGCGGCCCGGCGCAAGATGGCGGAGCGCTCGGCGACCGGCACTTTGCTCCATTTTTGATAGCTATCTACGCAGGCAGCATAAGCGCTAGCGGTGTTTTTCACATCAAACTCTGGCACCACCGGAACGGGTGTAGAGGCCAGCGCGGCCAACAGCGGATCACGCATACCGGGTACGGTCAGGTCCAGCCCGGTGCTGTTCTTGCGCGCGCCGGTGTGGGTGCCGAACAGGTCCGCCGGCAGCGGAAGTGAGGGGTGGGGCTCCAGACGCAACGGCGAAATCAGCAGGTCCTGCATATCCACCGTGGGGTCGGCCATCTGGTGCACAAAGGAGGAGTTAGCACCGTTCTCCAGCAAACGCCGCACCAGGTAGGCCAGCAGGTCGCGGTGCGCGCCCACGGGTGCATAGACGCGGCAGGCCACCAGCGGATTCTTCAGCACCTCGCGGTAAATGCCCTCACCCATGCCGTGCAGACGTTGAAATTCAAATCGTGGCCCAAAAGTCTGGTCAGCGGTGTGCCCGGCGTAGGTAAAAGGAGGAGGCCGCAGGCCGGGGGACACGGAGCCGGGCGCACTGCTGTCCGGACGCTCCGAAGCAGACAGGTTCACAGGCTTCGC
>CANNRR010000118.1 GCA_947508055.1 Burkholderiales bacterium
GAGGTGGCGGCCTATCCGGAAATTCACCCGCAGGCCAAGTCCCCGGACAGCGATTTGAAAGCTTTTGCCACCAAGGTGCGCGCCGGTGCCAACTCGGCCATTACCCAGTATTTTTACAATCCCGACGCCTACTTTCGTTTTGTCGACGACGTGGCTGCGATGGGACTGCATGTGCCCGTGGTGCCCGGCATCATGCCCATCACCAGTTCAACCCAACTGATGCGCTTCTCGGACGCAAGTGGTGCCGAAATTCCCCGCTGGATTCGCCTGCGCCTGCAGAGTTTTGGTGACGATGCGGCGTCCATCAAGGCCTTTGGTCTGGATGTTGTGACCGGCCTGTGCGAGCAACTACGTGCCGGTGGTGCACCGGCTTTGCACTTCTACACCATGAACCAGAGTGTGGCCACGCTGGCTTTGTGTGACCGCCTCGGTTTGACAGCGGAGTGATGGGGCACGTCAGCCTCCGCTTTCCACAGTAAAAGTGGCGTTGGCGTCCTGCTTGAGCAGTTCGACCAACTGCGGCATGGCCTTTTGCAAGCCAACCTTCAGCGTATGCGGCGGGTTGATGATGAACATGCCGCTGGCGGGCAGGCCTGGCCGTATGACCTCGCCAGCGTCGTCTTGAAGCAGCTTGCTCGACTTGATCGTCAGTGTGACACCCAGCCAGCTCTTGCCAGCCCTGTTGGCCAGCGTTTTGAGCTTCTTGGGCAGGTCGTGCGCTTCAGGCCGTGGAATGATGGGGTACCAGACTGCATAGGTACCGGTAACAAATCGTTGTAGTGCGTCTGCCACCATCACCACTGTGCGGCCGTAGTCGGTTTTGAGTTCGTAACTTGGGTCACAGAAGACCAGGGCGCGACGCGACGGTGGAGGCAGGAATTTTTTAATACCCTCAAACCCGTCCTCACGCAATATGGCGATCTGGCGACCGGCCTCCAACTGCGCAATATTGGCGGTCAGGGTTTTGGTGTCGGTGGGGTGAATCTCAAACAGCTTGAGCTTGTCGCGGTCGCGTTCCCGTATCACCTGGTGAATGATGAACGGTGAACCGGGATACACCTTGTGGCTGCCCTGCTTGTTGAAACCAGCAACCAGGTCCAGGTAGTCTTGTAGTAGTGGTGCAAAGGGTTCGGCCGGCTTGGCGGCAACCAGTTTCAGAAAGCCCTCGGCGGCTTCGGCGCTGGTTTGTGCATAGTCGCCATCCAGACGATAAAGCCCGGCACCGGCATGGGTGTCAAACACCGTCAAGGCGGCGTCTTTTTGCACCATATGGCGCAGGACTGCGATCAAAACTGTGTGTTTGAGGACGTCGGCGTGGTTTCCGGCGTGGAAGGCGTGGCGGTAACTGAACATGGGTGGATGGTAACCGCCCTGGCGTCTGGTCGCCTTTCTGACGGCGCCCGCAGGAGGGAGCCCCCGAGCCAAACGGCAGAAAAAACGAAATTGGCTGTTTTTACCCAAATATCCTATAATCATGGGCTTCGCAGCGCTTTTGTGGCTCCGCGGCGAAGACTAAATCCCACCTAAGAGATTCCCATCAGAAGGAGACCCGACCGTGGAAAAGAGCCCGCCAAACCCTCCTTTAAAAGAGAAAATCTCATGTCAACTTTCAGCGCAAAACCCGCTGAGGTCGTGCACGAGTGGTTTGTGATTGACGCGACCGATAAGGTCCTCGGAAGAGTAGCCAGCGAAGTTGCTCTCCGTTTGCGCGGCAAACACAAGGCCATTTACACGCCTCACGTCGATACCGGTGATTTCATCATCGTCACCAATGCAGCCCAACTGCGTGTTACTGGCGCCAAGTCGCTGGACAAGGTGTATTACAGCCACTCCGGTTACCCCGGCGGCATTTCCAGCACCAATTTCCGTGACATGCAATCGCGTTTCCCGGGTCGTGCGCTGGAAAAAGCGGTCAAGGGCATGCTGCCCAAGGGACCGCTTGGCTACGCCATGATCAAGAAGCTCAAGGTGTACGGTGGTGCAGAGCATCCCCATACCGCCCAGCAACCTAAGGTCCTGGACATTCCAGGTATCTCTGCCAACGCAGTGAAAAGGGAGTCCGCCAAATGATCGGTGAATGGAACAATGGCACCGGCCGTCGCAAATCCAGCGTCGCCCGTGTTTTTCTGAAAAAAGGCTCCGGCCAGATCGTTGTCAATGGCAAAGCCATTGAGAACTTCTTTGGACGTGCTACATCGATCATGATCTGCAAGCAGCCGCTGCTACTGACCAACCACGCTGAAACCTTTGACGTCATGGTCAATGTGGCCGGTGGCGGTGAGTCTGGTCAGGCTGGTGCGGTGCGCCACGGTATTACCCGTGCCCTGATCGATTACGATGCGACGCTCAAGCCCGAGCTGAGCAAAGCTGGCTTCGTGACGCGTGACGCGCGCGAAGTCGAGCGTAAGAAGGTCGGCTTCCACGGCGCTCGCCGTCGTAAGCAGTTCTCCAAGCGCTAATTCGGTTTACACGCCGGATCAAGACCGCCCCGGCTTTGCTTGGGCGGTTTTTTTTCAGCGAAGGTCCGCCCCAAGCTGGAACACGGCCACCTCGGGGGGCAGCGACCCGCGCAGCGGCGGAGCGTGGGGGCAAGTTTGGAGAGGAGACAACAGTATGCGTTTTCGACTGCTGCGTCGCCGTTTGACCATCAGTGCGCCGCGCATGGCCGTGCGCAGTGCCTTGCCGTGGCCGTTTCGGTGGGCTATGCTGGCGATCGTGCTGGGCTTTTGTGCTGCGATTGGCCTTTGGGCCTTCGAGTTCGGCAAGGACATTGCTGGTCTTGAGAAAGGTTCCAAGGACGAGTTAACCCGGCTCCATAAGGAATTGACCAGCGTACAGACCGAGTTGGCAAGCGTGAAAACAGAGCGCGATAGAGCGCAGTCGGTTGCGAATACGGCCGATACGCTGGTCACAGCGGAGAAGGCGTCGCGTGAGGGTCTGTTGGCTCAAACCAAGCAACTCGAACTGGAAAACCGATCGCTGCGCGATGACCTTGGTTTCTTTGAAAAACTGATTCCGACCAGTGGCGTTGATGGGTTGGCGATTCGTGCCCTGCATGCCGAGTTGGGGAGCAACGGCAAGCTAAAATGGCAAGTGCTGGTGATCCAACCCGGTAAGAGTCAGGTAGAGTTTAATGGACGACTGGAACTGTCGTTTACCGGGTTGCTTAACGGCAAACCTTGGTCCGCCAATCTGCCGGGTGAGTCTCCCACCATCAAGGTCCGACAATACGGACGCATCAGCGGCGAGTTTGAGTTGCCAGCGCAAGCAGTAGTGAAAGGCGTTTCTGCCAAGGTGATGGATGGCACGGTTGCCCGGGCAACCCAGTCCATCAAGTTGTAATCATTCATCGAGGTTCGTCATGTTCAACAAGAAAAAGCAACCCCCTATCAAGAGTTTGATCGCGGAAGGTAGCCAGATCAATGGCAACATCAGTTTCACCGATGGTTTGAGGGTGGACGGACAGATCAAGGGAAATATCCACGCCAGCGAAGAGGTCTCCAGCATTTTGGTGATTTCCGAGATCGCCACGATCACCGGCGAGGTCACTGCCGACCACATCGTCATCAACGGTAGCGTAAAGGGCCCCATTCATGCTCGAAAAATGTTGGAGCTTCAGCCCAAGGCCCGCATTGAAGGTGATGTGCAGTACGCAGCCCTTGAAATGCACCAGGGCGCATTGATTACTGGTCAATTGCGGCCGATTCTGGCTGATGAAGAAAAGCCCACACTGAAACTAGCGGCAAATAACCAGTAACAAAATTCCCGAGCGAATTGCTGTACTATTGCGGCGATCACAGACTTGACCGGAGACCCTTCATGAGCGCAGTAGCTGAAAATATCCAGACCGAAATGCCAGCCCCCATTCTGTTTACCGACAGCGCGGCGGCAAAAGTGGCTGACCTGATTGCCGAGGAAGGCAACCCCGACCTTAAATTGCGCGTGTTCGTTCAGGGCGGTGGTTGTTCGGGTTTCCAATATGGATTCACCTTCGACGAGATCACCAATGAAGACGACACCACCATGACCAAAAACGGCGTGTCCTTGTTGATTGATGCCATGAGCTACCAGTACCTGGTGGGCGCGGAAATTGACTACAAGGAAGACCTGCAGGGTGCGCAATTCGTAATCAAGAACCCGAACGCCACTACTACCTGCGGTTGCGGTTCATCGTTTTCTTAGTCACGCTGGGTAGATCGCACCAAGTATGCGGGCGCCTGTGGCGCCCGTAACGCTCTTCAGGCTGGACGTTTTACCCAGGATGGTCTGTCGCGCCAGCCAGGCAAAGGCAGTGGCCTCAACTTGCAAAGGCGGCAGTCCGGCGTCTGCGGTTGACGCTACGGTGCAGTTGGGCAGGGCGGCTTGCAGTCTGGTCATCAAGTGCCGGTTCAGTGCACCACCGCCACAGACCTTCAGTTCAGTGCAATGTGGCGCAACAGACAGCAGGCTATTAGCGCATGAAATGGCAGTCAGTTCTGCCAGTGTTGCCTGCACATCTATTGGAGTGAGCGCGCTGGTACTTACCAATTTACTGGTCAACCAAGTGGGGTTGAACAAATCCCGCCCTGTGCTTTTTGGGGGCGGCTTGGCGAAAAATGGGTCATCCAGTAGACGCTGAAGCAAAGAAGTTTGTATGTGCCCACTTGCTGCCCAAGTCCCACCATCGTCAAATGCCTGCCCTGTATGGGTCTGACACCAGGCATCCATCAACGCGTTGCCAGGGCCACAGTCGAAACCTATCAGTTCTGTGGAAGCCGGGTCCAGCACGGTGATGTTTGATATACCGCCAATGTTGAGTACGGCCAGCGTCTGGTCGGATCGCCCGAAAAATGCCTGGTGAAACGGCGGTACCAGCGGTGCACCTTGACCACCTGCTGCTACATCACGACTGCGAAAGTCTGCCACCACAGTAATGCCGCAAAGCTCGGCCAGCAACGCTGGGCTGTTGAGTTGCAAGGTGTAGCCAGTACCGTCAAACTCGTGCGGACGGTGGCGCACGGTTTGTCCGTGCGCGCCGACAGACAGAATCGCGGAAGCTGGCACGCCGCATTGAATTAATAACTGGGTAACCTGGTTCGCGTATAGCCGCGCCAGCGCGTTGGCTGCCAGAGCTGCGCGGTGCAGTTCGTTGTCGACCGGGGCATTGAGCGCTAGCAGTTCGGCCTTGAGTGCTGGCGGCAAGCCAGCGCTGCAATGTCCCAGAACCAGTGGCCGGGATGTCTCAAAATCGACCAGCACAGCGTCAACTCCGTCGAGCGATGTGCCCGACATGAGGCCGATATACAAGTCGGACAACCGAAATGCCCAGTGGCGTTGAGGCGGATTACTGCGCGCTGCCTGGCAGCATTTGCGCGGCAGCCGCAAATTGTGTGAGCACTTGTTCGGCTGCCTGATTGAAGGCAGGGCGTGCGGTTGCCGCCACCGGCACTGATTCGCTCTGCCTGGCAATAGTCAGCGGGTCGCGGTGGGCGCCGTTGACGCGGAACTCGAAATGCAGGTGGGGGCCGGTTGCCCATCCGGTTTGCCCAACGGCGCCGATATTTTGGCCCTGGTTAATGGATTGTCCGCCGCGCACATTGATGCGACTCAGGTGGGCATAGATCGTCGCGTTGTTGTTGCCATGCTTGACCATGACCATATTGCCAAAGCCATTTTGAACCCCGGCAAATTCGACTACGCCATCGCCCACGCTGCGTACGGCAGTGCCAGTGGGTGCTGCATAGTCCACACCCAAGTGGGCACGCCAGGTTTGCAAAATGGGGTGGAAGCGCATTTTGAAGCCGCTGGTCACCCGCGAAAATTCCATGGGCGACGCCAAAAAGGCGCGGCGCAGGCTCTCGCCCGCCAGGGTGTAGTAGCCGCCTTTGCTCAACGTGTGGCTGGCGGTAGATACGGTGCCGCCTGCGCCCGCAACGGGGTCCTGAAACCACATCGCCTGGTAACTCTTGCCGGCATTGACGAACTCCGTGTTTAAAACCCGTCCCGCGCGCAGGGGCTCGCCATCGCCCTCCAGTGTTTCGTAGGTCACGGAAAAACGATCCCCCTTGCGCAGGGCGCGATGGAAATCAATGTCTCCGGAGAAAATCTCCGCCAGTTGCACAGCGATCGCGTCCGGAATGCGGGCCTCGTCGGTGGCTGCAAACAGTGACGAGTTGATGGTCCCGCCAGCCAACCGTGACGAAACCGTCATGGGCAGTGTCTCGATCTTTGCCACAAAACCGGCACCGGACTTCTCCACCGTCAGGCGCTTGAACATGCCATCGTCTTCCGGGCTCCAGCGGGCGCTGAGCTTCAACAGCGTGTTGCCCGCGCTGGCTTCCACCGTTACGTTACGCCCGGCACGGCCCATGAGCGTTTGCTGTACCACGCTGTCGGCGCGGAAAAACGCAGCAGCCTGCGGGTCATACAGGCCAAGCCGCTTGAGCAGCGATTCAGCGGTGTCTGATGTGCGGGTGATGTCCGAGCGGTACAGGCGCATTGCCTGGGCCGACACGCCGTCGTCTTGCGCCAGAAAAGGCAGGGGGGTAATGTTTTCGACTATGGTTCGCACCGGCAGGTCGGTTTCATCTGGAGCCAGCGATGCTACGGCGAAAGTTGCACCGGCGCCGCCCAGCAATAGGGCGGTTAGCGCGATGGTCAGTTGCTTGGGATGGTGTTGCACGAGACTGGCGGCAATGGCAAAAGCTTCCTGTGCGGCCTCGATCAGGCGGTGTTTCAAAATTCGGGCTCCATTGAGTGGGGGCGGCACCCTGCGGTACTACGCCCCGGACTGCGACGTAGGCGCGACTAAAATTCAGTCGCTGGCTCCCAAAGGTCGCAGGAGAGGTCTGGCAGTATAACTGCCCCCTGCACCCCGGCATCGAGAAAAACCCTTATGAATCAAGCCCAAAGCACTCAGCCAGTTGTAAGTGATCGTGTCCGTGAGGCGCTGGCCGTGTCCCTGCGTGGCTGTGACGAGCTTATTCCACAGGACGAGTGGGTCAAGAAACTTGCCAAATCAGAGGCCACAGGCAAGCCGCTGCGTATCAAGTTGGGCCTGGATCCGACGGCCCCGGACATTCACATCGGCCACACGGTAGTGCTCAATAAAATGCGTCAACTGCAGGATCTGGGTCACACCGTCATTTTCCTGATTGGCGACTTCACCAGCATGATTGGCGACCCGTCGGGGCGCAACAGCACCCGCCCGCCGCTGACGGCCGAGCAGATCAAGGCCAACGCCGAAACCTACTACAAGCAGGCCAGTCTGGTGTTGGACCCGGCCAAGACCGAGATTCGCTACAACAGCGAGTGGAGCGACCCGCTGGGTGCGCGCGGCATGATCCAGCTCGCCAGCCGCTACACCGTGGCACGCATGATGGAGCGAAACGACTTCCACGACCGCTTCAAGGCCGGCCAAAGCATCAGCGTGCATGAATTTCTTTACCCCCTGATGCAGGGCTATGACAGCGTGGCGCTGCACAGCGACCTGGAGCTTGGCGGTACTGACCAGAAGTTCAACTTACTGGTGGGGCGCCAGCTACAGACGGAGTACGGTCAGGAACCGCAATGCATCCTGACCATGCCGCTCCTAGAAGGGCTGGACGGCGTTGAGAAGATGTCCAAGAGCAAGAACAACTACATTGGCATCAGCGAAGAGCCCAACACCATGTTCGCCAAGGTTTTGAGCATTTCCGACGTGCTGATGTGGAAGTGGTACACCCTTTTGAGTTTCAGGTCCGAGGCCGACATCGCGGCGCTAAAAGCAGAAGTGGATGCAGGGCGCAACCCCAAGGATGCCAAAGTGGCGCTGGCCAAGGAAATTACCGCCCGCTTTCACTCGGCAGCAGCAGCCGATGCCGCCGAGCAGGATTTTATTAACCGCAGCAAGGGTGGTGTGCCCGCTGAAATTGTCGAAGTTAGTCTGCCCTTGGGCGAGGGTGGCGCGGCGGTAGGCATTGCCGCGCTGCTGAAGTCCGCCGGTCTGGCAGCCTCCAGCGGCGAAGGCAACCGCCTGATCGACGGTGGCGGCGTGCGGGTGGATTCCAACGTGGTCAGCGACAAGGGGCTGAAACTGGGCACAGGCACCTATGTATTGCAGGTTGGCAAGCGCAAGTTTGCCCGCGTGACGCTGGCGTAGTTGCTATGGTTTTGGTAGCTGTTCACGCATATTTCACGGGAGCTGAAGGCATTTTTTATGATCGCCGTTCTGCAACGTGTCAGTGAGGCCCGGGTGGTCGTCGACCGGCAACCCGTGGGCGAGATCGGCCCCGGCTTGCTGGTGCTGGTCTGTGCGGAGCAGGGCGATACCCAGATTCAGGGCGACAAGTTGCTGGCCAAAATCCTGAAGCTGCGCATCTTCAGCGATTCCCAGGGCAAGATGAACCACTGCGTGCGGGACATGGATGGCAGGGGTACGCCGGGCGGCTTGTTGATCGTGAGCCAGTTCACGTTGGCGGCCGACGTGACGGGTGGCAACCGCCCCAGCTTCACCGCCGCTGCAGCGCCCGATGAGGGACGGCGCCTGTATGACGCGTTTGTGGTCGAGGCCCGGCGCCAACATGGACTGGTGCAAACCGGCGTGTTTGCAGCAAACATGCAGGTCCACCTGGTCAACGATGGGCCAGTGACCATCCCTTTGCGGGTTCCTCCATCGGTTTGAGGGCGCTATTGTTTGTGTAGCTGCTCACGCAGTATTGACGGGGCTTGTAGCCAGAAATGGCAGTGTAGACCGCTAGTCAATATGGGTTCTTGAAGCCAAGCCGCGCCATGATTTCGGACTCGCGCAGCTCCATCACTTGCGCATCTTCGTCCAGATCATGGTCCCAGCCCTGGGCGTGCAGCGTGCCGTGCACGATCAGATGCGCGTAGTGGGCTTGCAGCGTTTTCTTCTGTTCTTTGGCCTCTTTGGCCACCACGGGCGCGCACAGCACCAGGTCGGCGGTAACGACGGGCTCCTGCGTGTAGTCGAAAGTCAGCACGTTGGTGGCGTAGTCCTTTTTGCGGTACTCGCGGTTCAGGGTCTGGCCTTCTTCAGCGTCCACAATGCGCACCGTGATTTCGCCATCGGTTTGCAGGGTATGGCGGATCCACTTTTTCACCATGTGACGGGGCAGGGCGCCGCGGTGCTTTTCGGGTTTGGCGACAGAGCTGAATTGCAGGGACAGGATGAGGTCAGGCAGCATGGTGGTGGTGTGCGTTGGAATGGGCGGTCCGTGGAGCCGGGCAATAGTCAGGATTTGTTGGCAGCGCGTCGAACGGGTGAGCGGGTCTTTGGTAGACCATTTCTTGGCAATTCCGGTTCCTCGTCAGGTATGGATATGGCGGGTAACTCCGTCAGTCGGGCCGCGTCATAGGCGTCGACCACGCGGGCCACCAGCGGGTGGCGCACGATGTCGGCGCTGGTAAGGTGGGTGATGGCAATGCCGCTGACGCGGCGCAGCACGCGTTCAGCATCCACCAGTCCGCTCAGTTGTGTTTTTGGCAGGTCAATCTGGCTGACGTCGCCGGTAATCACCGCCTTGGCGCCAAAGCCGATGCGGGTCAAAAACATCTTCATCTGCTCGGGCGTGGTGTTTTGCGCCTCGTCCAGAATCACAAAGGCGTTGTTCAGCGTTCGCCCGCGCATAAAGCCCAGGGGCGCGATTTCAAGCTGCTGGCGCTCAAAGGCCTTGTGCACCTGGTCGTAACCCATCAGGTCGTACAGCGCGTCGTACAGGGGGCGCAAATAAGGGTCGACCTTCTGGTTCAGGTCGCCGGGCAAAAAGCCCAGGCGCTCACCGGCTTCCACGGCCGGGCGCGTCAGCACAATGCGCTGTACGGCGCTACGCTGCAGGGCATCCACCGCGGCGGCCACGGCCAGGTAGGTCTTGCCGGTGCCCGCTGGGCCAATGCCGAAGGTGATGTCGTGATCGGCAATGTTGTCCAGATACAGTGCCTGGTTTTTGCTGCGGGGCTTCAGGTCGGAACGGCGCGTGGCCAGGCTGGGACCGTCCCCCTCGTTCGCCGACCCGTCGCCCGAGAGCATGAGCTGCACGGTGGCCGCGCTGATGGGCTTGGCAGCCAGTTCGTACAGCGCCTGGACCATGTCCATGCCGCGCTGGACTTTGACCTTGGGACCTTCGATTTTGAACTGTTCGTGGCGGTGATTGATGCGAACATCAAGCGCGGTCTCGATGGTGCGCAGGTGTTCATCGGTGGGGCCGCAAAGGTTGGACAGGCGGCTGTTGTTCAGCGGCTTAAAGGTGTGTCTGAGAATCAAGTTGATAATTCCGTCAAGGGGTGACTAAGGTACAGGTGCCCCAATCATAGGCAAGAAACCATTGGCAACAATGGCCAGGCAACCCAGGGAACGCGATGATCGGCAAACTCACAGGCATTCTTAGTGACAAAAATCCGCCCCAGGTTCTGGTGGACTGCGGCGGCGTGGGCTACGAGGTGCAGGTGCCCATGAGCACGTTTTACAACCTGCCTGCCACTGGCGAAAAGGTGTCGCTGCTGACGCATTTTGTGGTGCGCGAAGACGCACAGATTTTGTACGGATTTTCTTCCACGGTTGAACGCGCGGCTTTTCGCGAACTTATCAAAATTTCGGGTGTGGGTCCGCGCACTGCGCTGTCGGTGCTGTCTGGTATGAGCGTGGTGGAGTTGTCCCAGGCGGTTACGCTGCAAGAGGCCGGGCGATTGATCAAGGTACCCGGCATTGGCAAAAAGACCGCCGAGCGGTTGCTGCTGGAACTCAAGGGCAAGCTGGGTGCCGATATTGGCGCCACGGCAACCTTGGTCAACGACGCACAGGCCGATATTCTGCAAGCCTTGCTGGCGCTAGGCTACAGCGACAAGGAAGCCGCCGCCGCCCTCAAGGCCCTGCCCGCCGATGTGGGTGTGAGCGAAGGCATCAAACTGGCGCTGCGGGCGCTGGCGAAGTAGGTCTGGTTTGGGCGGATGCTGATGTACGATTGCTCAAAATGCTCGCTTGATACC
>CANNRR010000119.1 GCA_947508055.1 Burkholderiales bacterium
AAACCTCCCGCAGAAGCATTGGACGCCTGCAAGTCGGCGAGCAGTGGAAAGGACTGCAGCTTTTCGTCTCCGCAAGGAACCGTGAAAGGAACGTGCTGGGCACCCGAGGGGAAACCGCTGGCCTGCAAGCCTAAAGACGCACCCACCGGTAATCCGAATGGCCCTAAACAATAAGTACCAGAAAGCCGAGCATGTTATTCAAACACAACTTCTGCATGGCCATTTCCACTGCAACCCTCATGACGCTCACGGCCTGTGGCGGTGGCAGCAGTGATTCCACCACCACAGGCAGCACCAGCACTGGCACCACGGTCGTGACGCCAGTAGTCATCAAATCACCCGTGATCGATACAAGTCAAACTGCAGCCTACAACGCGACGACGGTCATTGCGGCGCCCGTCGTGGGTCAGGCGTTCTACGGACAGGATTCCCAGTTCGCCGGCACACAACCGAGCTACACCAAGAGCAGCGACGGTCTAACGGTTAAGGACAACATCACCGGTCTGACCTGGCAAGCAAGCCAGACCGGCGGTGATGTGTATTGGATCGAAGCCGAAACCGTCCCCGCCGCACTTAACAAATCGAGCTACGGTGGCTATAGCGACTGGCGCTTGCCAACCATCAGGGAGTTGTACTCACTCTGGAACGGCAACACAGGGTGGCCTTACATAGACGCCAACTACTTTTCTGTCCCCTACACCAGTGAACAGGAACTTAGCCACGCGATCATCTGGAGCAACACCAAATACACGGGCCTGCTTCGTAGCAGCATAGAAGGGAGTTCGGCTGTGGGTGCAGAAATGGCATTCGGTGTGAATTTCGGTACCGGGCATATCAAGGCTTACTCGACCTCGATCGGTGCTAAACACATGGTGCGCGCAGTGCGCGGCTCCGTCTACGGGACCAGCAGTTTTGTCGACAACGGCAATGGCACCATCAATGACCAGGCCACGGGACTGATGTGGTCGCAAACCGACAGCGGTGTGGGCATGGACTGGGAGCATGCACTCGCCTGGGCGCAAACCAAAAATGGCGAGAAGTTGGCGGGGTACAGCGACTGGCGACTACCCAACACGAAAGAACTCCAGACTTTGGTTGACTACACGCGCTCGGCCGAGGCAACCGCTACTGCAAATGTGGGTCCGGCCATTAATCCCCTCTTCAAAATCAGTTCCATCACGAACGAAGCCGGGGATGCCGATTACCCCTTTTTCTGGACAAGTAGCTCCGCGCGTGCTTCGTCCACCGCGCCGTTCAGTTCCGCGTGGTGCGTCGCCTTCGGTCGAGCCGTTGATGACTCAGGAAAGGATCTTCATGGGGCGGGCGCCGTCCGCTTCGATGCCAAGGTAAAGGCAACTAGTGGTACTTCGGGGCAGGACGCTGGACGTGTCTTCAACTATGTGCGCTTGGTGCGAAACGTTTCTCTTTAACTCAAGGACACAAAAATCATGGTCTCATCCATCTCCAATGCAAGCGGCAAAGTGGCCATGCCTCCCCCTCCACTGAAGCCTGAGGAAGCTTTCAAAAAAATTGATAGCACTAACAAGGGCTACATCACCGAATCAGACCTTGCTTCGGCCATCGTGCAGTTTTCACCCGAAGGCATGAGCCTTTCACAGACAGATGCGCAGTCCATGGCCAAAGATGCATTCACCAAAATGGATGCCAACGCTGACGGCAAGGTAACCAGTGCCGAATTCAAGGACGCAGCCCCCAAGAATTCGCCCCATGGCGGCCCACCGCAAGGTCGCCCGTCCGGGCCGCCGCCAGGTGGCCCACCTCCCGGTGGCGGTGCCGGTGGCCCTGCGGGGGCCAAGGGTGGTACCACAGCAAGTGCTAGTAAAGGTACCGACCCGGCCGACACCAACCAGGACGGCACCGTGAGTGAAATGGAGCGTCTTGCCTACGCCAGTAAACAGCAGACTCTTGTAGCTACGGCCTCACTCAACTCAACCAACACCTCGACATCATGAACACGTTTAAAACTTTTTCGTCCAGCCATCGCCATGCACACCTTTCGCTGATCGTCGCCACCTTTCTGGCCGGGCTCGGCTTGACCGCATGTGGCGGTGGCAGTGATTCCACGACAGCAGCAACCACCACCACCACGACCTCGACCACGACAACTGATACGTCTACCACCGGGACTACCGCAACCAGCACGGCTGGCGTGCTCTGCAATTACGCCACCAGTGCGTTCAATAGCTCTGCGTCGGTCAATGCCACCGCCACGGCGACCTGGTCTTGCAGCAGCACACTGCGTTCGCTCACCGCCAATGGCCTGCCAGATCACGCCGTGGGCACATTCCCCAACAACGATAACCCCAACACCATCGCTGCACAAAACATCTCGGCCTCTGTGACCTTGACACCTACTGCGACATCGGTCGTCACGCCGCGTGTCGGCGCCATGGACAAGCCGGGAGTCGCTTTGAATGGCATCGCCTTTGACCCGGGCACAGCAGGTACTTGTAGTGACACTGGAACTTGTCAACAAGGTGGACAGGCTGTTGGTGCTTGGAATCTGGAGGCATTGGGCCAGACCTTCTTCAAGTGGGGAACAGACACCAGCAACGCGCATGTGCAGCCCAACGGGATGTATCACTACCACGGTATTCCAGAAGGCCTGGTCACCAAGTTGGGCAACGGAAACAAGACCATGACCCTGATTGGCTGGGCGGCTGATGGTTTTCCGATCTACGCGCGCTATGGCTACACGGTGGCAACCGACGCAAGCTCTGCGGTCAAGGTGGTTACGTCCAGCTACCGCACCAAGACGACGCCTGGCCTCAATCGACCGGCCACCACCACAACCTATGCGATGGGCACCTTCACTCAAGACTATGAATACGTGGCCGGCTTGGGCGATTTGGACGAATGCAATGGACGCACCGGTGTGACGCCGGAGTTTCCCAAGGGCACTTACCACTACTATGCAACCGATACCTTCCCCCACCTGCAGCGCTGCGTCAAAGGAAAGCTGTGACGCGTATGAGCCAATGGCTGCTGGCTTGCCTGCTGGCAGGGGCCGCGGTGTCAGCCGCCCATGCCCATCTGGTGGTATCGCAACGCGGCACGTTGAACATCGTGGGAGATGGCGCCTATATGGTGCTGTCACTGCCCGCATCTTCGTTGTCAGGATTCGATGACGACCACGATGGCATGCTTTCAATTAATGAACTGCGTGCCCATGGCGCAAGCATCGAGTCACAGATCCAGCAGGGCGTGGCACTGGAGAGCGAGCAGGGGCGCAGTGCACTGGAAGGCATCATGCTCAACACGGCTCCGCCTGACAGCACCCCCTCTGCACCATCTACCCACTTGGTGGTGTTGGGACGCTTTGCGATTCCAGCGCAGGCCACCGACCTCAAGTTTACATTGCGGCTGTTTGGCACACGCGCAGATGAGCAAACCGAGCAAATCGCGGTCACGCGGGGCACGCAATCTCAACTCATCACGCTGACACCGGAGCACCCGCGGGGGTCTGTATTGCCCTCGGCCTGGGCCAGCTTTGCCGAGCAGGTTCGGCTCGGTGCCTTTCATGTACTCTCGGGTGCGGATCACCTGTTGTTTTTGCTGGTGGTGCTGGCTGCAGCCTGGAACTTACGCCAAGTGGTGCTGGCGCTCACCTGTTTTACGGCAGGTCACGCTGTGACGCTGGTGGCCTGTGTTTGGTATGGGTTGTCAGTACCCGCCAGCGTGGTTGAGCCCGCCATTGCCGCCACCATCGTGGGCTTGGCACTGTTTGACCGCTGGTCATCACACCGCAGCTTCACGAACGCGGCTGCGATCCGACTGTCATTGGTATTTGCCTGCGCCTTGATTCATGGTCTCGGTTTGGCCGGCGCGTTGAGCGACTTGGGTGTGGACGGCATGGGCAAAGCGATGAGTTTGGCTGGCTTTAACGCGGGCATTGAGCTGGGGCAGATTGCCGTGGCATTCACCGCTGCCCTGGTGATGTGGGGTGTTCGACAGGTGAGCGGTCCGACTGGCATCGCTGGAACCACCCGCTCGGCCTCGTATTTGTCGATGGCTTTTGGCACCGTCTGGTTTTTCCAAAGGGCTTTGGGGTGATCGACCTCTGAGTCCCGCCACCCCTGTTGGCACACAGTTTTTCACTTTTTTAATTTTTCCCGGACTCCGCAATGCCTTTTTCTTCATCAAGAAACATTCCACTATTGGCTTTAGCCTTCACCTTTGCCTCGCTGGTTTCTGCTCAGTCTTCGGATGAGGGAGATTTCAACAGGCCTGATCGCCCCAGAGAAGGTGGAAAACTGAGTCTCTCTGTCGCATCCAAAGCGGACTATTCGGGCAGCGATGCGCCAAGTGCTTCAGTCATGCCCGCGCTGGAGTACCAATGGGCCAATGGCTGGTTTGCTGGAACCAACCGCGGTGTGGGCTACAACTTTTCCAAAGACCCGACTCTGCAATATGGTCTGGGACTAGGCCTGGACCTCGGCCGAAAGGAAAGCGCCACGGGAGCTCTGGCCGGCATGGGCAGCATTGATGCCAAAGTGGAATATGGTGCCTTCTTGAATTACGCGCCCGACCGCAATTGGCGACTTTCTTCGGTGTTGCGATACGGGTCCGGCGACACGGGCCAGGGGGCGACTGCAAATTTTGACGCCAACTACACCTTGAACATCGCACCCCAATGGCGTCTGGGTTTGGGAGTTTCCACCACTTGGGCTAGTTCGCAATACATGCAGTCCTACTTTGGCGTGAGCGCAGCTCAGTCACTACAAAGTGGCCATTCGGTGTATTCGCCAACCTCCGGCTTACGCGATGTGAGTTCCAATCTGAATCTGAGCTACCAGATCACACCAAAAATTTCTGTATCCGGTGGCCTCAAAGCAAGCAGTTTGATCGGCGACGCAAGGAACAGCCCCATCGCCACCAGCCCACAAAGCGTGTCAGGAACCCTGTCCGTTGGCTATGCATTTTGAGGTGCTACCTCGGACCCAGGTGCAGCAACTCGCTTCGCACTATCTGAATCCAGTGAGGGCCACTTGATGAAATCGTATTTGAAAGTTCCACTACTACTATGGATCATGCTGCTTGCGGTGGCGGGACGGGCCTGGCTGCTGTTTGGCACACCCTATATGCCGGGTGTCAACGGAGCCTATTACCTCATCCAAGCCAGGGCTATCCTGGAACGAGGTGTTTTGGGCATATCGGACCTGCCACTGACTTTCTACTTGCAGGCAGGGCTGTCCTGGTTGCTTGCCAAGGCAGGAGGTATGGCGACTGCGGATGCGATCATGCTGGCTGTAAAGTCTTGCGATGCGGTGCTGCCGGTGCTGGTCGCCTGGCCGACCTTTGTGCTGGTGCGGCGTTGGGCGAGTGCCAGAAGTCAGGGAGATGCGGTCCCGCTTGCCGCAGCTGCGCTGGCCTGTCTGTCACTGCCTTGGTTCATGGTGGTGGGTGAACTGCAGAAAAACTCGGTGGCGATGGTATGGTTCGCGCTGTTCGTGACAAACCTGCATGGTTGGCTGCTACAACCGACTCGAAAGCGCGGAATGGCTTTGGTGGCCGCGTTGTTGGCCCTTGGGCTGACCCATATTGGCGTGCTGGGTACCAGCGTGCTTGTAACGGCTTTAACCTTGCTGATATTTTTACTCTGTCAAAGGCAGGGAGCGCATTGGAAGCGGATTCTGCCTTTGGGGGGCGCAGGTGTTTTGATTCTGCTGGCGACATCGGCTTTGGTGGCGTGGAAATATGACCCGGCCCGCATCGCACGCCTTGGCGCGGCCTTTACCGATCTCTCTCAATTTTCTTGGGATGGACGGCAGATGCCGGGCCAGACCCGCACTTGGCTCGGTTCGGACGGCTGGCTCCCGCTTCTCGGATTTTCGGTAGCCGTCGTTCCATCGCTGATCATCGCCTGGCGCAGACGCCACAAGCTCGAAGCAGCCGATTTCGCGGTGGTGGCAGCTTGCTCACTGACCGTTCTCATGATGACCGGCCCGTGGTTCAGCCCGGATAAGTTAATGCGCTTCTACTTTATCGCTTTGCTTCCCACGATATTTGTCGTGTCATTTGCGCTGACTCACATTGAAAGAAAAGGGTTGCGGCGGGCGGTGCTCGCCTCTATCTTGCTCTTCGGCCTGGGTAGCTCAGCTTGGATCCTGGTCCCAGGGGGAAAGCCGATTCTGGAAGAGGCCACCATGATGGAGCTGAAGAATTTGGCTGGGCATATCCAGGATCCAGCGCATACCCTGGTCGTGGCCGATCATGGTGTCGAGTGGTGGAGCGCCTGGTTTCTGCACACCCATATCGCCCAGCCCCAGGCGCTTTCGCCGGATGTCTGGCAGCGTTATAAAACCGTCCTGTTCCTGAAAGTAAAGTCTGGTGTGGTCAGCCTGCCTGGCCGTGGCGGACCTCATCCGAACCGCGACCAAGGGACACCCCGCCATCACCCGCTCTCGCTGCCTGTGTTCCCAGCGGATGCGGAACTGCTCCATGACGGCGCAACCCTGCGGCTCGAGAAAATCGACCGTGCACCTCAATTTTCCCCAGCGCAAATTTTGCCTCCTTGATCGCGATTTCCTGCGCCAGTAACCGTCACTGGAACCTGGGGCCATTGCACTGCATCACCATGCAAACCGCGATGTTGAAAGATGAACAAAACCACACAATTTCCTCACAATTTCTTTTCACAATCTGGCCTATCACAGCACTTTTTCGGAGCACCCATGCATTCACAATTCACCGACACACATTTGATCAGCAAGAGGGGTAGCCTCAAATTGATTGCGGGGGGCTTTCTTTCCACATCTGCAGTTTTGATGGCGTGTGGTGGTGGGTCTAGCAGTTCTTCTACATCAACCGCCACTGGCACATCGACAGACCAAACGACGACCGCCGCTACTACCGGTGCCGCAGCCAAAAGTACGCTGTGGATTCCACCACTGCTTTCCGGCACAACGGCCGCGGGTGTGACCACCTACGAACTCACCCTGGCCTCGTCATCGGTTCAATTCCAGACGGGCGCCAAAACAGCGACCTACGGCTACAACGGCAATGACTTCTGGGGCCCGACTCTCGTGATGAAGAAGGGCGCCAAGGCCCGCATGCAAGTGAAGAACTCACTCTCTGAAGCCACCACGACCCACTGGCATGGAATGCTGGTACCCGGCCCGGTGGACGGGGGCCCACACCAGATCGTGGCGGCAGGTACTACCTGGCTGACCGAGGCATTTACGGTCACAAACAACGCTGCCACCTACTGGTACCACCCGCATATGCATGAGATGACCCAGAAGCAGCTCACCCTGGGGGCGGGAGGTTTCATCCTGGTGCAGGATGACGCGGAGTCTGCATTGAATATACCCAGAACCTATGGCACTGACGATATTCCGCTCATTCTGACCAGTCGACGCTTCACCACGACCAATGGCGTGGCGAACCAGTTTCAGTACACCGTCACGGCGTACGGCGACTACATGCTGACCAATGGTGTCATGGATGCCCAGGTCACGTTGCCCAAGCAACTGGTGCGCCTGCGCATTCTGAACGGCGAGATTGAGCGTAACTACAACCTCGGGTTTGGTGATGGACGAACCTTCTATGTCATCGGCAATGATGGCGGGTTGCTCAGTGCCCCGGTCGCCGTGACCCGACTGGTGATGGCGCCAGGTGAGCGCTACGAGGTATTGGTCAACCTGAGTGGTGATGCCGTCGGTAGTACCATTGATCTCAAATCCTACAACGGCGCCGATGCGGGCTTGAGTTTTGGCTTTGCGGGGTTGGAGAACGCCACCGGCGGGGAATTTGGCAGCCTGCTGAACTACAGGACGTTCAACCTATTGCGCATCAACGTGATAGCTGCCACTGCCAACGCAGTCACCACCTTACCCACTACGCTGGTCAGCAATACCTTTCCAACGGCCACGGACGCCACCCAATCCCGCACACTGGCCATCACAGCACCGGGACCTGGCGCACCGTTCACATTCAACAACGTCGGGTTCAGCATGAACACCATCAACCAGACGGTGACTTTGGGCACCACCGAGTCGTGGACCGTGAACGGAGGAAACATTTTTGGGCACTCTTTCCACATTCATGGCGTGCAGTTCAAAATTGTTTCTCGCAACGGCAGTAGCAGTGCGGTCAAGTCGCATGAAAGCGGCTGGAAGGACACCTTTTACGTACCGCTCAATGAGACCGTGACCTTCATCGCAAAATTCGACGAGGCCGCAGGCGCATCCTATCCCTACATGTACCACTGCCACATGGTCAACCACGAGGATGCAGGCTTGATGGGCCAGTTCGTGGTGCAGTGAGTGCAGCGTACGATGCGCTACTTTGGCCGATTGTTTGCGCTGGTGGCGATTGCACTGGCTGGTTGCAATGAATCCGGAAATCTGCCCTGGGCTCCGACTATTGCGACGGCACGGCCTGGAAATGCCAGCGCCATCATCGCGTTCGCGGCCCCTGTGTATGCGGGGCAGACCGCCATATCCACGTATGTCGTCAGCTGCACCGCTGCGGGTGAAAGCTGGAGTGCAAGGGGCGAAGCCAGCCCTGTGACGGTATTGGGATTGGGTAATGGCGTCGAATATGCCTGCGCAGTCAGTGCGAGCAATGCCGCTGGCATGAGCGCGAACTCCAGCCCTATCAAGGTGACGCCCCAGCCTGATGCTGCCAATTCCCTGGCATCTGGCTACCGGCAGACGGCCTGGGCATCGGGCATGTCCGTGACGTTTCCCAGCGAATGCACCATGACGGTCTGGCCGAGTGCCCGACCGAGCCACGCGGTAGACGGGTATTACCTGACCACCGTGTTAACGGGCAAGAATTCCGAGGTAGACAAGGGAACCAGTTTTACCAAGGTCAGCACCATGCCGTTGAAGGTAACTCCACTTCAGGGTCTGGGTGCACAAGCGCCGATGCAGTTCAATATCTGTCCTACCAAGGCGCCGGTACCTATAGCTGTGAATGCCGGCGCCATTGGCGTGCTGATTTCAGGCTCGGTCCTGTTTGGTGCAGCCGAGATTGCCGGGAACCGGGCCACCACGCTCAAGGACAACGCGTCCTATTCATTCACGAGCAAAAATGGAGAAGCGATCACCGCGCGCTTTATTGACCACTGCAATGGCCATCCAACCCCCGTCAATGCAGGCAACAGCTACCACTATCACGGACTGTCCGAATGCGTAACTTCCATGGTCGATCACGCGAACGGACCCTCTCACCTGATTGGTGTGGCACTTGACGGCTTCCCGATCTATGGTGACAAAGACATGAACGGCCAGACCATCGCCCCCGCCCGCCTGGACGCTTGCAATGGCATCGCCAGTCCCACACCCGAATTTCCGCAAGGCGTTTATCACTATGTGCTTCCATTCGGTGTCAAGGAGCACAACGCATCGATGCGCTGTTACAGCGGTGACATATCGCGTAAAGAGCTGGCTATCGCGGATGCCAGTGGTTTTTGCTATGCGCCGCAGGCGTCAGGGCCAGCCAATTCATCTGGGAAGATGACAATGGGCGAGATTGCGAAGGAGTGATCCGGTGTTGGAACGCATACTGCGCTCACGGGAAAATCCGGCGATCCGCGCAAAATGGCTGCACAGATTCGCTATTTGAATGCTTGGGAGCCGTCATTCGCAAAAGGCAGGTTCTGGCCGTCAAGAGCCAGCGAGCATCTCTAATCTGGTTACCGCAAAGTTGCCGGCCGTCACCGCGAACAATGAGCCCTTACTGGCCAGCGAGATTGGAGAAAGCAGTCATTCAACTTGGCGCATGACAATCAGCTGGACCTTTATGGTCGCAGGCAATTTCTTGCCTCAACCGACGCAACGCACAACTGAGCGGTGATGCAAAGAGCATTTTCAAACATTTTGGCAGTCATAGGGTGGCTCAAATTTCAAGAGAGCCACAAAGGGGTGCTTGTCTTTTTTGTGTCTGGATCGTCCCACGTAGGACCGGTAGCGTTGCAAGAAATAACATCAAGGAAACTGGGATGTCAGGCGGGTGTTCGACCATGAAGTCTGCGCTCGTCACGCTCTCACTCTCAAAGTTTCGCCTCCTTAAGAATACCCAGTTAACGAGCTAATGGTGTCCGGGTGATCAACTGGCCACTGCGCGCGCCGCTATGAGCGCCATTGCACCAGGTCACGACGCCGTTGACGATCACGTTGCGCATGCCTTGAGCCGTCAAGGTCGGTGCGGCATAGGTGGCCATGTCGCGCACGCTGTCTGCATCAAACAGCGCCAAGTCCGCGCATGCTCCCACCTGCACGGTGCCGCGTCCTGTTAGTCGGAAATTGCGCGCGCTCAGCCCCGTCATTTTCCACACTGCAGTCTCCAGCGGGAACAAGCCCAGGTCCCGACTGTAATGGCCGAGCACGCGAGGGAAGGTACCCCACAGGCGCGGGTGCGGGTTGGAGCCCGCGGCAATGCCGTCCGAGCCGATCATGGTTTCGTCAAATGCCAGGATGCGCTGCACATCGTCCTCGTCCATCACGAAGTAGATGGCACTACCCGGTTGCAGACGTTGCGCGGCCTCTGCCTTGGATACGCTCCAATCGGCGGCAATCTGGTCCAAGTCCCTCCCCGCGCATTCAGGGTGCGGCACGCTGGATGCGATGAGCACGCGCCCGTCAAGTACGCCGCGGTCGGTTCGAATCATGGTTGATCCAGCCGTGTAGGGGTAACAGTCGAGTGCCACGCACTGATGCCGCATGGCCTCGCGGATGAATGGCAGGGTCTGCACAGAGCGGCCGAAGTTGGACTTGTTCATCACCTTGTGGTGGGAGATTACCACCGGCACGCCCAGCGCCCGGCCAATGCGAAAACTCTCGTCCAGTGACTCCATGACTTGATCGGCCTCGTCGCGCATGTGGGTGGTGTACAGCGCTTGGTGCGTCGACAATGGGCGTCCCACGGCAATGATTTCCTCGGTGCT
>CANNRR010000120.1 GCA_947508055.1 Burkholderiales bacterium
GCTTGAACAACTGGGGAGACTGAGGCAACGCAAAAAAGTGACCGTCATGCACCCGGCTAGGGACCAGATAGTCGCGAGCGCCTTCTGGCGTCGACTTGGTCAGCATGGGCGTCTCGATATCCACGAAGCCATTGGCATCGAGGAACTTGCGCACCTCCATGGACACGCGGTAGCGCAACATGAGGTTGTTTTGCATGTAGGGGCGGCGCAGGTCGAGCACACGGTGTGTCAGTCGTGTCGTCTCCGACAGGTTGTCGTCATCAAGCTGAAACGGCGGCGTAACCGACGGATTGAGCACGATGAGTTCGTGGCACAACACTTCAATTTTTCCACTCTTGAGCCCTTCATTGACAGTGCCTTCCGGGCGAGCGCGCACCAGGCCCTTGACCTGAATACAGAATTCATTGCGCAGACCTTCAGCGGCGCTGAACATTTCGGCACGATCCGGGTCGCACACCACCTGGACGTAGCCCTCCCGGTCGCGCAGGTCGACAAAAATAACACCGCCATGGTCTCGCCGACGATTGACCCAGCCGCACAGGGAAACGGTTTCGCCCATTTGGGCTTCGGTCACAAGACCGCAATAGTGAGAGCGCATGGCCATAGCTTGCTTTCAGGTCGCCGCCTGCTGGGCGGCGGGTTTCAAAAATAGGGTTATTGGAGTGCTGCCGCTCGCTGCAAGTGGGCTGAAGGAGGTACCGATCCCATGGAAATCACGTAGGTCAGTGCCTGATCAACGCTCATATCCAATTCAATCACATCAGCTTTCGGCAACATCAAAAAAAATCCACTGGTCGGGTTGGGCGTTGTAGGAACGTACACGCTCACAAAGTCAGCACCCAGATGCGACGCCACTTCACCGCTGGGTGTGCCCGTCTGAAATGCGATGGTCCAACTTCCAGCGCGGGGGTACTGAATCAACAGCGCCGTGCGAAATGCATTACCGTTACTGGAGAACAGCGTGTCCGACACCTTCTTGACACTGTTGTAAATAGACTTGACGATCGGGATATGGGTAAACATCCGATCCCACTGCCTGAGCCACCAGCGGCCCGCAACATTGGAAACAAGCGCGCCAGTGATCAGCATGAAACTGGCAACCATGATTACGCCCAAACCAGGAATGTTGCGCAAACGCTCAATCAACGGTGCCAGACTCTGCGGTGTCACCGCCGCCAAACCGGACAAAACACCGCCCAGAATTCCATCCAGTGAATTGACAAGCCAAGACAAAACCCAGATGGTGATTGCCAGCGGCAACCAGACCATCAGCCCTGTGAGCATGTATTTTTTAAACGGCACGTTAATTCCAGACTCGGGTAAAAATATTTTCAACCGCCAGAATCCGCCTTCGGTGCGGATACCTTGGGCGCAGCATCCGCTTTTGGTGCCTCAGCGACAGCGGCAGAAGGCGTTTCACCTGTGTCCACCGCGGCAACGGCGGCGGGTGATGCCGTGCCACCACCCTTGAAATCAGTGGCGTACCAGCCAGAACCTTTTAACTGAAATCCTGCCGCCGTCAGTTGCTTTTTGAATGCCGATTGGGAACAAGCCGGACAGACATCGAGAGGCGCGTCGGACATTTTTTGCAATACATCCTTGGCATACCCGCAGGACTCGCATTTGTAGGCGTAAATAGGCATGAAAGGTGGAATCAGACTCGGGCGTTGCAAAGCCTTTGATTATAAGGCGCGCTAGAACATCCTCACTCGGATGACGATTTGCATCACCAACATGCCCAGAGCAAAGCCCACCACCGAGTAAACCAGACCTTGCAGCAGCCGGTTGGTGCGTCGCTGCTCGACAAGTAACTCCTCAACGGCCCGAGTAGAACGATTGCCGTCATTGCGCAAAAAACTACTTAACAGCATAGGTAGCTCTGGCAGAAGTTTGGCGTAGTGCGGGGCTTGCGCCTTGAGTTGCTCCATCAGCTTTTGCGGCCCGACCTGACCCAGCATCCATTGCTCTAGAAATGGCTTGGCGGTAGCCCATAGATCGAGATCGGGGTCAAGTTCGCGGCCTAACCCCTCGATGTTGAGCAAGGTCTTTTGCAACAACACCAGTTGCGGCTGGATCTCGACTTGAAAACGGCGCGAGGTCTGGAACAGTCGCATCAACAGCATTCCGAGTGAAATTTCCTTGAGCGGTCGATCAAAATAGGGCTCGCAAACAGCGCGAATACCTGACTCCAGCTCATCCACCCGAGTCGTACGCGGCACCCACCCGGACTCAATATGCAACTCGGCCACGCGTTTGTAGTCACGGCGAAAAAAGGCTGTGAAGTTTTGTGCCAGATAGTCCTTATCAGACTCTGTCAACGTGCCAACAATGCCAAAATCCAGCGAAATATACCGCCCGAAGGTCTTGGGGTCGATGCTGACCTGGATGTTGCCAGGGTGCATGTCCGCATGAAAAAACCCGTCCCTGAACACCTGTGTAAAAAATATTGTTACGCCATCACGAGCCAGCTTCGGAATGTCCACTCCAGCTTCCTTCAGCCGCACCACCTGGCTGACGGGGACACCAAACATGCGCTCCATGACCATTACTTCGGTCGCACAGTAGTCCCAAAAAATCTCTGGCACCAGCACCAGCTGCAAACTCTCCATGTTTCGGCGCAGCAAGGCTGCGCTGGAGGCTTCACGAATCAGATCAAGCTCATCGTGCAAATGCTTATCGAATTCAGCTACGACGTCACGTGGACGCAGGCGCTTGCCATCGGCCGACAGACTTTCTACCCAAGCCGCCATCATGTGCAGCAGGCGCAAGTCCTTCTCGATAGCAGCGTGCATGCCCGGTCGCAGAACCTTGACCGCAACATCGCACAGCTGGCCATCCCGACCACGAAGTACCGCAAAATGCACCTGGGCAATCGATGCACTGGCCACGGGCTCGTTTTCGAAGGACTCAAATATTTCAGCAATCGGTTTACGTAGGGCACGCTCAATGGTGGCCACGGCAACTGCGGAGTCAAATGGGGGAACCTGGTCCTGCAGCTTGGCCAGTTCGTCGGCTATATCGAGCGGCAGCAAGTCGCGCCGGGTCGACAGCACCTGCCCGAACTTCACAAAAATAGGGCCCAGTCGCTCAAGCGCCTCACGCAAACGCTGCCCGCGGGGTGTACCCAAGGTGCGCCCCACCGTCAGCACCCGCGTCAACCGGGTGAGCCAGGGATTATCGAAGCTGCTTAGAACCAGCTCATCCAGTCCGTAACGGAATACCACCCAAGCGATGAAAAAGCCCCGTTGCAGGCGCCTCATGCGGTTGACCCGTCCGAGTCACTCCGACTGCGCTGCCCAACAAACTGCTGCACTTCACGCGCCAAGGTGCGTGCGGTCTGAACCAGCGTGTGCGCTGGCGCATCTCCCAATAGTCGGGCCAAGTCTTCCTCCAGATCCCAACGGACATGATCTATCAGCCAACTGACCTCAGCGGCCAACTGCACGTCACCTTCAATGCGAACGGCAGGCTTTGCGCCTTGCATCAACTCCTGCGCGATGGCCAGGGGGGACTCTTGCGTGATGACCAGTACCAGGTCAGGCTGCACATCCTGTGCCGCCACGTCGAACAATCCAGCCGGGCTGACAAGCAACCGGAAAGTGAAGGTTCGCCACTGCATGAGGACCACCCGACCTTTTTGTCGAACCAGACGCTGCATGGCTTGGGGCTCCTGCATCAACACATGGTTAAGCAGCAGCACGATGCGTCGGTGCGTCTCGTCTATCGCCCAAACAGGCGGTGTCAATGGAAGGTTAAGGCCTTGGAGGATGGACTCCAACATCGAAAAGGGGGTCTGCGTTGCCATAGTCCCCCATTATCAGGCACTGCCCGAGCTTCTGGCTCACGGCAGCGTCGAACCGCTTACTGGAGCGCCTGCACTCCGGCCACCAGCCAGCCCCGGCTGCCATTGACGGGTTTGGTCATGTTCCAGACTTCGCGGAACGGGTTGGGTCCAGTCGAATCATCCTCCCGAATCATTCCCGAAAACTCAACGCTAGCCAAGTATTCCTCGGCCGCTTCTTCAATGCCTAACAGGCGTGCCTCCAACATGACAACATCCGTGCGATTCGGATTCGCGCCTGGATGCAACTCACGCTCGGCGAGTTGCGATTGAATTTCAGCAAGCATGGTATCAGTCATCATTGCACGTAACGCTGGAATGTCAGATTTGTCCCAGGCAACCTGCAAAGTTACAAAATTCGCCTTTGCAGCAGAGAGGAAGCCGTCGGCATCAAAACCGGCAGGAATGCCCCAGTTTTGGGATCCCGCCAAAGCGGAACCGATCATCGATCCGGAAGCTGCGTTAGCAGGCGCCTCAAACGCCATACTGCTACGCTCCCACGGCCGGGCAGACGCATCGTTGCCTACATTTTCAGGACGATAAGGTTTAGCCGGCGAGACGGGCACATTACCCGCACCCTGAAAAGCAAATGGCGCGGTTGGTTGATTCGCTGACGTAGCACGGCGTCGCATGAACCAACCAATTCCCATGACCACGGCCATAGCCAGCATGGCAAACATCAGAATTTGCCCCATGCCCTCGCCCATACCCAACGAATGGGCAAGCCAAGCCAGACCCAAGCCTGCTGCCAAACCTCCCAACATTGCACCCCACGGGCGCTTGGGCGCTGCGACTGCCGGAGCCGGCTTGGCTGCGGCGTTAGCCATTCCTTGGGCAGGAGCGACCGGCGCTCCAGGTGTCGCTTCGCGCTGCGTCACATTCGACGATTGCTTGCCAATTGACTTGCCGCCGCCCATACGTTTGGCCGCCTCGGCATTGATTCCCGACAAGGCCAGAACGGCAACTAACAAAACGGTCCAAATTTTCATAATGTCTCCATAGGAACGCAACAACTAAGGCTAAACGTCAAATTTTCAAGCCTCAACACTTGATTCCAACATGCAATGCTACAACGCCACCCGTCAGGTTGTGATAGTCCACATGACCGAAACCCCCTTTGTGCATCATGGCTTTAAGTTCGTCTTGCCCCGGGTGCATGCGAATTGACTCTGCCAAATAGCGATAGCTCGAATCATCTCCTGCAACCAATTTACCCAAGCGCGGCAAGACCTTGAACGAATACCAGTCGTAGACCTTCTCCAGCGGGGCCGCTACCTTGGAAAACTCCAGCACCAACAACTTGCCACCGGGTTTCAGGACACGGTTCATTTCCGCAAGTGCGAAGTCCTTATGGGTCATGTTGCGCAATCCGAAGGCAACACTCACGACGTCAAAGTAATTGTCGGCAAACGGCAACTTCTCAGCGTCGCACACCAGCGTTGGCAACGCGACTCCCTCGTCCAAAAGGCGATTACGCCCCGTGCGCAGCATCGCCTCGTTGATATCCGTATGAACCACCTGACCCGAATGTCCAACCTTCTTTGAGATGGCCAAGGCCAGGTCACCCGTACCGCCAGCAATATCCAGCGCCCGGTCACCCTCCTGCAAATTGGCAACCATCACGGTGTAGGCCTTCCACGCGCGATGCAATCCCATGGACATCAAATCGTTCATGAGATCGTATTTGGGCGCGACCGAGTCAAAAACACCACGCACATGGCGCGCTTTCTCCGCCTCGTCAACCGATTTGAAACCAAAATGTGTAGTTGTCATACTGAAATCATACTGAAAAATCGGCACCAGCGCAGGCAAGGACAGCCCCAACAGCTACAAAAATTATAGCAAACTGAATGTCAATGACTTGCGCAAGCCGATCCAGTCTTTGCCGCCATGGGCGCATCTCTATCGACATTTGCCGCCTCGAGTCGGTCCAGATAATCCCGCCACAGCCGCTCGTGCTCAGACCCCAGAAAATACAGGTATTCCCAGGAAAAAATACCGGATTCATGGCCGTCGGAAAAACGGGGTTGTACCGCATAGTTGCCGACCGGGTCGAGCGCTTCCAGTCCAATGTCACGCTTGCCGGTCTGCAGTGTTTCCTGACCCGGGCCGTGCCCCTGCACCTCGGCTGATGGGGAAAAAACACGCATCAACTCAAACGGAATGCGAAAATTCGCTCCATCCGAAAAACTGACCTCCAGTACTTTTGATTGGCTGTGCACCGTCAAACTCTGTGGCGCTGGAGCGCCGGCCTTTAAACCTGCCATTTTGTGAATTGCCCAAAAGTGAAATAAACAACGACCCGTCAGAAACGGGCCGACAAATTGATATGCAGTTTCTGATCACCACTTTGTGGCAAGCCCGAACCTGCAGCGTATGGCAAAGTACTACCCGAGATAACCCGACCAAAGTCCGCTGAGACACTCAAGCTAGGCAAAGCATAGCGTAAACCTATTCCCGCACTGGACAAGGAGTCATTTGCGGGTTTCAGGTTGCCATTCGGACTTCTGTTGCTCAACCACCCGGCATCAACAAAACCGAGCAAACGTAGGCCAGGAACTAACTCATGGGAGGTCAACTCGGTTGAAAGCAGCAAGCCACTGTCACCGGAAATCGGGCGCTCACCTGTACCGCGTATCGAACTGGCGCCACCCAACCCAAATTGTTCGCCAGAAATCAAGGCGTCCGGGCTATATTGAAGTTGCCCACGCAGGCTCCCGATCCAGCCGTTGAACAAGCCGGTTGCGTAATTAGCCCCCGCATGCAATGCACGCCAGTGCGAAGTGCTGATACGCGGGTCTTCGGACTGGAAGGAGGCAAGGTCATTACCGCTGCCACCGGAAACGTTTACCGCCAGGTCAACGTTATAGCCCCACACGACGTTATCACCTTCCACCCGCGCGTTGTACCCCAGCGTCAGCGGATTACTGCGCCGCACGACTTGTCCGACCAGAGGCACCCCATTGATCAGTGCTACATCAAACTGCTTATCATCCAGGCCCAGCGTTACAAACCCCCGGTAGCCGCCCTCTGGTGGCCGGAAGTGGGTGTAATTGAATCCAGCACTGCGCCCGGCTCCGTTGCTCTTGAAACTGCCAAAGTCTCCCAGCACGTCGGACTGGGTATAGTTAAAGCCCAAAACCCCACCAAAGCGGTACATCGGAAGGCGGTAGTTCAGCCCCACCTGTTTGACCGCATTAGGGCGTTCCAACGAAGTGGTATAGGCCAGCGTGATCTGGTGGTCCAGGTCAAACAGGTTGGAGTGACCACCGACCAGAGTAATGCGATCGCTTCCGGTAGCGTCCGATCCGTAATTGCTCGCCCCAATCGAAAAGTTCCAGGGCTTGCCTTCGGTGACCACGATGCGCGCATCGATCTGGTCCGGCTCCTCTGACTCTTTGAGTGCCACTTGTACCCGTTTGACCTGACTCTCATTGGCAATGGTGGTTTGCACCGCCAGGGTATGGAAGTTGGGCGATTGACCTTCCACCAGATCGGGCAGGCTTGCACGAATGTTGGCTTCACTTAATTGCTGGCGCCCTTCGATGCTGACCTTGCCAATGACAAACTTCACGATCTCAAGCTTCACCGATTCGCCCACCTCCTGGGCCGGTAGCGCTACCCGATGCAGAGCGTAGCCTTTTGCTTTCATGGCTGCCTCCAGCGCAGCAGTGGCTTTTTGCAGGGTTTCGATGGTGGCATCCGTGCGCAAATAGGGAGCCAGCACGCGGCTCATCTCACCATCGGCCAAGGGGGTTTCGCCAGAAATGTCGAAGCCTCTGATGACAAAGCTGGTCTTGGTGGTCGTTGGCAAGGGCTGTGCCGGGGCTTGTGCCTGCAGCGGAGCATGTGCGAGCAAAACCATACCAAGGATTGTGGCCAAAGTGGTGCTGGCCCTGCGGTGAAGTGGGATGTGCTTCATAGTTATTTGGTTACCTGCTTGCGTGCTTATTTGCAGATGTTCAGTGCGTGCGCACCGGAAGTCTCGAGCACCGTGGCGGCCAGCGGATTTCGGCTGTTGGGCATGGGAGTGCGATCAAACTCCAGAAACAGCGGCATCAGAGTCGGGCGTGCGGTGAGTCCGTCCAATCCCGCGAAGCCAGCTTCACCACGGCCCAGATGCAAGGTTTCGCTGGCAGTGGTGACTTCTATGTGACCATCACGCACAAAGACAAACAACCCCTCCTTGCCATCATCCACCGCCGAGGCCGAGAACAGCTGTTTCGTATCGACGGAGACACCGTCAGGACGCTGCAGGTTTTGCAGGGTGGGTGCAACCAGTGGTCGAATTGCACTGGGGCTCACAAACAAACCTTGACCAGCTTCGAGCACGCGTATGTCAGTCTGTCCCAACGGGGTCACTTCGATGCTGCCTAGCCATGTGTAAATGCTGCAGGCTTCGCCCGTGCCGTCATCGTTACAGTCCAGATCCAGTCCCGTGCCACGGATACCAATGGTGGCGGTAGCGGTGGTGAAGCCCACATTGCGGTTGTTGGCCTTGCTGATGAGACCGGTAAGTGCGCGCATGGAACCTTTGAGCAGGGATACCAAAAACCGCCCTTCCTTGGGATTTTGGTCGTCATAGACAAAGCTGTCGACCCGGAATCGGGTGGCACCTCCCAGCGTCATGCGGCTGTCGTCTCTAAAGGCCAGCACGGCTTTTGCACCCACGCTGGTTTCCAGTGTTTCGCCCGGGTAGACGCTTCCACCGTCAACCACCTTGCGCCTTGCGCCGGCGCCGTCCAGCGCGCTGATGTCCCCCTGGGAGTTAACCACCTTGGCGCTGGCCAGCACGGC
This sequence comes from Burkholderiales bacterium, assembly GCA_947508055.1. GTDB lineage: Bacteria > Pseudomonadota > Gammaproteobacteria > Burkholderiales > Burkholderiaceae_C > Allorhodoferax. Next base: position 8,639 of record CANNRR010000120.1, read on the forward strand.
ATTTTGGCGATGCTTTTCGGATACTTTTTCTGATTCTGCCTTGCAGTCGGTGGTGCAGATACGGGCATCAAAGTCGGTGCCGCGAATGCCGATAGTGGCTGTTTTGGTGACCACCCGTGCTGCGCTGGGTGAGTTCTTGGAGATCAGACCAGTAATAGCCCGAAAGCCACCCCGCAGCAGTTGCATCACCATGCTGTTGTCGGGATCTGCCTCTTTGAACTTGTACTGCTGTATGACGATTTCAGAGTTGGGCCGCACCGTCATGCGGGTGCCATCCTGCATTTTGATGACCGCCAGGGAGCCGTCGGCTGTGGAGAGCTTGTCGCCTTCCTTGAGCGCCAGGCCTTTGCCCAACGTACGAGGCAATTGGCCATCAGTCTGTGCAAAGCCTACGCCTCTAGCGAAGTCGACTTCACCGACAGCCTGGGCCAAAGCTACACCGCCTAAGAGCAGGAGTGCCGCGCCAACAGCCAGTGCTTTGAGACTTGGCGCCTTGGCCTGAGTGCGAATAGATTTCGGCATGGAAGGGTGTGCAATGGATTCTATGGACGACATATACCCCCCTCAGCCACAACAGTTTCCTTGGTTGTGTCCTTTTCCTTATCCTTGTCCTTGACAGGCACATTGGCAGCCGCCTGCGCTTGTTGCTCTGCCGGGGTTTCTATTGCACTCGTGCTGTTCATCATGGCAACCACCATGTCACTGGCAGTGCTGAGCGCACCCGGCGTCGGCGGGGGAGCTACCGGCCTGGCAGCCACTAAGTAGGTCACAGGCTGGAAACCGGATGTGGCCAGCGGGCCCAACGTCAACGTGCCACCGGCACTGGCCGAAACGCCCAGCGGAGCCGTCACGGAACTGTTTTGCTCCAAGTTGCTCGCTGCCTTGAGGGCTACAGAACCCGCAGTGGTCTCTACCGGCCCATTGAGAACGATATTACCTGCGCTAGTCAGGTTGGTGGCGGTAAGCACAATATTGCCTCCCGCAGACAAGCCGTTCGGGCCAATGGTCAACGGGCTATTGGCAGTGATGCTGATGGCGCCACTGGTCTTGATCTGGCCCTTGGTCACCACACCACCAAAGCTGTCGATGTTGAAGTCGCCACCGTCGTTGATAGCTGTGACGTTGATCAGGCCGGTGTTGGTCAAGCGCAGTGCGCCCGAGCCGGTATTGAAGGCGGTCCAGGTGCCAATCTTGTTGCCCGTGCCGGTGAGCACAGTGCCACCGTTGGATTGGGTGGTCAGGGTGGTGGCCTCGATACCACCCGCAGCCGTCTCGCTGATGGACCCGCCCGTCAAATTCACCGTAGCTGCCTTGAGACTGTTGATGGTCATATTGCCACTGCTCTGCGTAACCGCAATGCTGCCCATACTGATGCCACCACCACTTTGGTTGAATGCACCGTTGGCAGTGAAGCTGCCCGCGCCGCTGACCGCGCCGCCGCTCTGGCTAAAGCCGCTAGTGCTCAGAGCCCCACTGACTTGGAGGGTACCACCGCCAATGGCCAACGTTTGTGCGCTGCTGAGATTTTGCAAGGAAACACTGCCCCCATCCAACGCTACGGTGCCGCTGCCTGCACCAATGCTGACTGACAGCACGTTGGCGCCATCGGGCAATGCATCCCAGTTTCGAGCGTCATTCCATAGGTTGTTTCCTGCGGCGCCACTCCAGGTGGATATTGGGCGCACCGTGATGGACCCGATATTGCCCACAGCGCTGGTTGGCAGGGTGTAGTTTGATAGCAGAGTGGCCCCGACAGGACTGAAGTCCGTCGGAGCCAGTGTCGTGGTCACCGTTAGCCCAGTACCGACATTCTTGCTGGCGTAGGTTCCAGTCGTCTTGGTCACTCCGGCTGAGTCCCCATTGACAAATCCACTCAACACAAAGTTGCCAGGAGTCAAAGTGGCAGTAGTGGTGCCGTCGTATACCTTCGTCGTTGAGCCACTTAGTGACGCAGTACCAGCCACAAGTCCGGCAGGATTGACGGTCAATGCCCCATTGGCATAGCTGACTGCGTAATTGCCCAGCGCAAATGTCCCGCCTGTCGCAGCACTTGGCACGATAGCGTAGGGACCACCCGCTACCGATGCGGTGGCTACCGCACCGCTA
>CANNRR010000121.1 GCA_947508055.1 Burkholderiales bacterium
CGGGTCAGCAGCGTCTGGCGCAACTCGACCTCGAGCAGGCGCACCTGGCGACTCAATGCAGGCTGCGCAATGTTCAGCGCAGTGGCGGCGCGGGTGAAACTGCCCAGTTCGGCAACGCGGACAAAGTATTCCAGTTGTTTGAGGTCCATACCCAACCCATGTGAATAACCAAGGCCTAATTATGCCGATTTGCAATAGCTGATAGTAGGTGCCCAGCACTTACAGAGTGCCCAGGCTGCGCACAAAATGGCTGGTATGCAATCCACTGACCCATCTGCTCGTGCGCCGCTCACGGGCATATCCTCCATGGCCACGCGCCAGTTGTTGGCCGAGCTGACAGCGACCTTTGCTACGCGCACCGGGCAGGCCGTGAATATCGCGTCGGTAGGCGGCGTAGACGCGGCCAAGTGTGTGCGGACCGATGAGCCTTTTGACGTGGTCATTTTGGCGTCCGACGCGATAGCCACACTGATTGCGCAAGGCCATTTGCGTGCCGACAGCAAGGTCGATCTGGCGAATTCCGGCGTGGCCGTGACCGTGCGCAATGGGATACCGCAGCCCGACATTGCTACCGAAGAATCTGTACGCAGAGCGGTTCTGACAGCCAGCACCCTGGGCTACTCTACGGGACCCAGCGGGGTCGCCCTGGCCAAACTGTTTGAACGCTGGGGTATCGCAGAGCAGATAAAAACCCGCCTCGTCACCGCCCCACCCGGCGTGTCGGTCGGCAGCCTGGTCGCCAAGGGTGAGGTGGAGTTGGGCTTTCAGCAACTCAGCGAACTGATCCACATCGCCGGCATCGCCATCGTCGGCCCACTGCCCCCGGCCATCCAGATCATCACCACGTTTTCTGCGGCCATCACCACCAACTGCACCCGCGTTGCGGAAGTGCGCGTCCTGCTCGACTTCATGGCCTCACCTGATGCGGTCGCTGCAAAAATCCGTCAGGGCATGGTAGCCGCATAACGCCCAGCCGCGTTTAAAGAACATCAGGAGAGTTTCATGATCATCGACTGCCACGGCCACTACACTACTGCTCCCAAAGCGCTGGAAAATTGGCGCAACCAGCAAATTGCCGGCATCAAGGACACATCCGTGATGCCCAAAGTGTCCGACCTGAAAATCAGCGACGAGGAACTGCGCGAGTCGATCGAGACCAACCAGCTGCGTCTGATGAAAGAACGTGGCAGCGACGTCACTCTATTCAGCCCGCGCGCCAGCTTCATGGCCCACCACATTGGCGACTTCAATGTGTCGAGTACTTGGGCTGCCATCTGCAACGAGCTGTGCTACCGCGTCAGCCAGCTTTTTCCCGACAACTTTGTGCCGGTAGCCATGCTGCCACAGAGCCCAGGCGTCGACCCCGCCACCTGCATCCCCGAACTGGAAAAATGCGTCAAAGAATATGGCAACGTCGGCATTAACCTGAACCCCGACCCCAGCGGCGGGCATTGGACGTCGCCCCCTCTGAGTGACAAAGCCTGGTACCCGATCTACGAGAAGATGGTGGAGTACGACATCCCTGCCATGATCCATGTCAGCACCAGCTGCAACGCGTGCTTTCACACTACCGGCGCGCACTACTTGAATGCGGACACCACGGCCTTCATGCAATGCCTGACCAGCGACTTGTTCAGGGAATTCCCTACGCTGAAGTTTCTGATTCCCCACGGCGGCGGCGCCGTGCCCTACCACTGGGGCCGCTTCCGTGGCCTGGCGCAAGAGCTGAAAAAGCCACTGTTGCAAGACCACCTGCTCAACAACATCTTCTTTGATACCTGCGTCTACCACCAGCCTGGCATTGATCTGCTCAACACGGTCATCCCGGTCAAGAACGTGCTGTTTGCCAGCGAGATGATTGGCGCCGTGCGCGGCATCGACCCCGAGACCGGACACTATTTCGATGACACCAAGCGCTACGTCGAGGCATCCAAAATCCTGAGCGATACCGACCGTCACCAGATTTATGAAGGCAATGCAAGACGCGTGTTCCCACGACTGGATGCACTACTAACCGCCAAGAGCAAATAAGGTATTTTTTGGGGTCTGGTTCGAGAGCGAAGCGAAACAGACCTGACCCCAATAAAGCCGTGCAACTTAAAGAGGTAATCATGACTCAACTAGGCATAGTCCACCGTAACATCAGCCGCGCCGACAAGTCAGCGGTGGACAAGCTCTCCCGCTTCGGCGTAGCCACCGTCCACGAGGCCATGGGCCGGGTCGGCCTGATGAAGCCCTACATGCGCCCCATCTACACCGAAGCCAAAATCTGCGGAACAGCAGTAACCGTGCTGCTGCAACCCGGCGACAACTGGATGATGCACGTGGCAGCAGAACAGATTCAACCCGGCGACGTGGTGGTCGCCGCCTGCACGACAGACAACGAAGACGGGTTCTTTGGCGACTTGCTGGCCACCTCCTTCCAGGCGCGTGGCGCCATGGGCCTCATCATTGACGGCGGTGTGCGCGATGTGAAAGACCTGACCGAGATGAAGTTCCCGGTCTTCAGCAAAGCCATCCACGCCAAGGGAACCATCAAGGCCACGCTGGGCTCGGTCAACATTCCCGTGGTGTGCGCGGGCGCCCAGGTCAACCCCGGTGATGTGGTCATAGCAGACATCGACGGCGTGGTTGTGGTGCCTGCGGCCATTGCGCAAAAGGTTGCCGATGCGGCTGAAGCGCGCGAGGCCAATGAGGGCGACAAACGCGCCATCTTTGCCTCTGGCGTGCTGGGACTGGACTACTACAAGATGCGAGAAGGATTGGAGAAGGCAGGACTGCGCTACGTTGACTAAAAAGATGGAATTCATTAAAACCCCCGGCTGGCTGGACTGGTACGTCGGCCCCAGCAAGCCCCACTTTCAGCTCCCACCCGGCAGCGTGGACGCCCACTGCCACGTGTTTGGCCCCGGCAACCAGTTCCCCTACGCGCCTGAGCGCAAATACACGCCGTGTGACGCATCCAAGGACCGGTTGTTCGCGCTGCGCGACCACTTGGGCTTCGACAAAAACGTGATCGTCCAAGCCACCTGCCACGGCTCGGACAACCGCGCACTGGTCGATGCCCTTAGAACCTCTCACAACAAAGCGCGCGGCGTGGCCACCGTGAACCGCAATGTGACGGATGCCGAGTTGCACGACATGCACGCCGCCGGTGTGCGGGGCACCCGCTTCAACTTTGTGCGCCGCCTGGCCGACTTCACGCCCCGCGGGGTGCTGCTGGAAATTGCCAACCGCATCGCCCCGCTGGGTTGGCATGTGGTGGTCTACTTTGAGGCGGCCGACCTGCCTGAGCTGTACGACTTTTTCACCGCGCTGCCCACCACCGTGGTGGTGGACCACATGGGTCGCCCCGATGTGCGCAAGCCGGTGGATGGCCCCGAGTTCGCGCTTTTTTTGAAGATGATGCGCGAGCACAGCAACATCTGGAGCAAGGTGAGCTGCCCCGAGCGCCTGAGCGTCACCGGCCCCAAGGCACTGAACGGTGAAATAGGTTTGGACGGGTGTACCTACCGCGACGTGGCGCCCTTTGCCAGGCACCTGGTGGAGACTTTCCCGGACCGCGTACTGTGGGGCACCGACTGGCCGCACCCCAACCTGAAGGACCATATGCCCGATGATGGCCTGCTGGTCGACTTCATTGCGCAGATTGCCACCACACCGGAATTGCAGCGAAAGCTATTGGTCGACAACCCGACCGGTCTGTATTGGAGCGACGATGTCACTTGATAAACCCTACCTCGACGTGCCTGGTACCACCATTTTTGACGCCGATCAGTCGCGCAAGGGCTACCACCTCAACCAGTTCTGCATGTCACTCATGACCGAGGTCAACCGCGAGCGCTTCAAGGCGGACGAGCGCGCCTACCTTGACGAATGGGCCATGACCGAAGCACAAAAGCAGGCGGTGCTGGCGCGGGACCTCAACCGCTGCATCGGGCTTGGCGGCAACATTTACTTTTTAGCCAAGATCGGTGCCACCGACGGCAAAAGCTTCCAGCAGATGGCGGGCAGCATGACCGGAATGACCGAAGATGAATACCGCGCAATGATGATTGCCGGTGGTCGATCGATCGAAGGCAACCGCGTGATTGGCGAGGATGGCGATGCGCAAGCCCAGAACCAGCCGCAGGGTCGCGTGGGCCTGAAAGCTGGAGTCTGAAATGGCAAGAATCACCGCATCCGTTTACACCTCTCACGTGCCCGCCATTGGCGCTGCACTGGACCTGGGCAAGAGTGACGAACCCTACTGGCAACCCGTCTTCAAGGGCTACGAGTTTTCCAAGCAATGGATGAAGGACAACCGGCCCGACGTCATATTCCTGGTCTACAACGACCACGCCACAGCCTTCAGTCTGGACATGATTCCCACCTTTGCCATTGGAACGGCCGCCAGCTACCAGCCAGCCGACGAAGGCTGGGGGCCGCGCCCGGTACCCGTGGTGCAAGGCCACCCGGAACTGGCCGCGCACATCGCACAATCCGTCATCCAGCAAGACTTTGACCTGACCATTGTGAACAAGATGGCGGTGGACCACGGCCTGACCGTGCCACTCTCATTGATGTGCGGGCAACCTGACGCATGGCCCTGCCCGGTGATTCCGTTCGCCGTCAACGTGGTGCAATACCCGGTGCCCAGCGGCCAGCGCTGCTTCAACCTGGGCAAGGCCATTCGCAAAGCGGTAGAGAGTTACGACGACGACCTGAACGTTCACATCTGGGGAACTGGCGGCATGAGCCACCAATTGCAGGGGCCGCGTGCCGGCCTCATCAACAGGGAGTTTGACAACGCGTTTCTGGACTTGCTGATTACCAACCCGGCGGCAGCGGCAGCCATTCCCCACATCGACTTTGTGCGCGAAGCCGGCAGCGAGGGCATTGAGTTGGTGATGTGGCTTGTGGCACGCGGTGCGATGTCAGATGTTTCCCGTGATGCTACAAAAAATGTAGCGTATCACGCAGTATCCGCGAGGGCTAGACACCGTTTTTATCATGTACCAGCCAGCAATACGGCGGTGGGGCATCTGATTCTGGAAAACCAATAACTTTGCGGGAGAGAACTATGAGAAAAACCATCAAAGTCGCCCTCGCTGGCGTCGGTGCATTTGGCATCAAACACCTGGACGGCATCCGACACATTGACGGCGTTGAAGTCATCTCACTGATCGGTCGCGATCTGGAGAAGACCCAGGAGGTTGCCTCCAAATACGGCATATCCCATGTCACAACCAAACTGGAAGACAGTCTGGCTTTGAAAGAAGTAGACGCCGTCATACTGTGCACCCCCACCCAGATGCATGCGGCGCAAAGCATTGCCTGTCTGAAGGCGGGCAAGCACGTGCAGGTTGAGATTCCGTTGGCGGACTCTCTGCAAGGCGCTCTGGACGTCGTCGCGATGGCCAAGCGCAGTGGCCTGGTCGCCATGTGCGGTCACACCCGTCGCTTCAACCCAAGCCACCAGTTTGTGCACCGGGAAATCACGGACGGGCGCTTCAACATCCTGCAGTTGGACGTGCAGACCTATTTCTTTCGACGCACCAACATGAACGCACTGGGACAAGCACGCAGTTGGACCGACCACCTGCTGTGGCACCACGCGGCCCACACGGTGGACCTGTTCGCTTACCAGTGCGGCAGCCCCGTCGTCCGGGCCAATGCTGTGCAAGGCCCAATCCACCCGGTGCTGGGTATTGCCATGGACATGAGCATCCAGCTCAAGGTCGCCAACAGCGCCATCTGCACGCTGAGCCTGAGCTTCAACAACGATGGCCCGCTGGGCACCTTCTTCCGCTACATCGGCGACACGGCAACTTACATTGCCCGCTACGATGATCTGTTTACTGCCAGGGAAGAAAAGATCGATGTCAGTAAAGTGGCTGTTTCGATGAACGGCATTGAACTACAAGACCGCGAATTCTTCGCCGCCATTCGCGAAGGGCGCGAGCCAAACAGCAGCGTGGCCAGCGTGTTGCCGTGCTACCAGGTGCTGCACGATCTTGAGTTGCAACTCAAGGGCTAGGTGAACGATGGTTCGATACGAGATTGCTCAGTGGTTCCTGCTGCATTTGCCTATGCGCCCGAATAGGCCTATGTGACCCAAGTCTTGAATCCCTGCTTTCGGACAAGATGGTTTGTCTGAGCTTCTGTCGAACCCCCTGTAGCTGTCGTTTAGACCAGCGCTTGAACTGCAGATCTATTGGTCGTTTCTGTGATCTGAATTCCACGCAGGCAATTGATACCCGCTGATCAAAGCAATGCCACGAAGCGAAGTGATGGCTGCAGCTGCGGCAATCAGTGCCACTTCATCCGACGCTCCTAACCTGGGTGCGACAACCAAGATCCAGGCACCAAGAAATGCGCAGATGGCATAGGGCCTGTGATCCCTGAAAGCGCGGGGTATTTCGTTGCAAACAATGTCCCTAAGAACGCCCCCAAAGACAGCAGTAACCACTCCCATTACAACGGCCACAATTGCGGGCATATCCATGTCCAACGCGATGCGGGCGCCTGAGGCAGAAAATAGCCCAAGGCCGATTGCATCGGGCCACAGCATGGCGCGCTCGGTCACTTCAAAATGGCGTGCACGCAGAAATAGCATTGCCACAAAACACAGCGCCAGTAGCGCCCAAAGCCATGACGCGTGTTGCATCCAGAAGAACGGCCTTCGGTCCAACAGAATGTCTCTCATAGTGCCGCCGCCAAAGGCCGCCAGACCGGCGACCACCACAACGCCTACGGCGTCGAGCTTCTTGCGCGCAGCTTCAAGCAGCCCTGATAAAGCGAATGCCAGAGTGGCCAGAACTTCTATGAGGAAGTGAACCAGGGTCAGGTCGACCGGTATACGGATAAACATGATGGGATCGGACTGTTTGTGGATAAATTTTGAGTGGTCAGTCGCGCAGATGGTCACGCACGAACTCGCGGAAATAGGCCATCCTTGGCGCTTCAGTTCGACCTGCCAGGGTGACGTATGCAAAGCGTGCAGCGACCGAAAACTTTGGCTTCAATTTCAGCTCTACCGCGCTGCCATCCCTCAATCCACTACGGGCTGCTGCGACCACGCCCAGAAATATGGCATCGGTCTGTGCCATGGTGCTAACCAGGCTCACAATATCGTCACAGCGTAGCGTCACCATTTCAGACGGGTTGGCCCGCGGGCCATACTGATCCACCATATTGCGCGCCACTTCGTCGGACAAGGGTGTGCAGGCAACCGGGTAACGCAACACGTCTGAAAGGGTTACAACCTTTTTGCTGGCCAAGGGATGTTTTGCACGTACTACAAAGCCAGCCTTCAGATCGACCAGTGATTCAATGTTGAGGTCTGCCGCCGGTATCACGCGGCGCATGTCTACTACCATAGCATCGAGTTGCCGGCTACGCAACTGCGTTATCTGCAATTCCACCGCCCCTTGCGTGACCGCCACACGCATGCCCTGCTCGGCTGCTGCTGCGCACATCAGCGGCACCATCAGCAGTGCTGCGGGGCCAGAGCCCAAGCCAACGCTGATGGCGCCCCGACCACCCCCTTGCAGCAACTGGGCGCTGTGGCGCAGTTCTGCAGCGTCACGAACAATGTGCCTGGCCCTGGATACGACGTCCAGACCCAATGGGGTGAGCTCATTGCGCTTGCCAATGCGATCAAGCACTTTGCCACCCAAGTCGTCTTCCAGGCTTTGGATGCTCCGACTGAGTGCGGATTGGGTAATGAATAACTTCTCTGCCGCTCGGCTGAACGAACCGGTGTCTGCCAGGGCCAATAGATGTTCAAGGTGTTTGATGTTCATACGATTAACTATGAGTTGTATGAATAATAACTACAAAAATAATACATTGAACACATTAAAACAGGCACCCTACGCTCCAGCCACCAAAAACCAACAACAGGAGACAACTGTTCAAGCTAACCCCACCATGGACTACGCATTACGGCCCGCAAAGGCTACCTCACGTGCCAGCAGCACCGCCATTCCACGCAAGGTGGGTGGCCGCCACCGTCATCGGCAATGCGCTGGAGTTTTATGACTTTGTGACCTATGCCTTCATTGCCGCGTACATTGGCAGGGCCTTTTTCCCGGCGTCTACACCACTGGGCAGCTTGTTGCTGTCGCTGGCAATGTTTGGTGTTGTTCTTGTCACGCGCCCGCTGGGTGGCATTCTGATCGGTGCCTATGCAGACCGTGCAGGTCGCAAACCCGCCATGCTGCCGACCATCGCACTCATGACTCTGCGCCCACTGTGAGCCTTCTGGATGATGAGACCGCGTTACCAAGGGTAAGCACCTACCAATATTCCATTTTTGAATCTTTACTTAGTTATTATCTATAACCATAATTCGAGTCAGACACAAAACCACAAGTGTGCAGCGAGGAGGATGAGGCATAGAAATAGCTGAATATCTTGAGCAACATGCAGTTGAAAAATCCGATCGCATGACCATCGGTTTCGAGCACACGCCTCTGACAGATCTCGTCGCCATAAGGTCCAAAGGCGAACCCAGTATGTACAACAGGAGATAACATGAAAGTGAAGCAACACGCGCTGGCGCAAGCCCTCGCATTGATTTTGGCAACTGGTTCAGCTTGGGCCGATGTCACCGTCGGTGTCATTGTTTCGGCGACTGGTCCGGCGGCCTCGCTGGGCATTCCTGAAAAGCACACATTCGCCTTGCTGCCGCAAACCATCGGTGGAGAAAAGGTCAAGTACATCGTACTTGATGACGCCACCGACCCCAGCACCGCAGTAAAAGTTGCACGTAAGTTGACCGCCGAGGACAAGGTTGATGCGATTATTGGCGCCTCAGCGACTCCAACCTCGATGGGCATTCTGGAGGTCGCATTCGAGGCAAAGACGCCGCAGATCGCAATGGCGCCGCTGCCGCCCGCTGGAGAAAAGGCGCCATGGGTGTTTACGACGCCGCAGAATTTCCCCCTGATGGCTACCGCGATGGTGCAGCATATGGTTGCCAACAACGTCAAGACCCTTGGTTTCATCGGCTATGCCGATGCTTATGGCGAACTTTGGTTAAAGGCCATTCAGGATGCAGCAGCAGCCAAGGGCGTCACGGTCAATCCAGTGGAGCGCTACCAACGCAATGACACCAGTGTCACCGGGCAGACGCTCAAACTGTTCGCCGCCAACCCGGATGCGGTTCTGATTGCGGGCTCAGGAACACCGGCTGTGCTGCCGCAATCAACCCTGATTGAGCGCGGCTACAAGGGAAAGTTCTACCAGACCCACGGCATCGCCAATCGTGACTTCCTGCGTGTTGGCGGCAAGAATGTCGAGGGTACATTGTTTCCGGTTGGACCGATGCTGCTGGCAGAGCAGCTTCCTGACAGCCACCCTTCCAAGAAGGCTGCGCTTGAGTACATCAGGGTGTACGAAGGGGCGCATGGCGTCAACAGCCGCTCGACCTTCGGTGGGCATGGCTGGGACGCCTATCTGCTGCTCAGTCGTGCCGTTCCTGAAGCGCTAAAGAAAGCCAAACCCGGTACCGTCGAGTTCCGCTCGGCGTTGCGCGATGCCCTTGAAAATGTAAAGGATCTTGCGGCAGTACACGGCGTTTTCAACATGTCGGCCAAGGACCACAATGGCTTCGATGCCCGTGCCGCGATCATGGCCACCATCGAGAACGGTGACTGGAAAATTCTGAAGTAAAAGAACCTTCCTTTGAACGGCTGGACCTTGCCCAGTGAAGCGGCAATATCCGGCGGTGCCAAGGCTGCTTGCCAGCAGAGTTCTGGTGATGTGTAACGATGAGGACGAATCATGAACATAGCTGAATATCTTGAGCGGCATGCCGTTAGTACACCCAACCGGATCGCCATTCGCTTCGAGGGTCGCTCTATCACCTATGGGCAACTTAACCGCGATGCAAACCGCCTGGCTTCAAGCCTGCGCAATGCGGGCGTAGCTGTCGCAGACCGCGTCGCGCTATATCTACCCAACGTCCCGGAGTTCGCTGTAGCCTATTACGCGGCACAGAAAATCGGCGCGGTTCCTGTGACCATCAATGCCATCTTGAAAACTGAGGAAGTGCGCTACTTGCTCGACGATTCCGGCGCCGGTGTGGTGATTACCATGGACGAGCTCAGACGCTATGTCGCCGATGACTGCACTGCCCTGCGGCTGCGGGTTGTTGCCGATAAAATAACTGAGTCGCCGGGATGGTTGGCCCTGGCCGATCTACTGGCAAGCGGCACCGATGCATTTGAGTCGGTTCAACGCTGCGGTGACGATGTTGCCGCCTTGCTTTACTCATCCGGGACAACGGGATTCCCAAAGGGAGTGGCGCTGACCCAGCACAACATCCACACCAACATTGCGCTTCCACCGCAGGCCAGGTATTCCGACTACCGCCCCGGTGATCGCCTCGCCGCCTTCCTGCCACTGTTTCATGTCTACGGGCAAAACTACATCATGAACGCCGCAATTCTTGCGGGCGCGACCATTGTGCTGTTTGCGCGTTTCGTCCCTGACACAGTCTTGCGCGCAATCGGTGAAGAACGCATCACCCACTTCTTCGCCGTGCCAACGATCTTCATCAATCTGCTCGCCATGGATTTGTCCGGGTACGACCTCAGCAGTTTGCGCTACGAAATGTCTGCCGCCGCCACCATGCCAGAGGAAATTTCCAGGCGCTGGACCGAGCGCTTCGGGCGTCGGGTTTATGAGGGCTACGGTCTGACCGAATGTTCACCGTTCTCCTGCTACAACGACATTGAG
>CANNRR010000122.1 GCA_947508055.1 Burkholderiales bacterium
ACCGTGCTGTTGGATAAGGCGAGCCCCACACAACTGCTCGACGGTATCAAGGAATTTGGCGCCACGGTGGTGTTTACGGCGCCCACGTCATACCGCACCTTGTCCGCGCGGGGCAGCGAGATACGCAGAACGTCATTGCGCCGTTGCGTTTCCGCTGGCGAGGCTTTGCCAGTATCCACCCGCGCGTTGTGGCGCGAGGCCACAGGCATTGAACTGATTGACGGCATTGGCGCAACAGAGATGCTGCACATCTTCATCTCGTCGGACGAAGCGACAGCACGCCCTGGTGCCACCGGCCGCGTGGTACCTGGTTATGAAGCGCGTGTGGTGGATGACAACGGCCAAACCGTGCCCGTCGGGACGGTTGGCAAACTGGCAGTGCGCGGCCCCACAGGATGTCGCTACCTGACCGACGAGCGCCAGAAAATCTATGTGCGCGATGGCTGGAACCTGACTGGCGACGCCTACCTGATGGATGCCGATGGGTACTTCTTCTACCAGTCACGCACAGATGACATGATTATTTCATCAGGCTACAACATTGCATCACCCGAAGTTGAAGAGGCGCTGATGCAGCACCCCAGCGTGGCCGAATGCGCCGTGATTGGTGAAACCGATGAAGAGCGCGGCCAGATCGTCAAGGCTTTTGTAGCTTTGCGCCCGGGCGTGCTCGGTGATGCTGCCATGGTGAAAACGCTTCAAGACTTCGTAAAAAGCGTAGTCGCACCCTACAAATACCCGCGCGCCATAGAATTCACCGACAAACTTCCGCGCACCCAGACCGGTAAATTGCAACGCTTCAAGCTACGTCAACCGTAAGCCTACATTTCCCTAAACTTTTCATTAACCACAGGACGGATCATCATGCTTCAACACTCTTCCCGCTTCATGCGCAACACTTTGATTGCTTCGACCGCGCTGCTTGCGCTGACCGCGCATGCGCAAAGCACGGTCAAGGTGGGTTTGCTCAGTACCCTGTCGGGCCCCGGTGCCGGCTTGGGAGTGGATATTCGTGATGGCTTCCAGCTGGCTGTAAAGCTCTCAGGCGGGAAACTCGGCGGCCAAACGGCGGAAGTGATCGTCGCCGACGACCAGGCCAGCCCCGACGTGGGTCGTCAGACGGCAGATCGGCTGGTCAAGCGTGACAAGGTCGACTTCATGACCGGTGTGGTGTTCTCCAATGTGATGCTGGCGGTGGGAGCGCCGACTTTCCAATCGCAAACCTATTACATCAGTGCCAACGCTGGCCCATCACAGTACGCGGGTGAGCAGTGCAACCCGTTCTTCTTCAGTGCCTCCTACCAAAACGACAACATGCACGAGGCTGCGGGCCAGGTCGTGACCGACAAGGGCTTCAAGCGTGTGGCGGTCATTGCGCCCAACTATCCCGCAGGCAAGGACGCAATCACCGGATTCAAGCGCTTCTATAAAGGTGAAGTCGCCTCTGAAGCACTGCCTGCGCTGAATCAACTGAACTATGGCACCGAAATCGCCCAACTGCGTGCCACCAAGCCCGATGCGGTGTACATCTTCCTGCCGGGTGGCATGGGCATCAACTTCATCAAGCAGTTTGTCGGTGCCGGCCTGTCCAAGGACATGACCCTGTTTGGCCCGGGCTTCTCGGGTGATGAGGATGTGATCAAGGCCGTTGGCGAGCCGATGCTGGGCATGTTCAACACCACGCAATGGGCGCATGACATGGACAACGCGGCGAATAAAAAATTCGTGGCCGAGTTCGAGAAAGAATATGGCCGCCTGCCCACCATGTACGCTGCACAAGGCTATGACGCTGCCCAACTGATTGATTCCGCCGTGCGCGACACCAAGGGCAATCTGACCGACAAGGCCGCCGTGCGCAAGGCACTGATGGCCGCCAAGTTCAATTCCGTGCGCGGTGAGTTCAAGTTCAACAAGAACCAGTTCCCTATCCAGAACTACTACTTGCGCATGGTCAGCAAAGACGCCAAGGGTCGCGTGACGAATCGGCTATTGGGCGGCGCGGTGCTCAAGAACCACAGCGACGCTTACTCCAGCAGCTGCAAGATGCCAGGTTGAAGACGGATTGCGCTGAACGAGGGAGTCGCCTGTGAACGGAATACTGGTGCTGGAGCAGGCGCTTAACGGCCTGCAGTTCGGGTTGATGCTATTTTTGCTGGCCGCTGGTTTGACGCTGGTGTTTGGCATCATGGACATGATCAACCTGGCCCACGGCTCGCTGTACATGGTGGGTGCCTACCTGATTGCGACCCTGACCGATGTGCTGGGTAACTTCTGGCTTGGTCTTGTGATGGGTGTACTGGGTGCCGCTTTGTTCGGTGCTCTTCTGGAAATCAGCATTCTGCGGCGCTTGTACCAGCGTGATCATCTCTCCCAAGTGCTGGGGACATTTGCCATCATGCTGATGTGCAATGAAACCGTGCGCCTGATCTGGGGCGCGCAGCCCGTCTCGCTCAACCCTCCACCGTCGCTGGCCGGTCCGGTGGAGCTGTTTCCCGGTTTTTCATATTCCTCTTACGGCCTGTTCATCATCGCAGTGGGTTTGCTCGTGGCAGGGCTGCTGTACCTGCTCATCACCCGCACGCGAGTCGGGATGCAGGTGCGAGCGGG
Organism: Burkholderiales bacterium; assembly: GCA_947508055.1. GTDB lineage: Bacteria > Pseudomonadota > Gammaproteobacteria > Burkholderiales > Burkholderiaceae_C > Allorhodoferax. The sequence continues at coordinate 2,608 of CANNRR010000122.1, forward strand.
TGCGGCCAATCGGGAAATGGCGTTGGCCATGGGCGTCAACGTCCGCAACCTTTTTACAGCCGTCTTTGGTGTCGGTGCTGCCCTGTGCGGCATTGCAGGCGGCATGCTAGGGCCGATGCTGGCGGTGCAAGTTGGCATGGGCGAAAGCATCCTCATTCTCGCTTTCGTGGTCATTGTGATTGGCGGCATAGGCTCCATCCGGGGTGCTTTCCTGGGAGCCTTGATCGTCGGCGTGATCGACACCGCGGGGCGCACCCTGATTCCGTTGCTGTTCGCCTCCCTCATGTCGCCCGAAGCGGCTGCCAATGCGGCACCAGCGGTGGCATCCATCATGATTTACGTGCTGATGGCCACGGTCCTGTTCTTCCGTCCGCGGGGTTTATTCCCCGCACATGGTTGAACCCGGTCTGAATATTTCAAGTAAGGCGTCATGACACAACATCAAGTATTGGAAAGCTCCACCAAAAGCATCCTGGACCACAGCCTGCATTGGCAGTGGACCGTACCCGTGCTGGCACTGCTAGTCGTATTTCCGCTGATTGCCAGTGCCACCGGAACAGACTTTTACGTGTCGCTGGCCAGCCGCATCCTGATCTTTGCGCTGGCCGCGACTAGCCTGAATCTCATCCTCGGCTTTGGCGGCATGGTGAGCTTTGGCCATGCCGCATTTGTCGGCCTGGGTGCCTACGCCGTGGCTGTTTTCATGCAGGCAGGCGTCGTTAGTGCCTGGCTGGCCTGGCCGCTGGCCATGTTGATTAGCGCAGGTTTCGCTCTCGTCATTGGTGCCATCAGCCTGCGCACGCAGGGGGTGTATTTCATCATGATCACACTGGCTTTTGCCCAAATGCTTTTTTATCTGGTGACGTCCCTCAAGGCCTATGGTGGTGACGATGGTCTATCACTGGCAGGGCGCTCAGAGTTGGGCTTTGGTCTGGATCTGGCCAACGACCGCATCTTCTACTACGTCACCTTAAGCCTGGTGGCGCTGACCTTATTGGCAGTGGCGCGCTTGCTCAATGCCCGTTTTGGTCATGTGCTACAGGCTATTCGTGAGAACGAGGTGCGCATGACTGCCATCGGCTTCCCCGTGTTCCGCTACAAACTGGTGGCTTTCACGTTGGCGGGTGCTCTGGCGGGTCTGGCGGGTGCACTGCTGGCGAACCTGGGCGGGTTTGTTAGCCCGGCGCTGATGCAGTGGAGCCAGTCCGGCATGCTGATGATCATGGTGATTCTGGGCGGTGTCGGCTATCTGTATGGTGGCGTCATTGGGGCCGTCTTTTTTCTCTTGCTCGAAGAACTGCTGACCCATTTCACGATTCATTGGCAACTGGGATTGGGCGCAGTGCTGCTGCTGCTGGTGTTGGTGGCTCCAAACGGTTTGGCAAGTCTGATCAAAGCCCGGAGGCGCATATGAGTGAGGTACTGCTCCACGTCGACCAATTGGTCAAGCGCTTTGGCGGGTTGACGGCCACCGATCACGCTCAATTAGCAGTAAGGCCCGGCACCATCCACGCGCTTATCGGCCCCAACGGGGCTGGCAAGACCACCTTGATTCACCAAATTTCAGGCGCCTTGCAGCCTGATGAAGGTGCCATTCACTTTGGAGGGGAAGACGTCACCGCCATGCCCATGCATCAGCGTGCACGCATCGGTTTGGTCCGCTCGTACCAAATTACCAGCATCTTCAAACGCCTGTCTGTGATGGACAACATTGCACTCTCTGTGCAAGCCCACAGTGGCAGCAGCTTTCGGTTTTGGCGGCCAGCGCGTGCCGAACGTGAACGTTACACACAGGCCACAGTTCTGGCTGACCGGGTCGGGCTGGGTGCGCGTCTGCATACAGTCTCTGGTTCACTATCGCACGGCGAACAGCGTCAACTGGAACTAGGCCTAGCACTGGCCACGCAACCCAAATTGTTGTTGCTAGACGAGCCGATGGCTGGTATGGGGCCAGACGAATCCGAGAAAATGGTGAAACTATTGCAAAGCCTGCGCGGTGAGTTGACCATTTTGCTGGTCGAGCACGATATGGATGCCGTATTCCGCTTGGCCGACACTATTTCTACGCTGGTGTTTGGCAAGGTGGTTGCCAGTGGCACAGCGCAACAAATCAAAGACAACCCCGATGTCAAGCGCGCCTATCTGGGCGACGATGCCGTTGTGGAACCCCACGCTGCAGCGTACTAAAGGACTGAGCATGAGCACCAGCGCCGAAACACTGCTTGAAATTGAGGACCTGCACACCGCCTACGGTAGCAGTCAGATTCTTTTTGGCATCCAGATGAAGATGGGGGTGGGTGAAACCGCGACCCTGTTAGGCCGCAACGGCATGGGCAAGACCACCACGGTGCGCTCCATTTTTGGACTCACACGCGCCACCGGCGGCACGATACGTTTCTGTGGTGAACGCATTGACCGTCTGAGCCCTGATCGCATTGGACGCATGGGTATGGCCGTGGTACCAGAGGGGCGCATGATTTTTGCCAACCTGTCGGTCGAAGAAAACTTGCGCGCCTTTGCCAGCAACCGCAGCCGCAGCAAAGAACCCTGGACGTTGGATCGCGTGTATGTCCTGTTCCCGCGCCTCAAGGAGCGCGCCCGCAATATGGGCAATCAACTCTCCGGGGGCGAGCAACAAATGCTCGCCATCGGGCGCGCGCTATTGACCAATCCGCACCTGCTCATTCTGGACGAGGCCACTGAAGGCCTGGCGCCATTGATTCGGGAAGATATCTGGCGCTGCCTGTCCACGCTCAGGGTGCATGGGCAGAGTATTTTGGTGATTGATAAATACGTGCAGAAACTGGTGAATCTGGCGGATCACCACACTATCATCGAGCGCGGCAAAGTGGTGTGGCAAGGCGACTCCGATCAACTCGGCAACCATCCAGACATCTGGCATCGCTATATAGGAGTCTGAAGTGCAGCAAGCCCCAACCCCAGTCATGCCGATCGACGCCTCGGTTTCGCGCCTGTTCCTACAAGCTCGTGTGATACGTTTTTCTGATTGCGATCCAGCGGGTATGGTGTTCTTTCCGCAATACTTCGTGATGCTCAACGCTCTGGTGGAAGACTGGTTTACCCATGCCCTGGGTGTGAACTATGCTCAACTGCTGGGGCAACGCCGCATCGGCCTACCAACAGTTGCGCTGCAAAGCGAGTTCAGAGCGCCCTGCCGCATGGGCGATGCCGTGGAGTTTCGGTTGCAGTTGGAACGCATGGGCGGTCGCTCCCTGACGCTGCGGGTTGATTGCATGCACGGATCGATTTGTTGCGTACAAATTCGGCAAGTACTGGTGTCGACTTCCTTGGCGCACGATGGTGCTGTCGAAATTCCACAAGATGTGCGCGACGGCGTCGCGCGCTGGCAAAGTTTTACAGGAGATCCAATATGAAGCTGCTTCAACCGCCGCACTGGGCGCGCCCTAGAGGTTATTCCAACGGCGTCATGGCCCGTGGCCAGATGGTGTTTGTGGCCGGCATGATTGGTTGGGATGGGCAGTGCGTATTCCATACCGACGACATGGCCGGACAGGTTCGCCAGGCGCTGACCAACATCGTTGATGTACTTACTGAAGCCGGCGCGCGCCCCGAGCACATCGTGCGCATGACCTGGTACGTGACGGACAAGACGGAGTATGTGGCCGCCTACCCCGAGATTGGCAAAGCCTTTCGTGAACTCATTGGAAGTTTCAATGCTGCCATGACGGCGATTGAAGTGACCGCCCTGATTGAAGACCGTGCCAAGGTGGAAATCGAAGTCACTGCCGTCATTCCGGATTGACAATCTGTGCGAGAACGTATCTACAGTTTTCACTTATCCAATCCATTAGAGGAAATATGACTATGGCAAGCAAAAACACATTTCAATGGGACGACGCCTTAATGATGGAGTCGCAACTCACTGACGACGAGCGTCAGGTGCGCGATGCGGCCCACAGCTATTGCCAGGAGCAGCTTGCGCCGCGTGTGGTCCAAGCCTTTCGGAACGAAAAGACTGACGCAACCATCTTTCGCGAAATGGGCGCGCTGGGCCTGTTGGGCGCCACGATTCCTGAGGCCTATGGCGGCGCAGCCCTGAACTATGTGTGCTATGGCCTGGTGGCCCGCGAAGTGGAACGTGTCGACTCCGGCTACCGCTCCATGATGAGCGTGCAGTCGTCTTTGGTCATGGTGCCTATCAATGAATTTGGCACCGAGGAGCAAAAACAAAAATACCTGCCCAAGCTCGCCACGGGAGAATGGATTGGCTGCTTTGGCCTGACCGAACCTAACCATGGCTCTGACCCCGGCAGCATGATTACCCGTGCCCGCAAGGTGGTAGGTGGCTATTCCTTGAGTGGCTCCAAAATGTGGATCACGAACAGCCCGATTGCCGATGTTTTCGTGGTCTGGGCCAAGGACGACGAAGGCTCCATTCGTGGCTTTGTGATCGAGAAAGGGTGGAAAGGCTTGAGCGCCCCGGCAATTCACGGCAAGGTCGGTTTGCGCGCCAGCATCACTGGCGAAATTGTTATGGATGAGGTTTTTTGCCCCGAGGAAAATGCTTTTCCCGATGTGCGCGGCCTTAAAGGCCCATTCACCTGCCTGAACAGCGCTCGCTTCGGCATTGCCTGGGGCGCGTTGGGTGCTGCAGAAGACTGCTACGCCCGTGCCCGTCGGTACACATTGGATCGCCAGCAATTTGGAAAGCCTCTTGCGGCCAACCAACTCATTCAAAAGAAGCTGGCCGACATGCTGACCGAAATCACATTGGGCCTGCAAAGTTGCCTGCAAGTGGGGCGCCTCAAAGACAGTGGTCAGGCGGCTGTCGAGATGACCTCCATCATCAAGCGCAACTCCTGCGGAAAATCGCTCGATATTGCCCGTATGGCGCGCGACATGATGGGCGGCAATGGCATCAGCGACGAGTTCGGCGTGGCACGCCATCTGGTGAACCTGGAAGTGGTCAACACCTACGAAGGTACACACGACATTCATGCTCTGATTTTGGGTCGCGCAATTACCGGCATCGCCGCTTTTTGATTGCGCAGGTTTTTGAACTGCAACGTTGACAAAAGGTCGGTCCATGAAACCTGAAAGTATCCGAGTCATCCAGGAAGAACACGGCACGATCGCCGCCATCGCGAAATCGCTGGGCATGATGATTGAGCGCGGCCCGCGCGATGACCTGCCGGGCTACTTTGAGGTGGTGGGCGCGATGCTGTTTTATATCGACGAGTTCCCGGAGCGCTTGCATCACCCCAAGGAGACGGAACTGCTGTTTCCCAAGGTGGCCCAGCGCGTGCCGGAAATCGCAAAACTGATCGGGCAACTGGACAAGGAACATACGCGAGGCGAATTTGCCATCGGTGACTTGCAATATTTGCTCAAGGCCTGGGAGCTACTGGGCCCCACGCGTCGCGAAGCCTTTGAAGTAGCCGCCAAGCACCACCTGCAGTTTTACATGGAGCACATTCGCCTTGAAGAAACCGAGATTATTCCTGCAGCCATGAGGGTGCTGGATGCCGGCGACTGGGAAGAAGTCGACGCCGCCTTCGCCAGCAACGTCGACCCGCTGAATGGTAAATACCCACGCGATCCAATATACGACCGCCTTTTCACCCGTATCGTTATGCGGGCACCGGCACCAATTGGACTGGGTTAGCAATGAAGGACAACAAAATGGATTCATCGGTGATCACGATTCAAGACTGTCAACAACGCGATGCGACTGACCCACTGCGCAGTTTGCGTAGCCTGTTCTCTATCCCTGCGGGCGTGATCTATCTGGATGGCAATTCTCTGGGTGTCATGCCCAAGACCGCCGCCGCACGCGCCGCCGAAGTCATCACCCACGAGTGGGGCGTTGGCCTCATTCGCTCCTGGAATTCAGCAGGCTGGTTTAACCTGCCCCAGCGTCTGGGCAACATGATCGCGCCGCTGATTGGTGCCGGGCAAGACGAAGTGGTGGCTACCGATACCACCTCCATCAACTTGTACAAAGTGCTCTCAGCAACCCTGTCCATTGCTGCGCAAGACGCACCGCAGCGCCGAGTGGTGGTGAGCGAGCGCAGCAACTTCCCCACCGACCTCTACATTGCACAGGGTCTATGCAAAGAGCGCGGTTACACCCTGCTACTGGTGGAGCCCGAAGAAATTGGCGCTGCGCTGAGTGGCAACGTGGCCGTTCTGATGCTCACCCACGTCAACTACAGAACCGGTGCCATGCACGACATGGCCGCGGTCACCGCCTGCGCGCATGCTGCGGGCGCCCTGGTTGTGTGGGACCTGGCGCACAGTGCTGGCGCCGTGCCCGTGGACCTGACCGGTGCGAAGGCCGACTTCTCGATTGGCTGCGGCTACAAATATTTGAACGGCGGCCCGGGCGCACCGGCATTCGTGTGGGTCAACCCCAAGCATGCGAATCGCTTTTGGCAACCGCTATCCGGTTGGTGGGGTCATGCAAAGCCGTTTGAATTCACGCCTGACTACCAGCCCGCGCCCGGCATCACGCGCTACCTGTGCGGCACCCAGCCCATTGTCAGCATGTCGCTGCTGGAGTGCGGTCTGGACGGTTTCAAGGCCGCGCAAGAGTTGGGTGGTATGACCGCGCTGCGCAGCAAGTCGTTGGCACTGACGGATTTGTATATTGAACTGGTGGAGCGGCGCTGCGCGGGCTACGGGTTCGGGCTGGCAACACCACGCGAACACGCGCTGCGCGGCTCGCAAGTCTGCCTGACACGCGAGCATGCAGCCCAAGGATCGGGCGCCTTCGCGATCGTTCAGGCCTTGATTGCGCGTGGTGTCATTGGAGACTTCCGCGCCGGTGACGGTCGGCGGCACAAAGACATCTTGCGTTTTGGCTTTACCCCGCTCTACATTGGTTTTGAAGATGTATGGAACGCGGTGGAGCAACTACGCCAGGTGCTGGAATCCGGCGAGTGGCAGCAACCCCAATTCAATCAGAAACACGAGGTGACCTGAAATGTGCCCATTCAAACCGGACGGCTCTGCCCAAGACCAAAACCCTGGCGCCGCGCCCGCCAACGCGGGCTTGCCCGAGTCCATCGTCATCGAGGAAAAAGCACAGCTCGACTTCAGCAACAGCATGAGCTATGGCGACTACCTGAACCTGGACGCCATTCTTACCGCGCAGCATCCGCGTTCGCCCGATCACAACGAGATGCTGTTCATCATCCAGCACCAGACCAGCGAACTGTGGATGAAGCTGATGCTGCATGAACTGGGCGCTGCCATCCAGAACATTGCCAAGGACGAGTTGGGTGGCGCTTTCAAGATGCTGGCCCGCGTGAGCAAAATCATGGAGCAACTGGTGCACGCATGGGACGTGCTGGCCACCATGACGCCACCTGAGTACAGCGCCATTCGTCCCTATCTGGACAACTCCAGTGGCTTTCAGAGCTACCAGTACCGGGCAATCGAATTCTCGCTGGGCAACAAGAATGCCGCCATGCTCAAGCCCCACGCACACCGTCCCGACCTGCTGGCGCGGGTGCAAGCAACCTATGTGGCACCATCGCTGTATGACGAATCGCTGCGCCTGCTGGCACGCCGGGGCATTGCGGTTCCCTCTTCACACACCCAGCGCGACTGGTCCCAACCCTACTCGGCAGACGCCGGGGTAGAGCAAGCTTGGCTACAGGTCTACCGCAACCCAACAGCGCACTGGGACCTGTACCAACTGGGCGAAGAACTCACCGATCTGGAAGACGCCTTCCGACTGTGGCGTTTCAGGCACGTGACCACGGTGGAGCGCGTCATCGGCTTCAAGCGCGGTACCGGTGGCACTGGCGGCGTGAGCTATTTGCGCAAGATGCTCGATGTGGTGCTGTTTCCTGAAATCTGGTCGCTGCGAACGTCTTTGTGATGTTGCTGCCGAATAGTCCAATTCTGCTGCACAAGAACTGACGCCGAGCAAACGCTGGCACGGCCCCATGCCGGGCGCAGCACCTCCAGTGCAACCGCACGGCTACGACTATGCAGAAGGACCAACCCGTGTTCAAATAACACCGCGATGACCTTGCCCATGCCA
>CANNRR010000123.1 GCA_947508055.1 Burkholderiales bacterium
GGACCATGTCAACAACCTGCATTGGACAGCCATGATCGAGGCCATTGTGTTGGGCCAGGGTGGTGCAAGGCATCAAGCGGTGTTACAGGCGCTGCTGGCGTCCGGTGCCAGCACCCGGTTGACCGACCGCGAGGGCAATGCGCCGCTGGCGCTGGCCAAAGCCCGAGGTTATGCGGCCATGGTGGGCATGTTGGAGAAGAAAGGCGCCAGGTAGCTTGTGCGATGACGGCAATGTTCAGGGCAAAAGCATCAGGGCTTCAATGGGCCGCTCAGGCCGACCCCGCAGCGCATCAAAGTCGTCGTCTCAACCCGTCACCATCTGCGCATCACCACGGCCATCCATCAGCGGTGGCCCAAGTGCTCGGTATAAGCCACCGCCAACGTCCGGTCTGGAGGAGGCAAGTCGCAAACTGCCATCTCCGCAATGGGCACGTTGAAGTCCGTCACGAACGGTTGATGACGGGCAACGAATTGGGCAGCCGGTAAGCTGACTGTCGTGGGCGTCAGGTACGTGTCTGCCGGCATAGGAGAAGGCTACCCACTTTGCGTCGAGGCGTCAGGTGCGTCGAGTGTTTGGAAGAGATTTTTCTCAGATGCGCCGTCGATTGCGCTCGCCACCGCCCACCCGAAAATCCGGAAAACCTTTTGCGGATACCCATCGCACTCGACGACTCGACGCCATGCAGGTGCCAAGTTCGGGGACAGTCTTGGACGGGCGGGACAGCCAGGAAACCCTTACGAATCTTAGACTTATTGCTGCAAGTTTGATAGCACTCTTGTCTTAAGAGTCTGCTGCTCTACCGACTGAGCTAAGTTCCCATTCGGAGACAAATGGTGGGTTTGACAGGGGTCGAACCGCGTTTTCACCAGCGTTGGGTTCTAGCAGTTCTGGGCGTCCCTTGGGTTGTCCTTCGGCTTGTCCTTCGGTATCAGCCCTTTGATGGCCCTGGGTTCGGCATGGGGGTCGGGGGGGTCCGCAATATCTACACCGAGTACGCCAAACCTGTAGTCGCCAATCCCACCAACCCAACATGTGTCTGATTGGCCGTCGATTCAGCCAAGTGCCACAGGAAGTTGCCCTGCGTGGCAAAGCTGGTTTCGGCGGTAATTGATGTCACCGCGTTGGCTAGTGTCGTCGCATCGGGTGCCGCCCCATTGACGTTGGTGAGTAGGTATGTGGCAATGTCGGTGCTAGTCGGTGTGGCTTTACCGGTCAGTATGTCCCAGATCGGCAGACGCATGACCGCACCTGACAGGGTTTGCAGGCTGAAGCCTTGGTCGAACAGATCAATAGCTGCCCCAAGGAGGGCTTGCTTGGAGGCGTCGAAGGCCAAACTGCCTGGTAAAACAGCGCCAAGCAGCAGTGCAGTTTGCCCGCCTGATTGCGTTGCGCCCACGTCCAGAGCAATGGCACCGTCAGAGAACTTGAGGCGCTCCATGTTAAGCAGAGTATCAGTACCGTTGACTCCGGTGTTGTCGGTCACTGTGAAGCCCGTACTTGTCTTCGCCAGAGCGAAATTGGAGCGACTAATCGCGTAGGTGATGGTGTCGGTGCCGCCAACACCGTCTATCGTGTCGTTGCCTGGGGCACCAGCGAATGAATCTTTATAGACGGTTCCTAGCCCACCGGGACTCGGGGGAAGTTCAAATTCACTGGGCATTTCGAATCTCCCTATTCAACGCAGACAAAATACGCATCATTTGCCTCGCGGGGTGGGTGGTGCCTCGAATGCTGGTGTATTGCCATTGGCTCCTGCGCTGTTCGTTGTGGCGCCCTCAGTACCGCCACCGCAGGAGACCAAGAACATCAGCAGGACGGTCAGAGTGGAAAGTGTTTTCATGAGCGCCTTTCAAGAGATGACGTCGATCGTCGATGGCTGTTTGTTGAACCAGAAACCGACACCCGGTCGCCGGGTTTTGCTGGCTGAAGTGAAGTCGAACTGCATCGTACTGGGGCTGGAAGTGATCAGATCGATCTGGGAGGGGCGGTTGTCGGCAACCAGCATAAGCGTCGCGGAGTAGAAACTGTCGGCGACGGCAGCGCAGAGCATGCACAAAACGCTGTTGCTGACACTCGCCGCATCGTAACAATCGTGATTCGTCGTCAGAGTCGCCGCGCACGCCCTCCGTTCGGCCAGCGCCGGCAGGGCGAACAGCAATGACAGAAAAGCCGGCAGAAATTCGGTGCGTAGGTGATGCATATTGTTCTCCTGACTGATGCGGATAGGACGCAACCGACTTCTTCACAAGATAATGCAAATTCTGCTTGCTATCCGGGAGGCATCCACATATAGCCGTTCAACCGCATGAACCGCAGTATAGGCAGTATCGCGCCCTGGAACATGCTTCGAACCCTCGCTTCAAACTCCCTGCAAACCCCAGAGTTTCTGCCTGCGTGGCAGCGTCACCACGAAAAATGGCGCCGTCCAGAAGGGTGATGTCCAGTGGCAGGAACGCGCCACACCCAGGTCTCCCGGCGGCGAGTCCGAATCGCTGCGTTAACCAGTCACAAACCGACGCGCTGATCGACCTCAAAGCCTGGAGCGGGTTGCTCTGCCAAATCCCAGTCAGTTGCCCAGTCTGGCTCGATGTGCAGCCCGTTAGCCATCTGTGCATCGCAGTCGTCATCCCACAACGTTGGTCCGCGCCGGGGCTATGTGCGGGGGCTCGGTGACAAAGGCGATCAGGTGCATCTGTCCGCGGCCCATCGGGCACTACAGCGGAAAAGCCCCGAAGATTCTGGCGATCAGCGCTGCCAGCAATGACGAAGATCGGTGCACGCCTTGCGAGTTTATTTTGAACAGTAAACCCGATAGACGGTAGAGTGCTGGTAAGGTCGTCTTTCCAAACTGTATTGCCGATAGGAGATTGTTATGCGCGTCTACTTGAAGCGAGTCCTGTTCCTGTTGGTTTTGTCCTTTGCTGGATGGGGTTGCGCTCAGGCGGCCGACACGGCGCTCACTTTCACCACTTTGGCCGGTTCGCCAGAAATCGTCATCAACAGCGTCGATGCCACTGGAGCCGCAGCTCAATTCTCTGCGCCGCGGGGCATTGCGGTCGACTCCTCCGGCAACCTGTATGTCGCCGACAGCTCTAACCACACCATTCGCAAGCTAACCGCTGCGGGGGTGGTGACCACCTTCGCGGGAACGGCAGGAACCACCGGAGGGGTGACTGCAACTCCAGGCAAGTTCAGCGAGCCCTTTGGTGTGGCCACAGACAGCGCGGGCAATGTGTATGTGGCAGACACCAACAACAACGCCATCCGAAAGATTACTCCCGTCGGGGTGGTGACGACGCTGGCCGGGGGCAACGGCATGGGCAGCAGCGATGGTGTCGGCTCCGGTGCCAAATTTGCCGAGCCCCATGGGGTCGCGGTGGACACCATTGGCAATGTGTACGTCTCCGATTTCATGAACAGCACAGTCCGTAAGCTTACCGTCGCCGGAGTAGTGTCAACGCTTGCTGGTAGCGCCGGTAGCATCGGGTTCGTCAACGGGACCGGTTCAGCGGCACGTTTCAAGTCGCTGGAGGGCATCGCCATCGACACTTCAGGCAACCTGTACGTCGCCGACTCGGGCAATCGTTCGATTCGCAAGATGACGCCCACCGGGGTTGTCACGACGGTAGTTGACGGCACCAACGGGCAACTGGGCTCACCACGGGGAATCGTGGTGGACAGCACCGGCACCCTGTACGTGACCGACTACAGCGCGCATGTCATCTACCGCGTGACCCCGGCCGGGGTGGTTTCAAAATTGACGGGAACGGCGCCAATGGCGGGCAGTACCGACGGAACCACGGCCGCTGCCCTCTTCAATGCACCTTCGGCAATTGCCATCGACAGTGCCAACAACCTGTATGTAGCCGATACCGCCAGCAACACCGTGCGCAAAATTGCTTCTGGCAACGTGACCACTCTGGCAGGGCAGGCCGGGCGCAGCAGCAGCGTGGACGGCAAGGGTAGCGCTGCGCGTTTTGAAGATCCTTACGCCGTGGCGGTGGATGGTTTGGGCAACGTGTACGTCGCCGATGCCACCGACCATTCCATTCGGAGAATTGCGTCGGACGGAACCGTGAGCACTTTTGCAGGAAGACCAGGGACTTTTGGCAGTAGCGACGGAACTGGCACGGCTGCCTTGTTCAAGACGCCCCAAGGGATTGCAACCGACAGCGCAGGCAATGTTTACGTCGCTGACACCGGCAACGCCACCATCCGGAGAATCACCAGCGCAGGTGTGGTGAGCACCCTGGCAGGAACTGCGGGTGCCTTCGGAAGCACCAACGCAAGTGGAGCCGCGGCCCGATTTTCGAGTCCGTACGGGATTGCCGCCGACACCGCTGGCAACGTCTATGTGGTGGACTCCAACGACAGCACGGTGCGGAAAGTCACGGCAGCAGGCGCGGTGACGACATTAGCAGGAGCGCCCGGACAGACAGGTCTGGTCGATGGAACGGGCTCCGCCGCGCGCTTTAGCGTTCCGTTTGACATCACAGTGGATGCTGCTGGAAATCTCTACATTTGCGACCATGGCAACCACGCGATTCGTAAAGTGACGCCTACTGGAGTGGTGACGACCCTGGCTGGGTCGGGCTCGCCCGGAAAAGCCGATGGTACCGGCGCAGCCGCGTTGTTCAAGTTTCCGGCTGGAATTTCCGTGGATGCCGCGGGCAATGTGTATGTTGCCGATACGGACAACCAGGTCATCCGCAAGATTTCGCCTGTAGGGGTGGTCACGACCATCGCCGGGTCCGAAATCGGATCGGCTGACGGCGCAGGGGCAGTAGCCACGTTCTACAACCCGAAGGACGTTGCAGTCGACAGCGGTGGCAACGTCTATGTGGCCGATCGGGGTAACCATACGATCCGCAAGGGCAGTGTGGCAGCAAGTACTGCCAGCGTTGTTGTGAGTGCAGGTTGGAACCTCCTGGGCCATGGCAGCACCGCAGTGTTGACGTTCTCGGATGCCACTGCTTTTGGAGACTCCGCCAAGGTGGCATCGGTGTGGAAGTGGCGCAATGCTTCCGGCAAATGGGCGTTCTATGCGCCGTCTATGAACGCGCAGGAACTCAGCGTCTATGCTGCCGCCCAGGGGTACGAAGTATTGACATCCCTTGATGGGGGTGATGGTTTCTGGGTCAACGCCAAGACCGCTTTTTCGGTGTCCCTCCCGATCACGCCAACAGTGAGCTTTGCCACTGTCAACGCAAATTTGAAGTCCGGCTGGAACCTGGTGTCTCTGGGTGAAACCAGGACCGCCGGTGAGCTTTCTGCAACCAGTGTCTGGGCCTGGAACGTGGCACGATCCACTTGGTACTTCTACGCATCTGACCTCAACACCTCGGGCGGGCTTGATTCCTACCTCCAGAGCAACGGTTATTTGTCCTTCGCGACAGAGGGCAGAACCCTGGGCATCGGAACCGGTTTCTGGGTGAAGAAACCTTAGCGCTAGCTGCGCCGCATCCACCCCGATGCAATACTCGGCGGCATGCAACTGGCCACCTTCATCGATCGCTTTTCTGCTCGGACATGGCGCACCATCGGCTTGGGCGTAGCAACGCATAGAGTCCTAGACATTTGCGCCTCAGTGCGTCAAAATCTGCGACCCTGCAATGTCGAGGCGGTTGTTCATGCCAGTGATAGCGGTAGTCAATTTTAAGGGTGGTAGTGGAAAAAGCACACTGGCCACTCATCTTGCGGCTTGGCTAGCCAGGCAGGGGCTGTCAGTCATGCTGGGAGATATGGATCGTCAGCAGTCTGCACGCACTTGGCTTGCGCGACGTGACCTCGCCTTACCCAGAATCTTGCCGTGGACCGTGGATCAAAAGGGTATCCTCAGACCTCCGCCGGGTGTCACCCATGTTGTCTTGGATACACCAGGGGGGATGCACGGGTTCGACCTTGCAAAGGTGATTATGGCGGCAGACGCCGTGGTCATACCAGTGTGCAACTCGTTTTTTGATCGCGACTCAGCGGCCTCCTGTCTTTCGGAGCTTATGGCGCTGCCAAGGGTTGCCAGCAAACGATGCAGGATTGGCGTCGTGGGGATGCGGGTTGATGCGCGAACACACTCAGCCCAGATTCTGCGCGATTGGGCCTTATCGCTCCAAGTTCTCTTCTTGGGAGTTCTGCGGGAGACACAGGTCTACGTGCGCAGTCTTGAGAGCGGTCTGACAGTGTTTGACCTGACTGGCAGCACCAATCGTGTTGATCTGGACCAGTGGGAGCCCATCCTGCAATGGCTCAGGCCCATCGTCAAACTGGAAAGTGCTGCCCACCGCGCTGACCCATCCTCAACGTCAATAAATGGAGTCAAAGCTGCTTCCATCGAAGGTGCCAATGTGGTGCATACCAGCTGTCTTTTGCCCGTTCAGGAAGCGCAGGTGCATCGGGATCGGCTTTCGACAGTAACCAAAGTGCACTATGACAGGCCGGTGATATCCAGTCGGACGCAAACCGCTGAGTCGGCCAATCTGTTCAGACCTGCGTGTAACCAAGGTTCTGGTACGCTGATTTGATCAAGAAGCATTCTTGACCCCGCGATGCTGACTGAGCAGGTCCGCGCTCACTGAATGACGCCGACTGGGCACTCGTGAGAGCGCCGTTTGGTTTGCCCCTCCGAATCAGCCCTATGGCAATGTCTACACCGAGTACGCCAAGCCTGTAGAAGCCAGCCCCACCAACCCAACGTGTGTCTGATTCGCCGTCGATTCAGCCAAGTGCCACAGGAAGTTACCTTGTGTAGCAAAGTCAGTCTCGGCGCTAAGTGATGCCACCGCATTGGCCAGTGTGGTCGCATCCGGTACGACACCGTTGACGTTGGTGAGCAAGTAAGTCGCAATGTCGGTGTTGGTTGGGGCCACGTTGCCGGTCAAAATATCCCAAATCGGTAGCCGCATGACCGCACCCGAGAGGGTTTGCAGGCTGTAGCCCTGATCGAACAGGTCAATAGCGGCTCCAAGTAAAACCTGTTTGGACGCGTCAAAGACCAGTCTGCCTGGCAGGACTGCTCCCATCAGGAGCGCGGTTTGTCCGGCTGGCTGGGTTGCACCGACATCCAGGGCGATGGCACCATCTGAGAACTTGAGTCGTTCCACGTTTTGCAGCGTATCGGTACCCAATGCACCTGATTTGTCAGCTAGTCTGAAACCAGAGCCAGTTTGGGTAAGCGTGAAATTGGCGCGACTCCCGCCATACACCGCAGCGTCAATCCCCGCGCCGCCATTGATCGAATCGTTGCCGACGCTACTGACAAAAGACTCGCTGGTACTGGTACCAGCGAAGGTCTGATTGGCGGTGTTATCCAGCGTCCAGAAATTGTAGGTCGTTGTTCCAGCATAGGTGTTACCTGCCAAGTCTTTTATCGTTCCCAAAGGGATCTCGACTTTGTAGTCCGTGCTGTAAGCCAGATCATCGGTTGGATTGATGGTCAGGGTATTGCCAGAAATACTCAGGTTGGTGCTGGTGGTTGCATCGTAGGTGGCTACCGTGGCACCGGCGGCGGTCTTGAGAACGAAATTGCCAGTGCCTTTGGTAACTGCTTCGCTGAAGGTGACAACAATGCTATTGCCAATGCTGACACCAAAAGATTCATCGGCTGGACTGAAACTGCTGACTGTGGGCGCCGTGGTGTCAAGGACTTTGATACTCGAACTAACAAGGGTCGTTCGCGCGCCACCGGGGCCTTGTGCACCCGTATTGCCATCGGTAAAGCCCCAGTCAATTTGCACTGAAGTGCCAGCAGCATCGACGCTGTTACTGTAGGCGATCTGCCGCAAAGCACTGTTGACCAGTGTTTGGCTGGCACCACTGACCAGAGTTCCGCTGAGGTTGCTGCTAAAGCTGAGTGTCAACGTTCCACCATGGTTGCTAAGCACGGTTCCAATGACCGTACCATCAACCGTCAGATTACTGCCTTCAGTGAGCGCGCCCAAGGTGCCACCCAATCTGGCTACAAAAACGTCGTTTGCGCTGGCGCCGCCCTGGCGTACCAGCTTAAAAGATGAACCGTTGTAGCCAACCAGCGCCATCTCAGGGTCTGAAATCGTGGCCTGCGCATCGAGCACCACACTGCCACCCAATGCCGGCTGCGCGTGGCTGGAAAAACTCGCATCGATGCTGCCGTCGGCGTTGTAGCGCGCAATGGCAAAGTTGCCGTTGGAGCCACCAGCCACAATGATCTTGCCGCTGGCATCCAATGTGACCGCATAGGCAACATCGCCTGCACCAAGGTCTGTCGAAAATTGTCCGAGGTTGGCGAAAGTGCTGTCCAAGCTGCCGTCGGTGTTGTAACGGGCTACAAGAAAGTTGCCATGGGAATAGCCTGCAACAAGAATTTTCCCGTCAGCTTGCAAGGTCAAAGGGTTGCCCAAACCGGTTGATGTGGCATCTACTAAAGCCTTGCCGTCACCAGAAAAACTGGTATCCAGACTACCATCCGCGTTGTAGCGCAACAGCACAGAATCCTGTCGGTAGCCAGTCAGTGAAAATTCGTATGTACCGGCCAGTACCACAATCTTGCCATCGGCTTGCAACTTTGCATCGTAGGTCCGTTCACTAACCCCAACTCCGGCCAGTTTTGTGGTTGCGATGCCGTCGCCGTCAAAAGTAGTGTCCTCGCTGCCGTTTGAATTGAGCCGAACCAGACCCACATCGGTTCCGCGAGATGAATAAAACGTCGAGGCAATCAAGATCTTGCCATCAGAGAGCACAAAGGCTTGGCTACCTCCACCTCCCTCGTAGCCTGCAAAATTTGGGGCCACAACGCCGGCTATGCCAAACGTGGTGTCGGCACTACCGTCGTTGTTCAGCCGGATGATGCCTAGATTGAGATTGCCATCAGCCATCAGATGGTCGCCCGTGATCAAAATCTTTCCATCGGGTTGAACCGTTGCCCCGTTGGCGCTGGAGTAGTCTCGAAAGTCCACTGTCAGCTTGCCGTCCGCATCAAAACTGGTGTCCAGACTGCCATCCGCGTTGTAGCGCGCAATCGCCCAGCGAGTATCCATCGGGCTAGTTGATGTGTCGTTGACGACATAGCCATAGGCAAGTGTCTTGCCATCCGGCAGCATCGTAGTGCGATAGATTACGTTGCCCTGAGCGCCGTTGATAAATTCAGTGGTTTGTGTGCCCTGGTTGCCAAAGCTGGTGTCCAGGCTGCCGTCCGGGTTGTAACGAGCTTCGGCAAATGATCTATTGACCGTTGCTCCCGTGCCAACTTGGCTGGTCCCGGCAACCAGGATTTTCCCATCGGGTAACACAGTGACAGACTGGGCAAATTCTGATGAACCCAAATCGGTTGTTACCCGCCCAACGCCAAAACTGGTGGCATCATTGACTGCGCTGACGCTGATCGTCTTGGAAACAACTGCGCTATTGCTTGCACCGTCATTAAGAACAAAGCTGATGGTTTTGTCACCACTGGTCGGCAACTCCGATGAGTTGATATAGGTAATCTGGTGAAAAGCGGTCTGCCATTGATCCAGCGTCGCCTTGGTGCCAGTGGATGTCAACGTCAACACGCCGGTGCTGGTCACGTAGCGACCGGTGATATTGCCGGTTGTTCCCAAAGAATAATCTCTATACAGGCTCAGCGTATCTTGACCCGCCTGAAATCCACTGGTGATGCTGACAGTGGCGCTGGCAAAAGTGGTGCTGTCTGCATCCGCAATGCTGATGCCAGGGTCGATCACATAGTTCGGCGTGACAGCGTTGTCGCCCTCGATAAAGTTGGTGGTTCCGGCGGTTGGGGTAAGGATTGGAGCTGTCATGTTGGTAGTAGTGAAGTTGTAATCAGCGCTGAATGCCATGCGAGATGACTTGAATCGCATCAATACCAGTTCGCCCTTGCAGGTAAGTCGCTATAGGGGTGAGGCCATCCGAGGCTGGATCCAAAGCAAACACCTCCGATGGCTCGGTAAAGCTGTTGATCAGAGACTGGTAGTCTGCGACGCGGCTATCGACAAAGATGACGCTCTTGGGCATGGTGTGAGTCCTCATAAGGCAGCTTGTTTCCGTGGCCTGAGTGGCGGGGCCGTGCCTTTGGTCTCAAGAAACGCCTGTCCCGTGCCCAATCCTTGTCTCGCTGCGTAATGTGGTGGACAGGGCATCCAAAACGATGTTCAGGCTACGTCGTAAAGCTACTGGGGTCCATCCCCCATTTGGGGGATATTGCCTGATTGAGTTGATCAAGATCATTCATTCGCAAGTTGACGAGCCTCGACTGTCAGCGCACCTGCATTTCTGCGACCGATCCATCGTTGAATGGCCACCATGCGAAGTGGCTGGGGAGGGGTCACCTCTTACGCACGAGCATCTGGCCCTTCTGCCCTACAGAGCCCACTTGCCTCCGGCCACAGGTGTGGGAATTTGAAGTGGCCATCAGGGCGGTCCCGGCGGACTCAGCGACTTGTCGCCATCTGGCACCAACGGAAGCCGTTGTGGGGTATGGGCTGGCGTCGATGCGTCGAATACC
>CANNRR010000124.1 GCA_947508055.1 Burkholderiales bacterium
AGACTCATGAGTTCACTCATTGCTGGCGTAGGCAGCGGTGGGTTGGTTAACAGTTGAGCCAATGCGGTCTGACCGGTTTTGGTCAGGGAAATAAGAGCGTGCTCGGCAACAACCTGGCGCGCTTTCTCCATTGCCGAACCCAGCACAAACGAAGTGAGGTCCATGCCGTCCAAGGCAGCCGCCCGATTGAGCAGCTCCTTGGCGTCATAGGTGGTTTTTAGCTCCATGCGGGCCGACTTGAGTGTTGCGGTGTTCATTGCATCTTCCTGATTTCTGGTGACATATGACACGGCTATTGGCCGTATTGAGTCAAGTAACAGTAGCCAACTCACTTATGGCTAAACCACAGCTTCCCATGGGTTTGCTATTTAATCACTTTCCGGTTACAGCCTGCCGTCCGCCGCACCCAGCGGCAGGATGCCTTTGACGTCGTAGATAACGGCGTTGGCCTGCCCCAGGGCTTTGATGCCTGCTTCGCCCCACGCCACAAACTCGCGATGGCCCACCGCCAATACAACGGCGGCGTACTGGCCGGCCTGCGGCGGCTGGGTGAGGCACGCAAGGCCGTATTCGTGCTGCGCTTCGGCCACGTCGATCCAGGGGTCGTACACGTCCACCTGGGTGTTGTAGCTTTGCAGCGTTTTGACGATGTCAACCACTTTGGTGTTGCGCACGTCGGGGCAGTTTTCTTTGAAGGTGAGGCCCAGCACCAGCACGCGGCTGCCCAGCACGGGCAGGTTTTTGCGCAGCATGAGCTTGATTGTCTGGTCTGCCACGTAGGCGGCCATGCTGTCGTTGATGCGCCGCCCGGCCAGGATGACCTCGGAGTGGTAGCCAACTTCAAGCGCCTTGTGCGTGAGGTAATACGGGTCAACGCCGATGCAGTGGCCGCCCACCAGCCCCGGGCGAAAGGGCAAAAAGTTCCACTTGGTGCCGGCGGCTTGCAACACTTCGAGCGTGTCGATGCCAAGTCGGCTGAAGATGAGGCTGAGCTCGTTCATGAGCGCGATGTTGAGGTCGCGCTGGGTGTTCTCAATCACCTTGGCGGCTTCGGCCACTTTGATGCTGCTGGCCTTGTGCGTGCCGGCGGTGATGATTTGTTTGTAGAGCTGGTCTATGGCCTCGGCAGCTTCTGGCGTGCTGCCACTGGTAACTTTTTTGATGCTGGGCAGGCGGTGTTCTTTGTCGCCGGGGTTGATGCGCTCGGGGGAGTAGCCGCAGAAGAAGTCGCGGTTGAACTTGAGGCCACTGAACTTTTCAAGAATGGGGACGCAGAATTCTTCGGTGCAGCCGGGGTACACGGTGGATTCGTAAACAACCACATCGCCCGGTTTGAGTGCCTGGCCTACGGTCTGGCTGGCCATGAGCAGCGGGCGCAGGTCGGGCCGGTTGGCCTTGGCAATGGGCGTGGGTACGGTGACGATGAACACCTGGCAGCTTTTGAGGTCTTCAAGCGTGCTGCTAAAGCTCAGGTGGCTGGCCTCTTTGAGCTCTGCCGGACTGACTTCGAGCGTGTGGTCCTGACCCGATTGCAGCTCGGCAATGCGGGCGGTGTTGATGTCGAAGCCAAGCACCGGGCGCTTCTTGCCGAATTCCACGGCGAGCGGTAGCCCGACATAACCCAGGCCGATGATGGCGATTTTTGCGTTGGTGAGGTTCATGGTGGAGTTCTCTTGCTAATCTTGCCCAAACAGGTCGCGGGTGTAAACCTTGTCGGCTACGCCTTGCAGGTCTTTGGTTATGCGGTTGGCCACGATCACGTCGGCTTCTTTGATGAACTTTTGCAGATCGTTGACCACACGCGAGTTGAAGAAGTGGGGCTCTTTGAGCACGGGCTCGTAAACGATGACTTCCACACCCTTGGCCTTGATGCGCTTCATGATGCCCTGGATGCTGCTGGCGCGGTAGTTGTCGGAGCCGGCTTTCATGACCAGGCGGTAGATGCCTACTACGGGGGGCTTGGTGGCGCTAGTGCTGTTATTGGCGCTTATGCTGTCATGGCCGCGCATGCTGTCATTGCGGACTTGATCCGCAATCCATGGATCCCGGATCGAGTCCGGGATGACAGCCTTGGAGTCCGGGATGACATCTTTGGGGTCCGGGATGACATCTTTGGGGTCCGGGATGACAGCCTTGGAGCCTGGGATGGCAGAGCCCATTTCCTTCGATTGCGCCAGCTTCTTTAGGATGTCTGCGGCGATGAAGTCTTTGCGGGTGCTGTTGGAGTCAACTATGGCCTGCATCAGCGTTTGGGGCACGTGGTCGTAATTGGCCAGCAGCTGTTTGGTGTCTTTGGGCAGACAGTAGCCGCCGTAGCCGAAGCTGGGGTTGTTGTAGTAGCTGCCAATGCGTGGGTCAAGGCACACGCCCTTGATCATCTGCTTGGTATCCAGGCCGTGGGTGGCGGCAAAGCTGTCTAGCTCGTTGAAGTAGGCCACCCGCATGGCGAGGTAGGTGTTGGCAAAGAGCTTGATGGCCTCTGCCTCGGTGCTGTTGGTAAACAGTACGTAGATGTTCTGTTTGACCGCGCCTTGTTGCAGCAAGCGGGCAAAGGTTTGGGCGCGCACACTGATTTCACCAATGACGATGCGGCTGGGGTGCAGGTTGTCGTAGAGGGCGTGGCCTTCGCGGAGGAATTCGGGGCTGAAGATGATGGAAGGGGATGGATGGCTGCTGAGGCTGTCATTGCTATTGCTGCTGTTGTTGCTGTTGCCGTCGTTGCTGCTCATGCTGTCATTGCGGACTTGATCCGCAATCCATGGATCCCGGATCGAGTCCGGGATGACAACTTCCGAGTCCGGGATGACAGCGTTGGAGCCCGGGATGACAGCCTTGGAGTCCGGGATGACAGCGTTGGAGCTCGGGATGACAGCTTGCCGACAATACTGTTCCCGAAGTTTGGCGGTGTAGCCCACGGGGACGGTGGACTTGATGACCATCACGGCTTGGGGGTTGATGGCTGTTACGTCTGCGACGACCGACTCGATGGACCTGGTGTTGAAGTAGTTGGTCTGGGGGTCGTAGTCGGTGGGGGTGGCGATGATGACGAAGTCTGCGCCGGTGTAGGCGTCAACCTTGTCCAGCGTGGCGCGCAGGTTCAAAGGTTTGTGGGCCAGGTAGTCTTCAAGCTCGGCGTCTTCAATGGGCGACTGGCGCGCGTTGAGCATGGCCACTTTGGCTGCGTTCAGGTCGATGCCCACCACCTCGTTGTGCTGGGCTAGCAGCACGGCGTTGGAGAGGCCGACGTAGCCTAAACCTGCTATGGCTATTTTCATGATTTGGGGGTCCACACCTCTGTCATCCCGGACCTGATCCGGGATCCAGTGCCACGCGAGCCATGGATTGCGGGTCGGGGCCGGCAATGACAATCAGGGGTGGAACTCTTCATGGAAAGGAGCGGAGCGACGTGGCAATCGATCCCACAGCCAAGAACATGGGCGATGGCTCCGCAACAACCTGGCGCGCTTTCTCCATTGCCGAACCCAGCACAAACGAAGTGAGGTCCATGCCGTCCAGGGCAGCCGCCCGATTGAGCAGTTCCTTAGCGTCATACGTGGTTTTTAGCTCCATGCGGGCCGGCTTGAGTGTTGCGGTGTTCATTGCATCTTCCTGATTTCTGGTGACAGATGATCCGGCTATTGGCCGTATTGAGTCAAGTAACAGTAGCCAACTCGCTTATGGCTAAACCACAGCTTCCCATGGGTTTACTATTTCCAGACCCTGAATGTTCTTGAAATCTGCCGTGTTGCGGGTGGCTACGGTCAGCGCATTGGCCAGTGCCGTGGCCGCAATTTGGGCGTCTTCGGTGGTGATTGGATGCCCCTGGCGCGTGCGTTCCGAGACGATGACGGCATAGTTTCTGGCGGCAACAGCGTCAAATGCCAGGCAGCGGTCGGCAAAGTCTTGCTCAAACATCTGCTCTGCCGCCACCGCCAGTGCGGTGCGACGCTTGCCTTCTGGCAGCAGGGCAACCCCAGTCAAAATCTCGGCCTGCGTGACAGCGCTGATATGCATCACACTGCCTGCGTTTTCGGCAAACCAGCCAAGCACGGTGTTGGCAGGGCGCTCTCGCATCAGTTCGGAGAGCACATTGGTGTCGAGCACAAAGCCGTTGCTCATGGGCTGGCCAGGTCAGGCGGTGTACGGGCGATTTGTCGCTCGGGTACCGGTAAGGAATCGGCTTGCAGGCCAGAAAACCTGGCATTGACGCGTTCAGCAAAGCTGACTTGTGCTGCTTGTTCGGGGGCAACGATTTTTTGAAGAATAAGCCGCACCTCTTGTTCCATGGACCAGCCATGGCGTGCTGCGCGCAGGCGCAGACCGTTCTTGACTGATTCATCGAGGTTTCTAACGGTAAGGCTACTCATGGGTTGACTCTAAGTGATTGCAATGAAATCATTGTAATCATTTTTGCTTACAAGCAGTCATCTTGATGATGGGTCGATCCAGCACAGCGCAGGGTCAATGCGCTGTGTCAATGCTTGTAATTTCTGGTCGGTGGTTAGAAGGCGGCAACCATAACGTTGTGCAAGGGTCACGAATATCATGTCATAAACGGGATGCTGGTGCCGCACGGCAGCGGCTATGGACTGAATGATGAGCGACTGATCGGCTACAAACTCATCGACCAGCGCCACCGCATCTTCATACAAGGCCAGCGCGGTGTCTTGCGCCAAGCTGCCGAAACGCACAGACTTCCAGAGTGTGTTACCCATTTCGCTGTGGAACAGGCTGGGGGCGATGACCCAGTCCGCCTGGTCAAGCACGGTGGCGAGCCGTAAACCCTCAGCCGTGCCCAGCACGATGTTGGCTGCGGCAGAAGTGTCAAGTACCAGACGCATGGATGATCAGCGCTCTCGGTCCTGCCGAATGGCGGCTTCCAGGTCAGGCATAACCGCTGGCGGCGTTTGCTGCGCATGGCGTTGACGAATTCTTTCAAGCGCTTGCAAACGCCGCAACTTGCCGTCGCCGCCAAGAGCCACCGTCAGCTCCACCAAGGTTTGCTGGGTCAGGCTGCGGTGGGCTTGCTCAGCCCTGAAAGACAGTGCGTTGTAAATGCTGTCGGGCATTTGCCGGATTTGTAAAGAGGGCATGGTGATCCTAATTCGCCGTTATATGCATGCATTATGCATGCGCAATGAATTACCTATTTGAATGGATTCTGGATCTGCACAGTGGCTAACCTAAACCTGCAACTGCTATCTTCATGTTGGTTGGGGAGAGATCGCTTATTTATCGCAAAACAGCCACGCCCGCTGCAACCGCGGCATCTTTGAGCTGCGCATCCTGCGTGGCGATGGGTAAGCCGTGGCGCATGGCCAGTTCAAGGTAGGCGGCGTCGTAGCTGCTGAGTTTGTAGCGCATGGCGAGTTCAAACAACTGGCGTTGACCGGGGCCGGGGTTGGCGTCCACTTCGATCGGCAGGGTGCTCAGGGTGTCCAGTATTTCTCTGGCGGTATCCAGGCTGAGCGTGCCACGGGTACAGGCGGTTTTGAGGACGTTGGTAAGTTCGTGCTGCCACAAGCTGGGTACCAGCGCCTTGTCGCTTTCGAGCCGGGTTGCAATGGTTTGGCAGTAGCTTGTGGCCTGGTCTGGCAAATACCAGCCTGTGACCACCGAGTTGTCAAGCACAAAGGGCATTAGTCGCGGCCCGCCTGAAGCGCTTGCGGCACAGTGCAGCCCAGCTCGGCGCCGGCGCCTAGCACACGCAAGCGCTGCATGGCACCAGAGACGCGCTGGCATTGCTGTGGCGACGGCTTGGCAGTGGCGTCAAGCGCTACCAGCCGGGCCACCGGCGAGCCATGGCGTGTGATGGTAATTTCTTCGCCGAGCTCTACCGCAGCAAGCAACTCCGAAAACCGGTTTTTGGCTTCAAATACGGCAATGGTTTTCATGACTCAAGCCCTTAAAATTCTGGATAGCCATATTTTTGCATGGATTCGATTGGCAGTCAGTTTGGTCACGCCGCGCTGTCCGACGCCGTCATTGCCCCCGGGCTGTCATTGCGGACCTGATCCGCAATCCATGGATCCCGGATCGAGTCCGGGATGACAGCCTTGGAGCCCGCGATGACAGCCTTGGAGTCCGGGATGACAGCCTTGGAGCCCGCGATAACAGCCTTGGAGTCCGGGATGACAGCCTTGGAGTCCGGGATGACAGCCTTGGAGTCCGCGATGACAGCCTTGGAGTCCGGGATGACAGCCTTGGAGCCCGGGATCATGGTTAAACGACGGCTTCCCAAGGGTTTACCACCGGGACCGAGATGTCATCAAAGTGGCGCGTATTGCGCGTGGCCAGGGTGGCACGCCGCGCCAGTGCAATGCCGGCAACAAAGGTGTCGCGCATGTCCACCGGGTGGCCGCGGGCTTTGCGGTTGGCTGCCAGATCGGCGGCTTGGGTGGCGGCATGGGTATCAAACTGCAAGACGCGGTTTTGCAGATCGTCTTTCAGGAGTTCTTCAAGGCGCTGCTGCAACAAGGCTTTGCGCTGGCCCGCGCTCAGCAGGGCCAGACCGTAACGGGCTTCAAACACGGTGATGCTGGTGAGCCAGACCGACTCTGCGGCTTGCTGGTCAAGCCAGGCGACCACCTGGGGGTCGGGTAATTGCAGCATCAATGCCGACAAGACGTTGGTGTCCAGAATGATCATGCGCCCAGGCTCATGGGTTCAATGGTTTGGCCATGCAGTTCGGCCAGGGGTTCAGTCAGGCCCGCACCAGCAAAGCGCGCAGCAATGTTGGAGCCAAGCCGGGTACGCGCCGGCGCTGCGGTGCTGACGGCTTGTCGCAATATCTGCCGAACCTCTTCTTCCATGCTCCAGCCATGCAGGCTGGCGCGCTCTTTGAGGCCGGCCTTGACGTCGTCTTCAATGTTGCGAACGATGACTTGTGCCATAAAAGTCTTTCGGAGTGGCTTGAGGCATAAATGATATCATGATATCTTTATCCGCAGCGGCGTTCATGGGAAAGCTATTTCAGTTGCCTACAGTTTGTAGCCAACTCGCTTGGTTTCGAAGAACTTGACGCTACTCATGAGGATGGGTCTGACGCTAAGCCTGCTATGGCTATCTTCATTTGAATGGATTCTGGATCTGCAAGCTTGCTACAGTCATGCCGCTTTGCATGTCTTCGGAAAACAGCACTTCGGAGCCGGCCTTGGTGGCCTGCAGCACGGCATCGACTTCTTCCCATGGCATGTTGAGTTTTTTCTGCAGACAGATGCAACTTCATTGCGTACTTGTACGCTGATCACGCCGCGCCGTCTCTTTGGTTGGCCTGGAGTCGATCAAAATGAAAATCAGCCGGCAGGCGACCACGAAATTGATGCAGGCGCTCAAGCAGTTCTTTGGTGCCGGGCTTCTTGCTTACTTCAAACGCTCTGGCGCCGACAAGATGAAGATCAATTTCTTCACCCTCTTTCAGGTTGAGTGCCTGCACCAGATTGGCCGGAAACCGCACCGCCAGCGAGTTACCCCATTTTGAAACTTGCATGATTTGCCTTGATAGGTATACGTATTAGTAACGTATATCTTTTATCGCGCCCCGTGCTGTCATTGCCCCCGTGCTGTCATTGCGGACCTGATCCGCAATCCATGGATCCCGGATCGAGTCCGGGATGACAGCCTTGTCGACCACGCCCTGCAGGCTCTCGGTTATGCGGTTGGAGAGGCCGACGTATCGGAGGCTCATAACTGGATGCCGGTTTGGTGTGCAATTTCCAGCACCGGGGCCGGCGGGGTCAGCACATCTTTCAAAATGATGTCGATTTTGCGGTCGCCAAGTTTGCGAATCAGCGAGACATAGAGTGCACCGACAGTGGTGGCACGGTTGGCAACCGGGTGATCGGTTTCAAATAGCAGGTCAATGTCACCCCCTCTCTTTGCATCGTCAGTGCGCGAACCAAAAAGGATAACCCGCGCGTCATCGCCAAGCACCGAATGGGCCGTTTCCTTGATGGCTTGAACTTGGTCGAATGTGAGTCGCATGACGGAATTTTACGCAGGAGGGTAACCTGAGCCTGCGATTGCTATCTTCATGTTGGTTGGAGTCCGGGGGGGCATGGATTGCGGGTCGGAGCCCGCAATGACGGCCTCAGTTAAACACTGAGCCATGGATTGAGAATGGGAACACCGGTTGGCACAAAATCGTTGACGTTGCGAGTGACTACTGTCATGCCGTGAACTAACGCAGTGGCCGCAATCAGAGCGTCACGCACGGGGCGTGGATCGGGCACATGCAAACGCGCACTGCGAAGGGCAACGGCCGTATCGACCATAAGCACCCGACCGGCAAATGCCGGCAATACATGCGCTGTGAGCCAGGCCCTGAAAACAGCACCTTGCGATGGATCGCGGCGCTCGGCAAGCAACACCCCAATCTCCAGTTCCTGAACGCTGATGACCGACAAATACAGATCGGCGGCATTCACACTATCGGCCCAGGCCGCCACGTTGGCATCAGCCCTGCCGGCGCGCACCTTGCGCAACTCGGAGACAACGTTGGTGTCGAGCAGGTACATCAGCCAAGTACCGCCGCCTGTGCCACTTCACGCGGCAGAGGCAGCTCAAGCTCCAGGTCTTCCACGCCCGGCATGGCCAGCAGGTCAGCGATTTTGCCGCGGCTGCCGGTGAGTTTTTGGTAGTCGTCCATGGTGAGCAGAACGTGTGCCGGTTTGCCGCGATCGGTAATAAACACGGGCCCCCGCTTGGCTGCCTTCTTGGCACTGCCGGCATCCTGATTGAACTGTCGACTTGAGAATGTGGTGAGGGTCATGGTCTTGCTCATTTCATTTATGTAGATATGTTACTACAAATGAATTGAAGATTGCAATCACATTTCATGTTGGTTGGAGTCCGGGGGGCATGGATTGCGGGTCGGAGCCAGCAATGACAGCCTCGGTTGCGATGACAGCCTTGGGCGCAATGACAGCATTGGGTGCAATGACGGCATCAGCGGCAACGGCAGCATCTGTGGCAGCAAGAACTTCAGCCTCAACGGCCGCATCGGCGGCAGTGAGAACGTTAGCGCTCAGTGACGAACCTTTGATCTGATTTAGCTGGTCTCGCATCAGGGATTCGATTTCTGCCGTGAGTACAGCGTATTCGTCCATCTTGCGCTGCAAGAAGCGCCCAGTGAGGGAGGCCTTTTCTGAGATGCCCTTAGGCGTGAGCAGATAGGCATACGCTAACTTGCGCCTGCTACTCTGGAAGTTGTGCATCTTCAGCATGCCCTTGTCGAGCAGTGCCCTTAGGCAGTAATTGGTTTTGCCCAGACTTACACCAAGCTCGTCTGCGAGTTCGCGCTGCTGCATGGTTGGGTTGGCTTCAAGCAGGCGCAATACCCGAAAGTGAATGTCTTCAATATCGCGGACTTTGAGGACCATAGGAAGATGGGGGAAGCAAGGGGGTTTTTGACACGCTACCGCCGTGCCGTGTAGCCTTCGGCAGGCCGGATTTGCGTCTTTTGGTTCAACTCTGAACTATGCTAGCACGGTCAAAAGGAAGCTGGCAAGCGATTTCTAAAACAGTTGGGTGCGCTCATGCGTGACAGTTTCCCTAGACTTGGCAGGGCCTGGTTCATCTTTGAGTGTGAACCTGTTGCCTTACTTTGGTCGCAGTATAGCTGATCAAAATGTAAATCCATTGGGTCATGCAGCTTTGGGTTCAGGAACAACATCTTCAGTGTGCTGCTGCGGAACGGCCTCTTCCATGCTGACGGTGTTGACCACCAGCTCAAAGTGTTCAAGGATCTCTGGCTGCTGGCGCTCGATGCGCAGCACCCGCGTCATGTCGGGCGTGAACTGCGAACAATCTCGATATTGCGGCGCTGTGCATATTCCAGAATCTTGTCGGCCTGGTTGTTGGTGGAGTACTGTTGATGCTCGGTGGACATGCGCACGTACTGCGCCGCCCGGTATTTGGATTGACCCGTTTCTAAAACCATTTGCCCTCATTTCCTTTGCGGTTGAGGCATGTTGGCTCTACTGGGCAGGGGGTATCAAGTCAATTGTGGGGAACCTGGAAGATAAAGTTGCTGGGGAGTGACTGGTGCACATTGAAATGGCCAATTGAAATGGCCAATGCTTGACAGGTAGACATTTGTGCATACAATAAATCAATGCATATCGAATGGGACCCGGCAAAGGCGGCTGCCAATCTGCAGGCACATGGGGTGTCTTTTGGAGAAGCTGCCACCGTGCTTGTGGATGACTTTGCCCTTACGCGTGAGGATCCAGATGCGCAAGGCGAGCAGCGATTCGTCACACTGGGGATGAGCGCTACTGGAGCACTATTGGTGCTTGTCTATACGCACCGTGAGCCAGACATTTACCGACTGATATCGTCTTGGAAGGCCAACAAACCGCAAAGGAATATGTATGAAAAAAATCGTCGCTGAGCCCTACCGGGACATTGATTTCACTGATGCCAAGCAAGGCGCGGTGATCCCACTTGAGGCGGGCAAGACCAAAATA
>CANNRR010000125.1 GCA_947508055.1 Burkholderiales bacterium
CGTGGCTCCAAGGGCTTTCCAAACCTGACTGATGGTGACTGGCTGCACGGTGGCGCACCTGACAAGATCAAGGAGACCTTGACCCTGGGGCGCATCGGCAACATGCCCCCGATGGCTGCCGCTGTAGGCACCGCAGACGATGTCAAGAATGTAGCCAACTATGTGCTGAGTCTTTCCAATAGCCCACATGATTCAGGGCGGGCCAACTTGGGCAAAGAAAAATTCATGATTTGCGCTGCATGCCACGGACCGGATGGCAAGGGCAATCAGGCATTGGGTGCTCCCAACCTGACCGACAACATCTGGCTGCACGGTTTTGGTGAGAATGCCATCGTGGCCATGGTCAATAATGGCAAAGTCAACCAGATGCCGGCACAGGGTGAGCGTTTGTCTGCAGGCCAGGTCCAGGTGCTAACATCTTACGTTTGGGGTCTTTCCAATAAGGCCGCAGCCAAGTAATTGATTGAAGCTAGAGGTGTTGACTTTTGAGTGATAAGGGGCCGTCGCGACGCAAAATTATACCGATCGTTCAGTCGCAAGAGGGAGGGGCAGTTGTTCCTCCTGAAAGCGATGTGACCATGGTGTCGCTCTACGAAGCGCACCAAAAGATCTACCCGCGCAGTGTTTCTGGCCTTTTCTCAAACTGGCGATGGGGCATGGTGCTCCTGACCCAGTTGGTTTTTTACGGCTTGCCGTGGCTCCAATGGGGCCAGCGGCAGGCTGTTTTGTTTGATTTGGGCGCTCGTCGTTTCTACATTTTTGGTCTGGTTCTGTATCCACAGGACTTTATCTATCTGACCGGCATACTGGTCATTTCTGCACTTTCCCTGTTCCTGTTCACTGCCGTTGCGGGGCGATTATGGTGTGGCTATGCCTGCCCGCAGACGGTTTACACCGAGATTTTTCTCTGGCTGGAGAAAAAGATCGAGGGTGATCGCTCGGCCCATATGCGCCGCGATGCGGGGCTCTGGACCTTAGACAAGATCCTGCGCAAGTTTTCGAAGCATTTTCTGTGGCTTGCCTTGGCGCTGTGGACCGGTTTCACGTTTGTCGGTTTTTTTACACCCATCAAGGAACTCGGCGCTGAAGTCTTTCAGTTGCAAATGGGTTCCTGGGAAATATTCTGGTCGATCTTCTATGGCTTGGCCACCTATGGCAATGCCGGGTTTTTGCGTGAGCAGGTGTGCAAACACATGTGTCCCTATGCTCGCTTCCAGAGTGCCATGTTTGACAACGATACACTGATCGTGACCTATGACGAAGAGCGTGGTGAGCCCCGCGGTGCACGTTCCAAGAAAGCCGATCCGGTTGCGCTGAATCTGGGTTCATGCGTGGATTGCAGTTTGTGCGTACAGGTCTGCCCTACAGGTATCGACATTCGCAAAGGGCTGCAGTACGAGTGCATTGGCTGTGGCGCCTGCGCCGACGTGTGCGACATCGTTATGGACAAGTTGGGCTATGCGCGTGGTTTGGTCAAGTACTCGACACAAAACGCAGTCAGTCAGCGCTGGACATCCAGTCAGACGATGCGCCACGTGTTGCGTCCACGGGTGCTGGTGTATTCCGGAATTCTTGGAGGTGTGGTTCTGGCGATGGTGACCAGTCTGGCAATGCGCACGCCGTTCAAAGTCGACGTGGTGCGCGATCGCGGGGTGCTGGCGCGCATTGTTGACGGCGGGCGCATCGAAAACGTGTATCGCCTGCAAATCATGAACGCCACGGAAGCCGTGCAGCACTTCGCTCTGGCGGTCGATGGTTTGCCGGGACTGGTGCTGACCTCCGAGCGCGATGTGGTCGTCGAGTCCACCCAGGCCCGTTGGGTGGCAGTTCGCGTGCAGGCCCCTTATGATGTCGCTCCGGCCGGCTCGCATACCGTTCATTTTCAGATCGCCGCCCAGGAATCGGTTGGTTCGGTTTCTGAAAAGTCAGTTTTTATTGTTCCTCGCTAAGGATTCACGATGTCCCAACCTGAATTAGTTCCCGCAAAACCCTGGTGGAAATTTGGTCATGTCTGGATGGTTATCTCGGGCCCCGCCATTGTGGTCGTGGCTTCGTTCGTTACGTTTTACCTGGCAGCGTCGGGAAAAGATCCGGTGGTTGACGAAGACTACTACCGCAAGGGCCTTGAAATCAACAAGACCCTGGCGGACAACCCCACCAGTCTGGCGCCAGCAACGCAAGCCCGAAACCATGCTGCAACCGGCGTGAAGGATCCGAGGTAAATCATGCTGCAACAACGATTGATGTGGATTGTCTGGCCTGCCTTCCTGATGGCCGGCGTGCTTGAAATGCTGGTGTTTGCGGTGGTGGATCCGCAGGATATGCACTGGTTTGGCATGCCACTCGATTTGACGCGACAGGCAATCTACACCATTGCATTTTTTGTGTTTTGGGGAGTTGCCGTTGTGTCCAGCGGACTGACCACCTTGTTGGCCATGTCGCCGTTTGAAGTCAACCGCTGCCCGATGCAACCTATGGAGCGTCCGAGCGGTTGTCCCAAACAAGGCGCCTGCTGACGCCTGAAACTCTGCGTTTTTCAGTCCTGGCTAGAGGTTGGACTTCGAGTTGACGATCTCGTGCAAGGCGTCCGGGTTTAAAATGCGAACATGGCGCTGCTTCACTTCGATCATGCCATCGTCAACAAATTTCGAAAAGGTGCGACTGACCGTTTCAAGTTTCAGCCCCAGATAGCTGCCGATTTCTTCGCGGGTCATCCGTAAAACCACTTCTGACTGTGAAAACCCTCTGGCGTGAAGGCGCTGCACCAGGTTCAGCAAAAAGGCGGCCAGACGCTCTTCCGCACGCATGCTGCCCAGCAACAGCATGACACCATTTTCGCGAACAATTTCACGGCTCATGATCTTGTGAACATGGCGCTGCAGCGCGTTGACCTCGCGGGACAATTCCTCAATGCGGTCAAAGGGCATGACGCATACCTCGGCGTCTTCAAGTGCCACTGCGTCGCAGGTGTGGTTGTCGTTGACGATTCCGTCCAGTCCGATCACTTCGCCGGCCATTTGAAAGCCTGTTACTTGATCGCGCCCATCTTCTGAAGCAACGCAAGTCTTGAAAAACCCGGTGCGAATGGCATACAGACTGGTGAATTTATCGCCATTGCGAAACAGCATGGTTCCCCGTTTGATCTTGCGTCGGCTTGCCACTACGTCTTCGATCCGGTCCAACTCGGCCGAACTGAGTCCCATCGGCATGCACAACTCTCGCAGATTGCAATTGGAGCAGGCGACCTTGATGGCCTGCGCTGCAATACCGATCACTTTTGAGTCGGCTTTCACCGCGTGGTGCGTTTGGCCGGTAGTGCAAGTGGTGGATGATGGGTCGTGGTCAAGCATGGTGTGCGCTGCTGAGGATCGTATGGCTCACAGTTTAACTACTTTCATCGCCCTTGATTCAAATCAATTTAATTACATTCATTTTGTTGCACAGTCAGGTCCGTTCGCCCGGAGTTTCCATGAATGTTGACGCTGAAACCGTTTCTGAAGATTTGTTGCGCCGGTTTGACGTGCCCGGGCCGCGTTACACCTCTTTTCCGACCGCGGACCGCTTTGTGGAGGCATTCACGGCTGGCGATTACTGCCAAGCCCTAACCCAACGCCGTAGCGGCTTGGCGGCCCGATCCATGCCGCTGTCGATTTACGTTCACATTCCATTTTGCGAGTCATTGTGCTACTACTGTGCATGCAACAAGATCATTACCAAGCACCATGACCGTGCCGCGTCTTACTTGCAGTACTTGGCGCGTGAGGTGGACTTGCATACCCAGCAGATGGGCGTGGGCCAAGCCATCAGTCAACTGCATTTGGGCGGCGGAAGCCCCACTTTTTTGAGCGATGATGAACTTGCTGAATTGATGGCCATGCTACGGCGCAATTTTCAATTTTCTGCGTCCGGCGAGTACGCCATAGAAATTGATCCCAGAACCGTGGATGCAGGACGACTCGACTGCATGGCCCGGTTGGGGTTCAATCGCCTGAGTTTTGGCGTGCAGGACTTTGACACTGCCGTACAAAAGGCCGTACACCGGGTGCAACCTGCGGAGCGGGTGTTTGCCTTGGTGGAGGCTGCCCGAGCGCGGGGTTTTGAGTCCATCAATGTGGACCTGATTTATGGGCTGCCACGCCAAAGCCCTGAGTCATTTGACCGCACGCTGGCGCAGATTGGCGCGTTGCGCCCGGACCGCATTGCGCTGTACGCGTACGCCCACTTGCCCGAACGCTTCAAGCCGCAACGACGCATTGACGCAACAGAGTTGCCCAGCGCCGCGGCGAAGGTGGCGATGCTGTCGCGTTCTTTGGCAGCCTTGCGCGAAGCGGGCTATGTGTATGTGGGCATGGACCACTTCGCCTTGCCCGACGATGCCCTTGCCGTCGCCAAGCGCCAGGGCCGTTTGCACCGCAACTTCCAGGGCTATAGCACGCAGCCCGACTGCGATCTGATCGGCCTGGGCGTATCATCCA
Organism: Burkholderiales bacterium; assembly: GCA_947508055.1. Taxonomy (GTDB): domain Bacteria; phylum Pseudomonadota; class Gammaproteobacteria; order Burkholderiales; family Burkholderiaceae_C; genus Allorhodoferax. The sequence continues at coordinate 4,476 of CANNRR010000125.1, forward strand.
TTGGACGCGTTGGTGTGACCTACAGTCAGAACGCCAAGACCATGGATGAGTACTGTGATCTGCTGGACCAGGGGCAACTGCCGGTGGTACGTGGATTGGCGTTGTCGCGTGACGATTTGGTCCGCCGCGCGATGATCATGGCGCTGATGTGCCAGGGGCAAGTGCAGTTCGAGTCGATCAATCTGGCATATCTGGTGGATTGCAGTACCTATTTCGCCAAGGAACTGCAAGACATGCAGTCCCTGGTCGATCAGGGCTTGGTGCTGGTCGACGAAGCAGGCATTCAAGTCACCGCCCGGGGCTGGTTTTTTGTACGTGCAGTGGCCATGGTGTTTGATCGTTATTTACAGACCGACCGCAACAGGGCGCGGTTTTCCAAGATCATTTAGCATCGCCCGATGCAATCTTCTCTGGCGCTGACCGCGTTGCTCATGGGTCTGGTGGGTGGGCCGCACTGCGTTGCCATGTGCGGGGCTGCCTGCGCGGGCATCAGCCAGGCAGCGGGCCCCCACAGAAACTCCGCCCTGTGGGGGTTTCAACTTGGGCGCATTGTTGGGTATTCGGTCTTGGGCGCTCTGGCAGCAGCGTCGCTGCAAGGCCTGGGCTGGTTGACCGTGCAATCAGCGGCACTGCGACCGGTCTGGTCGCTCTTTCATGTGGCGGCGCTGGTGCTGGGTTTGATGTTGCTATTGCAGGCGCGCCAGCCTGTTTGGCTGGAGAGCACGGCCCGCAAGGTGTGGGCCCGCACGCGGTCTTTTGCGGCCAACCAAGGCCGTAGCGCGCCGCTAGTGCTGGGCGTTTTGTGGGCGCTGTTGCCCTGCGGCTTGCTGTATTCGGCACTGCTGGTGGCGGCGCTGGCCGGCAACCCAGCCGGTGGCGCCATGGTGATGGCTTTGTTTGCCGTGGGTACTAGCGTCACCATGGTGATTGGACCCTGGCTGTGGCTGCGCTTGAACGGCTCACCGGGCCGCTTGGGTAGCGGCCAATGGGGTGTGCGTCTAGCGGGCGCAGCCTTGGCGGCCAGTTCGGGTTGGGCGCTTTGGATGGCGCTGGCGCACAACGCCGCCCCCTGGTGTGCTACATAAGGCCCCCACGCTTGTCGCTTCGCGTACTGCGCTGCCCCCCGAGGGGGCTCAACCCGCTTGGGGCGGCCCGGCGCGGATTTGTCGCCCCCACGCTTGTCGCGTGATTAGGCGTGCGTGTCGCGGACTGAACCTTCCAGCTCGGCAAAGGCGTCGGTGACGTAGTCGGCCAGGCGTTCCAGGTTGGGTAGCTCATCGGTGGCAATCAGTCCGAAAAATAAGTCACCGGCGTAACTGAACAGGGTAATGTTCAGCAGGTTGCTGGGCGGCAGCGTGCTGATGGGGTGCATCTCTTCCATGCGCGCACCCTTGATGTAGAGATGCTCCTTGGGGCCCGGCACGTTGGACACCAGTGTGTTGCCCATAGGCGGCATCTGGTTGCTGAGTTTCAGCATTTCCGCAATCTGCGCCACCAGGCCGGTGATGATGGTGTAAGACTCAATCGCCTCCGGTGCCACGCTGTCGACCATGGTGCGCACATTGCGCAGCGAGTAGCCGATATTGCGCAGGCGGATGTAAGGGTCATCCGTGGGTGGTGATAGCTCCACCTGGATGATGCCGATCTTGTTGCCCGCCGTTTTTTCGCCCTCCTTGCGCAGATTCACCGGCATCTGGATGGTGATGGGGCGGCGCAATTCAACGCCCTGGTCGTTCAAGTATTTGCGTAAGGCACCGTCCAGACAGGTTAGCGCAATGTGATTGAGTGTGGAGCGCGTGCGCGTGCGAATGGCGTTTACGCGTTCCATTGAAATGCCAGCCGATGCGAACTGACGCCCCGATGTAACCTGCCCAGTCAATGGCGTCTTGGCGCTGGACACGAAGGGCAGGGCAATAGCGTTTTTGGTGAGTTTGATGCTTTCCAGAAACAGCATGGCCGCCAGTCGACCGATGCCCAAAAAGCGGCGTGTGGTGCCGGTGACCTCTTTCCAGGTCATTTGCAGTAGTTCGTTATTGGCCTTGGCGCGCCGGGTGGCGTACCCGCCGTGCTTGAGCGTCCATACGGGCGTCAAATCCATGTCCTCTGGAGACGCTGTAAATCCTTCAGCTGTCCAACGCGACATGGTGACGCCATCCGCATAGGCGTGGTGCATTTTGTGATAGATCGCAAAAAGGCCTTCAGGTAGGCCGTCAATCACATGCACCGCCCACAGCGGGCGGCTACGGTCCAGCATGGGCGTATGCAATTTGGAGACAAAGTCGTACAGGGCCTTGCGGTCGTTACTGCCTTTGGGCAGCACATGGTAGAAAACGTGCTGATTCAGGTCGATGGCGTCGGCGGCCTGCCAGTGGGGCAGGGCGCTCATGGAAAAATGAATGATCCGGTTGAAAGGCGGTTTGACGTCGGTAAAGGTCAAATAGTCACGGAACAGATTCTTGACGAAGGCCGCTGGCGATTTGGGAGGACGCTTGAAGATCAGCAAGCCGCCCACGTGTTTCGGGCTGGCAGCGGTCTCGGCAATGAAAAAGCCCAGGTCCAGTAGTGACAGTTTGGTCATGGTGTTGTCGTCATTGTTGTTGTGTGAAGCCGTCGGTTGCCCGACGAGCCGATAATTTGGTCTTGAAAACCTGCGCCCCAATGTAGGCGATGCGCAATCAGCGGTCAATTTGGGGCGCCCCTATTTTTGTGAAAATTTCAGCTTGAATTCCTTGCTCATCCACACTCCCGGCGCCATGCACCGGCTGTCCGTTGCCCCCATGCTCGATTGGACGGACCGCCATTGTCGCTATTTTCACCGGCTGCTGAGCCGCAATGCGCTGCTCTACACCGAGATGGTCACCACCGGCGCGCTGATCCATGGCGATGTGGCCCGGCACCTGCACTACAACGCTCAAGAGCACCCGGTTGCGCTGCAACTGGGCGGCAGTGATGCGGCCGACTTGGCCCACTGCGCCAAACTCGGTCAGGAATGGGGCTACGACGAAATCAACCTGAATTGCGGCTGCCCCAGTGAACGCGTGCAGCGTGGCGCCTTTGGGGCATGTTTGATGGCGGAGCCCCGGTTGGTGGCCGACTGCGTCAAAGCCATGGTCGATGTGGTCCACGTCCCGGTCACGGTAAAGCACCGCATTGGTATCGACAAGACCGAGAGTTACGCCTTTGTCCGTGACTTTGTGGGCGCGGTCAGCGAGGCCGGTTGCAAGGTGTTCATCGTCCACGCCCGCAACGCCTGGCTCAAAGGTTTGAGTCCAAAAGAGAATCGCGAGGTGCCGCCCCTGCGCTACGCCCTGGTGCACCAGCTCAAACGTGACTTTCCCAAACTCACCATCGCCATCAATGGCGGCATCACCAGCAACGCCCAAATTGCCGAGCAACTTCAAGCGGTCGATGGCGTCATGGTGGGGCGCGAGGCCTACCACAACCCCTGGCTGATGAGTGAATGGGACACGCACTTTTACGGCGAACCAGCATCCGGTCAAACCCGCGAGTCGGTGGAGCAGCAGATGGTGGAATACATGGCACGCGAAGCTGATCTGCACGGCACACCCTGGAGCACCATTGCACGTCACATGCTGGGCCTGCGCCATGGCCTGCCCAGCGCACGCCGCTGGCGCCAGGTTTGGAGCGACCATCGCCTGAAGGGTCAGCATCCGGCCGAAGTGGCGCTTCTGGCACATGCGACGGCTCCAGCCACCATTGATGGTGCAGCGCCGCCTGTCTTAACGCGTCTTAACGTGTCAACGCCATGAACAGCTTGGGCAGTTGCTCGGGTAGCCGCGCAATGTTGTCAATCACCGTGTACTGATGGCCAAAGATGTCGCTCACATAGGCATCGGCGCTGGCATCCAGGTTGATGCAGTAGGTAAAGATGCCCTGCTTATCCAACTCCCGCACGGCCACCTTGGCATCTTCAATCAGCAGGCGCTCGTCATGCACGTCAATGTCGGACGGTTGGCCATCGGTCAGCACCAGCAGCAGCTTTTTGTCGGTTTGCTGCGTGCCCAGCGTGCGTGCCGCGTGGCGCAGCGCCGCACCCATGCGGGTGCTGTAGCCGGCCTGCATTGCGGCCAGACGCGCCTTCACCTGATCACCCCAACGCTCGCCAAAGCCCTTGATGTGAAAGTAGCGCACGTCGTGGCGGGTGTTTGAGTGAAACCCTGCAATGGCAAACGGGTCACCCAACTGCTGAACCGCCCAGGCCAGCAACGACACCGCTTCCTGACTCAACTGCAGCACACTTTGCTGGGAACCCCGCGCCTTCTCGTTCAAGGACTGCGACAGGTCCAGCAGTAGCGTCACTGCAATGCTGCGACCGTCTGTCGTGTGGCTCATGTTGATGCGTGTATCGGGTTGGCTACCCGCACGCAAGTCGATCAGCGAGCGAATGGCCACGTCCAGGTCGAGTTCGCTGCCGTCTTCCTGATACCGCACACGCACCTTGTCTTGCGGTTTGAGCAAATCCAGCAAACGCTTCAGGCGCTTGGCCAATGCGCTGTGCTTGGCAAGCAGGGCATCAATGTCGGTCGGATTGCCACTGGGGTGTAGCCTCTCGTACAGGCTCACCCAGTCAGGTCGGAAGGTCTGGCTGGTGCAGTCCCACTCGGGGTAGTGGCGTGGCGGCAGGCTTTGAATCTCGTCTGCGGGGGGCGTTTGTTGATGCTCGTCGAACGTCTCCTCGTCATCGTTGAGCTCGTGAAAACGCCACAGGTGGCGGTTGTCGTCGCGGTAGTCCACCACCGTGTCGGCAAACCAGGTGTCAGCCAACTGGTCGCTCTGGAGTCGGGTTTTGCCCAGATAGCTCAGCGCCAGGCCCGCGATCTCCGAGGTGCTGGATTCGCCCTGCGCCAGCAGGGCGTGAAAGCGCTGCCGCCAGTCGCTCAGATGGGCCAGTTCAAACCGCCCGGGTGGGTCGAGCAAGGCGCGTGACAGAACGCTGAGCCGGTGGCGCAAGCAGGAATGTGTGGCGGGGTTGCAGGCTCCGTCGGCAGGTGTCGGGTGCAGGGCCTTGAAGATGCGGCGCAGGCCGGGGTATTCGCGCATGGCCAGTGCCTCGACCCGCGCATCTTCAAAACACTCGATGGCCAGGCGCTGTGCCGGGCTGAAGTTGTCGGCAAAAATGGCCGTGCTCCAGCGCCGGTGCGCCGCAATATGGGCCAGTGCGGCGCGGTAGCGGTCCAGACCGCCGATGCCCTCGCGATCGTCATACACGTCGGGCAACCGGATGCCCATGGCATCAAAGTAGGGCATGGGCTGGCGCTGGACATCAAACGCGGTGGAGTAGGGCACCAGCACATCGTCGTCGTGCCAGAGCGCTTTCAGGTACAGGTCCAGTGCGCGGGTGTTATCCATCAGCAGCGTGCCACGGCGCTCGCGCTGCAGCACGGCGCGGCTGTCAGCAGACACCAGGCTGAAATACTCCCGCTGCTGTTCAGGGTGGTGGCTGTAGTTGCGTATGCCGTAGTCGGTCCAGTTTCTCAAACCTTGCAGGCTTAACAGTTCCAGCAACTGCGCTGATTTTTCAAAAAATAACGCCAGACTGGGGCTGGGGTAGCTTTTGTGAATACCGTGGATGGAGCCGCTGGTGCGGTCCATCAGCATCAGACTGATATCCAGATAGTGTTGCAGTTGAGCCTGTGTCGGCAAGCGCCTGGCAACGCCCGCCAATGCTTGCAGCAACGTCGCAATGGCCACGGCGTTGGGGGATTTGTTGATCAGTTTCACGGCAGCCATCACCGGGCTCAACGTGTCTTCACCGACCAACTGTGCCACGCGCGGCCACTCCTGCAAAAATATCAA
>CANNRR010000126.1 GCA_947508055.1 Burkholderiales bacterium
GGTGCCAACGCCTTGGGCGTGATCATGACCGGCATGGGCGATGACGGAGCCGCCGGACTGATGGAGATGCGCACCGCAGGCGCCCACACGCTGGCCCAGGACGAAGAGAGTTGCGTGGTGTTTGGCATGCCAAAGGAAGCCATCAAACGCGGTGGAGTCGAGCGGGTCGTGCCGCTCACGGCCATAGGCCGCGAGATTCTCGGGCAGCTTCGGATTTAGCGGGTGCTATAAAAATAATAGCTGCATGCGCAGTGTATTCGGGGGCTAGAGCCCGATTTTGTTAGTTACAGGCCATTCCATGGCATCACGTCCACACCTTCGCGGGTGTATCGCGTGCTGCCCCCGTAGACCAGGCCCGGGTAAATGGCGGAAAAGTTGCCGCGCTCTTGCGCGTACTTTTGCCATTTCTTCAAATTGCTGAAGGCGTCGCTCGCCACAGTGATGCCGGATTTGATCTCAACTGCTGCCAATTCGTTGCCACGCTCCAGAATCAGATCGACCTCGGTTCCGATGTTGTCACGCCAAAAATACAAAGGCGCGCGCGTGCCCGCATTGCAGCGGTTCTTGAGAAACTCGTTCACCACCATGGTCTCAAACAATGCACCGCGAAGCGGGTGGTTCTGCGCCTGGCTGGCCGTCTCAATGCCCAGTAGCGCGCAGGCCAGGCCTACGTCGGTTACATAAAGTTTGGCGCTCTTGGTCAGGCGCTTGCCAAAATTGGCAAAGTGTGGCCGTACAAAATGAATCAGGTAACAGGTCTCCAAAATCGACAACCAGTGCTTGGCGGTTTTGTCTGAAATTCCTGCATCACTGGCGAGAGACTGCATGTTGAGCAGTTGCCCGGTCCGCGCGGCCGTGAGCTTGAGAAAGCGCTGAAATGCGCCCAGATCTTGAATCGCCGCTAGAGTGCGCGCGTCCCGCTCGGCATACGTCACAAGGTAGCTGTGCAGCCAATCATGGGGGTCCAGTGGCCTGTCATACAAGGCGGGGTAAAAGCCTTTGACCATTTGGTCCGGGTAAGCGGCGTTGAGGAGGTTCGCATCGCGTAGTTCGGCAACGGAAAGCGGCAACAACTCCACCAACGCCGTGCGTCCCGCAAGACTTTGCGTCACGCTGGAAAGCAGTGACAGGTTGTGCGAGCCGGTCAGAACAAACTGCCCCATGGCGCCTGAAGCATCAACGACGCCCTGCATTTCAGACAGAAGTTCTGGTGCGTTTTGCGCTTCATCAATGACTGCACCCTGGGGGAACTGGAGCAGAAACTCTGCTGGCTGACTGCGGGCAAACTCACGCTGAGCGGGGGCCTCCAGCGAGACATAGGGTTTGTCGGCCAAAAGTTGCCGCACCAATGTCGTCTTGCCAGATTGGCGTGGCCCTGTGACAGTAACAACCGGAAAGCCTTGAAGGAGCCGAAGCAGGCGAGGTGAGGCGTGACGCGGTATCATATTTTACATATCCGGATTGTAATTCCGAAAGTGTAAGCTATTTTGAGGTCGGGTCCGTGACCCACGACGCGTGGTAGCTCAGGCTGCCAGCGCTTCCAGCAGTTCGGTCTCGATCTCGATTTGCTTGCGGTTGTGTTGCAGTTCGGGCCCGTCGATCAGAAACGTGTCTTCAACCCGTTCGCCCAGAGTGGCAACCTTTGCCAGTTGCAAATTGAGGTGGTGGCGTGCCAGCACGCGGGCCACACTGTAGAGCAGGCCGACGCGGTCGCTGGCTGAAATATTGAGCAACCAGCGCTGGCCTTTTTCGTCCGGGGTGAGGGTGACGCGGGGAGCGATCGGGAAACTCTTGACACGGCGAGACACCCGCCCTCGGCTGGGTTTTGGCAACGGCCCTGCGTCGGCAATCACTTTGGCCAGACCGTTCTCCAGCATGCTGGTGAATTCGCGGTAGTGCTCTGCCATGTCTTCAGCGGGATAGATGACCTGAAACGTGTCAAGCGCATAGCCCGCCTGCGTGGTGTGAATGCGGGCGTCAAGAACGCTGTAGCCCACCTTGTCAAAGTAGCCACAGATGCGGGCAAACAGGTCAGGCTGGTCCAGGGCGTACACCAATACCTGCAAGCCGGAACCTCCAGCAGGCGAGTGGCGCGACTTTACGATCGGGTGCTGGGTGGCAACATGGCGTGACAAGTGCTTGGTGTGCCAGGCGATGTCAACCGCATCGTGGCGCATGAAGTAGCTGACATCGAGTGTGGCCCACAAGGCCTTCTGGGCTTCGAATGGCGAGGAGTGCAGAGCCAGAATGACCAGCGCCTCTCGCTTGCGGGTCTGGACATCGGCATCCGGGTCAGGGGCATGGCCACCCAGCGCCCGACTGGTGTAGCGGTACAGGTCTTCGAGCAGTTTGCCTTTCCAGGCGTTCCACACCTTGGGCGATGTGCCGCGGATGTCGGCCACGGTCAGCAGGTACAGCGCAGTGAGTTGACGCTCGTTACCCACCCGCTTGGCAAAGTCGGCAATGACCTGGGGGTCGCTTAAATCCGATTTTTGGGCTATGCGGCTCATGGCCAAGTGCTCGCGGACCACAAATTCGATCAATTGGGTGTCCTCAAGGGCAAAGCCATGTTGTTTGCAGAACCGCCGCACCTCAACCGCACCCAGATCGGAGTGGTCGCCGCCCCGTCCTTTGGAAATATCGTGAAACAGGGCAGCGATGTACAGCAGCCACGGCTTGTCCCAGCCACTGGCCAGTTGGGAGCAAAACGGATACTCGTGCGCATGCTCAACGATGAAGAAGCGGCGCATATTGCGCAGCACCATCAGGATGTGTTGGTCTACCGTATAGACATGGAAAAGGTCGTGCTGCATTTGCCCCACGATGCGTCGGAATACCCACAGGTAGCGCCCCAGCACGGAGGTCTGGTTCATCAGCCGCATGGCGTGGGTGATGCCTTCGGGTTCCAGCAATATCTTGCGAAAGGTTTCGCGGTTCACCGGGTCAGTGCGAAAGGCCGAGTCCATCAGGTCGCGGGCGTTGTAGAGCGCACGCAGCGTACCGGCAGAGAGTCCTTTGACGCCCACCGTGGTCTGGTACGCAAGAAAGGTTGCCAGTATGGCGTGTGGTTTGCGTTGGTAGAGGTCGTCGCTGACCACATCAATCATCCCGGCCTTGTCATTGAAGTCGTCATCAATGCGGCGCAAGGTGTGGGTTGATGGGTTGAGCCGCTCCTCAATGTTGAGCAGCAAAATCTGATTGAGTTGCGCGACCGCTTTGGCTGCCCAGTAATAGCGCTTCATCAGCGTTTCGCTGGCTCGCACAACGTGTTTTGTTGTGGCGCCAAGCGCGGGGGTGATATTTGCATAGCCGAACGACCCGGCCACCGCGTTTTGCAGGTCAAAGATCAGGCGGTCTTCACGACGGTTGGCCAGCAGGTGCAGGCGTGCCCGCACTCGCACCAGAAGGGACTCGTTTCGTCGGATTTGCTGAATCTCGAACGGCGTAGCCAACTTATTAGCGGCCAGGGTTTCCCAGTCGTCTCCATAGCCAGACGCCTTGGCGACCCACAGGATGACCTGCAAATCACGCAAGCCGCCGGGGGACTCCTTGCAGTTCGGCTCCAGCGAGTAGGGCGTGTTTTCGTACTTGGTGTGGCGCTGTCGTAGCTCCAGCGTTTTAGCGACAAAAAATGCCTGCGGGTCCATGGCTGCGAAGAACGCAGTTTGAAACGCTTGCATGAGCTTGTCGTCGCCGATTACCAGGCGGCATTCGAGCAGCGCAGTCTGTATCGTGACGTCTTTCGCTGCCTCGGCCAGACAGGTGTCCAGTGTGCGCACGCTGGAGCCAATTTCAAGACCGGTATCCCAGCAACTGCCGATGAAGGATTCGATGTGGCCTTTGAGTTCGGCATCGTGATCGGGGTCGAATGCGTCGGGCATGAGCACCAGCACATCCACATCCGAAAACGGAAATAGTTCACCGCGCCCGTAACCACCCACGGCCAACAGGGCCAGGGGTGATGGCATTCCGGCATGCGTCCAGAGCTGTTGCAAGACGCCGTCGGCTAGTTGTGCCAGGCGGCCAAGCGCCTTGTGCACATCCCGCCCGGTTGCACCCGTGTGCCCTATGGACTGTAGCAATAGCGTCTTTTCAGCTTTGTACCGGGTGCGGACTGCCTGTAGGTCGGCCATATGTTGGGTGCTCAGGTGCGGCGCGCGTATCAGGGGGCTGTTGGTGCCGGAATAAACGCGGGTATGGGCGGTGATCCGGCAGACAGCGTCAAAACTTCGTAACCGGTGGGCGTGACCAGAATAGTGTGCTCCCATTGTGCAGACAGTGAATGGTCTCGGGTGACGATGGTCCAACCGTCTTTCTCGGGACCGTCCTTGATGTCTTTTTTGCCGGCGTTAATCATGGGCTCGATCGTAAAGGTCATGCCTTCGACCAGCTTTTCGAGCGTGCCAGGGCGGCCGTAATGGAGCACTTGCGGCTCTTCGTGGAACACCTGGCCAATGCCATGGCCACAAAACTCGCGCACCACGCTGAAACCATGCCCTTCAGCAAACTGCTGAATGGCGTGGCCAATGTCGCCCAGATGAATGCCGGGTTTGACCATTTTGATGCCATGCCACATGGCATCGTAGGTCATGCTGCACAGCCGCTTGGCAGCGATAGACACATCACCTATCGGGAACATGCGGCTGGAGTCGCCGTGCCAGCCGTCCTTGATGACGGTAACGTCCACGTTCACGATGTCGCCTTTCTTGAGCGGCTTGTCGTTGGGAATGCCATGGCAAACCTGGTGGTTGATGGAGGTGCAGACCGATTTGGGGTAGGGCTTGTTGCCACCTCCGGTGTAGTTCAGCGGCGCGGGAATGCCGCCTTGCACATGCACGATGTAGTCGTGGGCCAGTTTGTCGATTTCATTGGTAGTGACACCGGGTTTGAGAAACGGTGTGAGGTAGTCCAGAACTTCGGAGGTCAGCCGTCCGGCTACGCGCATGCCTTCAATGCCCTGCGCGTTTTTGTAGGTAATTGTCATGCGTCAATTATCCCCGAGGGCGACTTACTGCGTGCGCGGCTTGTCTTTACAGGATGAAGTGAAGTGGCTTACTTCGTTACGAATTGCCATGCGCAGAATGCGGCCGCCGCTCGAGTGCTCACGAAGGCAAGCGGTTTGAAGTTTGACGCACTGCAATATTCGGTTAGGCAGAGCGCCCTACGCTAAATGACCAATTGGTCGGTAACATCGCGCCCAAAGGAGTTTCCCCATGACAGATTCGTATCTTGGTTTTGCCAATTCCACGCTTGGTTCCCGTATTGCGGCCGCTTTGGGGTTGCCGCAACCCTTGCCGCTGGAGCGTTACACGCCCGGGCAGTCAGTGATCAAAGGCGGTGTACTGATTGGCGCTGGCGGCACGCCGGAGCTGTTGGTGCCACTGGCTTCAGCCTTCAAGGCGATGGGGGCACAGACGGTCGCCCACAAGAACGTGCCACAGTGGACTGGCATTGCCAACCAGGCCGGTTTGATGACTGGGCGCTGGGGAACCGATGGCAAACCGGGTGAGAAGGTCAAGGCCCTGGTGTTTGATGCCACCGGCATGACTGACAGCACGCAGGCCGATGGCATTTACAACTTCTTCCACGACGCGGCGCGGTCGGTGTTGCCGTGTGGACGGGTCATCGTGTTAGGGCGCCCGCCAGAGGCTTGTGCATCGCCGCGCCAGGCAACCATTCAGCGTGCTCTGGAAGGTTTGACGCGTTCGCTGGCCAAAGAACTCAAGCGAGCGATTACCGTGCAACTGGTTTACGTCGCCGAAGGTGCCGAAGACCAGTTGGAGGGAAGCTTGCGCTTTTTGCTGTCGCCGCGGTCGGCTTATGTATCGGCCCAGGTGGTGCGATTGGCCGCACCGGTCGGGCCAGCAGTCGCATCCATCGACTGGAGCTTGCCGCTTGCGGGAAAGAAAGTACTGGTGACCGGCGCTTCGCGGGGCATTGGCGCGTCCATTGCGGAGGTGATGGCGCGCGATGGGGCTCAGGTCATTTGCCTGGATGTGCCTCAGGCCCAAGAGGGGCTCGATGCGATTGCCAAGCGACTGGGTGCCAGGGCGCTCGCTTTGGACATCGGTTCCATGGAAGCGCCACAGGCGTTGGTGGCTGCCGCGCTCGCGGACGGAGGCTGGGACGTGGTGGTGCATAACGCCGGCATCACCCGCGACAAGACCATCGCCAACATGAAAGACCACCTGTGGCAGGCGGTGGTGAACGTCAACCTGTCGAGTCAGGAGCGAATCAACGACGCGCTGGTCGAGTCGGGTGCTCTCAAGGCGGGTGCGCGCATCGTTTGTGTGTCGTCGATCTCTGGCATTGCCGGCAATCTGGGTCAGACCAATTACGCACTGTCGAAAGCGGGTGTGATTGGCATGGTGCAAAGCATGGCACCGGTATTGGCGCAAAAAGGCATCACCATCAACGCGGTGGCGCCCGGTTTTATTGAGACGCAGATGACAGCTGCCGTGCCCTTTGCCATCCGTGAAGCGGGCCGTCGCATGAATTCCATGGGGCAGGGCGGTCAGCCCGTGGATGTGGCGGAAACCATTGCCTGGTTTGCCTCGCCTGCCTCTGGCGGTTTGTCTGGCAATGTGGTGCGCGTGTGCGGCCAAAGCCTGATTGGAGCTTGACTATGAAACCCATTGAAATCACAGAAACGCCTAGCCTGGCAGCCACATTCTTCCGCGCCTTGGGCACCGGTGCTAAACGCCCTGGGCGGCTCACAACCCTGCCGAAAGTGGAGTTGGTATTGCCCCGCGTAGTGCTCAACCCGCAACACATCGGGCGGTATTCTGCCCTGTGCGGCTTCAAGATGGGCCAAGGCGTGCCCCTGATCTATCCGCAATTGCTAACCTTTCCGCTGGTAACTGCCTATATCTGTTCGCCTGAATGCCCATGGCCTGCCATGGGAACAGTACACCTAGCCAACAGCATTGAGCAATACAAGCTATTGCATCCGGGTGATGTGGTGCGTGTCGAGATGGGTTCCGGCAACTTGTTTGCCCACGAAAAAGGGCAGGTTTTCACGCTGAACTTGCGCATTGTGCGTGGCGATGAGCTGGTCTGGAGCGCAACACAGAGTCTGCTGCGAGTGGGTGTAAAGGAGACCTCTGGTGCGCCCTACGTCAGCCAGATTCAGGCGGATGAACCGCTGTCCTGCCAGACCGAATTTTCGGCAACGGCTGACATTGGGCGGCGTTACGGTGCCGTGTCGGGTGACCGCAACCCGATCCATATGGCGGCCCTGTCGGCCAAACTGTTTGGTTTCAAGCGTGCCATTGCCCACGGCATGTGGACCAACGCCCGTGCATTGTCTTGTCTGTTGCCCACGACTGCGGTAGAGCGGGCCAGTCTTGCAGTCGAATTCAAAACGCCGCTGTATTTGCCCGGGCGCGCTTCGTTGTGGAGTGCGCGCAACGGCACCACTGCGTTGTTCGAAGTGCGTGATGCGAAGGGGCAAAAGCCCCATCTGCGCGGACAACTGAGTTATTGACAGCCTTTCAACCCCATTTCGATTCAATTTTTGATTTTCGATTTTCCATTTGGAACACACCATGAACACCATTCGTCGCGTCGCCATTCTTGGCGGCAACCGCATTCCATTCGCCCGCTCCAACACCGTTTACTCCCAGGCATCCAATCAGGAAATGCTGACCGCCACGCTGCAAGGACTGGTGGACCGGTTCAACCTGCATGGCGAGCGCATGGGTGATGTGGTGGCCGGTGCGGTCATGAAGCATTCCCGCGATTTCAACCTGGTACGTGAGTGCGTCTTGTCCACCACGCTGGCCCGCGAAACCCCGGCGTTTGATCTGCAGCAGGCCTGCGGCACCGGGCTGGAAGCGGCCATGGTGGTAGCCAACAAGATTGCGCTGGGCCACATTGAGTGCGGTATTGCCGGCGGTGTGGACACCACGTCGGACGCGCCCATTGCCCTGAACGAGAAGCTGCGCAAAATCTTGCTCGACCTGTCACGCGCCAAGACCACCGCGCAGCGACTAGCCGTGGCCACGCGCATTCGACCGGCCATGCTGGTCCAGCCCGCGTTGCCGCGCAATGGTGAGCCGCGCACCGGTTTCTCCATGGGCGAGCATGCTGAACAGATGGCGCGCGAGTGGGCCATTCCCCGCGAAGCGCAGGACGAGTTGGCGCTCAAGAGCCACCAGAACCTGGCGCGTGCCTATGCCGATGGTTTCTTCACCGACCTCATGACCCCGTTCAAGGGTGTCACACAGGACAACAACCTGCGTGCCGACCTGAGCATCGAGAAGTTGCGCTCCCTCAAACCCGTGTTTGATAAGAAGGTCGCACCCGGTCAGGGCACCCTGACTGCGGGCAACTCGACCCCGCTGACCGACGGCGCATCGGTGGTCTTGCTGGCCAGCGAAGAGTGGGCTGCGGCGCACAAGTTGCCGGTGCTGGCCTACATCAGCTTCAGCGAAGTGGCAGCAGTCGACTTCTTTGATAAAAAAGAAGGCCTGCTGATGGCACCGGCGTATGCCGTGCCGCGCATGCTGGAGCGCGCCGGCCTGACCTTGCAGGACTTTGATTACTACGAAATTCACGAAGCCTTTGCCGCCCAAGTGTTGTGCACCTTGAACGCCTGGCAAGACAAGGTGTTCTGCAAGCAGCAGTTGGGGCTGGACAAGCCGCTGGGCAAGATCGACATGGGGAAGCTCAACGTCAACGGCAGCTCGCTGGCCGCAGGGCATCCGTTTGCCGCCACCGGCGGACGCATTGTCGCGACCCTGGCCAAGATGCTGGCTCAAAAAGGTTCTGGCCGCGGCTTGATCTCCATCTGCGCGGCCGGTGGACAAGGCGTGGTCGCCATCATTGAAAGGTAAATTCCATGTTGCACTACAAAGCCCCTTTGCGCGACATGCGCTTTTTGATCAACGAGGTGCTGGACTACCCCACGCACTACAGCACGCTTTCCAATGGCGCGGACGCCACACCCGAGATGGTGGATGCGATTCTGGAGGGAGCCGCTACCTTGTGTGAAGAGGTGTTGGCGCCCCTGAATGCCTCCGGCGACAAGGAGGGCTGCCATTTGAAGGATGGAGTGGTGACGACACCCGCCGGCTTCAAGGAGGCCTACGCGCAATTCGTGGCGGGCGGCTGGCAAGGCCTGTCCTTCCCGGTTGAATATGGTGGCCAGGGCATGCCCATGTCGCTGAACCTGTTCAAGTCCGAGATGATGGGTGCGGCCAATTGGTCGTTCAACATGTACCCGGGCCTGAGCATAGGCTGCATCAACACGCTGCTACAGTACGGCACTGACGCCATCAAGACCCAGTATCTGCCGCGCCTGGTGGCCGGTGCCTGGACCGGCACCATGTGCCTGACCGAGCCACAGTGCGGCACCGATCTGGCGCAGGTCAAAACAAGAGCAGAGCCACAGCCCGATGGAACCTATGCGTTGACGGGGACCAAGATTTTCATCTCGTCGGGCGACCACGATCTGGCCGAAAACATCGTACATATCGTGCTGGCGCGCTTGCCCGGCGCACCAGCAGGCACGCGTGGCATTTCACTGTTTGTGGTGCCCAAGCTGGTTGTCGCCGCCGATGGCACTGTGGGTGAGCGCAATGGTGTGAACACCGGCTCCATTGAGCACAAGATGGGTATCGCCGCCAATGCCACCGCCGTGCTGAACTTTGAGGGCGCCATCGGCACCCTGATTGGCGAGCCCAACAAGGGGTTGGAGGCCATGTTCACCTTCATGAACACGGCCCGCATTGGCACGGCCATCCAGGGCGTGGCCCATGCTGAGCTATCGTTCCAGGGGGCCTTGCCGTATGCACAGGAGCGTCGCTCCATGCGTTCGCTGTCTGGCAAAAAAGACCCTGATCAGGTGGCCGATGCGCTGATCTGGCACCCCGATGTGCGGCGCATGCTGCTGACACAAAAGGCGATTGCCGAGGGCGGCCGCGCCATGGTGTATGGCGCGGCGCAAATCGCCGACAAAATGTTCAACGCAGTGGTCGAAGATGACAAGGCTCAATACAAAAAGTACGACGACGAACTGGGCTTCTACACCCCAATCCTCAAAGGTTTTTTGACCGAAATGGGTCTGGAAGCGGCCAACCTGGGCATTCAGGTGTTCGGCGGACATGGCTACATTGGCGAGCACGGCATGGAGCAGATTGCGCGCGACGCACGCATTTCCACGCTGTATGAAGGCACCACCGGCA
>CANNRR010000127.1 GCA_947508055.1 Burkholderiales bacterium
GCCTCGGCGATTCTTACATGACAAACCGCGGTGCGGATAAATATTTGTCCTCCAATGGTGCAAGGTCGGTCGGCTGGCAAGCGAAGGCCAGCAATTGGACTTCCAGTAACCTGCCCGTCGCCAGTGCCCGGTTGCGCTGCGAACCGGCCCCATGATCAGGTGCCCCAACCGTCGTCACAAGATACCTGGATCATCCGTCATGCCCTCGCCACCGGCATGTCCGCCCAGCAAGTTGTGTATCCTGGGGTTCGGCGCTCCTGCTTCATGGCCCAAGCCCGCCCACGTTCTGACATTGGGCACAATGCAATCGGAGGGAAACGAAATGAAGATGCTCGTGGGAGCCTTGTTGAATGTAACTTTAGTCTGCCTTGCCCTGCAGGCACATGGGCAGCCAGCACAGAAGGTCGTTGATATTCCGACCCGGACGGGCGTCGCGCAGAGGGTTTTGGTCATCGCCCCCGCTAGTTCACCCAAGGCTGCTGTCATCTTGTTGGCAGGTGGTCATGGCGGGCTGCAGATCTTCCCGAATGGCTCGTTCAAGTGGGGTGAAGGCAACTTTGTCATTCGCAGTCGCCAACTCTTTGTTGACCAAGGTCTGACTGTCGCAGTACTGGATGCACCCTCAGATCGTCAGAGTTACCCGTTTCTCAATGGCTTTCGCCAAACACCTGAACACGCCCAGGACATCAAGGCGGTGATTGCTTGGTTGCGTGAGAAAGTCAATGTGCCAATCTGGTTGGTGGGCACCAGTCGCGGCACTGAGTCGGCGGTCTACGCTGCAATAGAACTCTCGGGCGCAGGAGGCCCTGACGGCGTTGTGTTGACTTCAACCATACTGTCCGATTCAAGAGGTCGCTCGGTCAATGCCATGGAGCTTTCCAAGCTGCGCATTCCGGTACTGGTGGTACATCACGAACAGGATGGCTGTTCGGTTTGCCGTTTCAGTGACACAGCGGAACTGATGGACAAGTTGGTCAACTCTTCACCCAAACGGCTGTTGACGTTCAAGGGCGGCAGTAACAGAGGAGACCCGTGCGAGGCCTTTGCCTATCACGGCTTCAACGGTCTCGAACCCGAGGTGGTCGCCCAGACAGCAGCGTGGCTGCTTGCGAGGTGAGGACTTTTCTGACGAACCAGGGCCTATGTGTCGCCATTGCCAAGCCCTTAAAGCGAAGGAGAAGTCCCGTCGTTGCCTCGGTGTGGAGCCGCCTTCAGATCTCTACAAGTTTGACATGTGGCCCGGCTAACTATCGTTCTTCTTGTCGTGGGGCGACGCATTGGGGAAAGACAAAAAAAACAATTTCTTGGCATCATCTAAGAAGTCAGGAGGTATCCCTGCCTGAAGCCCCATTGCCACAATGTCGTCATCGACCCTTGCCACCAAAATGCTAAGCGCCGTTGGTATACCTCGTTTGTCTAAGCGAAATTCGTAACGCCCCATGCAATGGTACGGGTTTCCCAGATCTTCAGAGGGCTCTTCAGCGACCTCTTGCAAGCACTCTGCCCACTCTTGGTCGGACGGTATTGGCAGATCCCGATAAATCGCAGCAATCTCTGTGTTTCCCTCGACGATGGCTTCTTGAATGCATTCATTCAAGCACGTTTGATAGCTTGCCCCCCAACTCAACGGTTCCCGACCAGTTTTCATCATTTTCAATGGATTCTGTGTTGTAGCGGGAGCCGCGTCACTGCTACGAATTTCTTCGTTAACTGCCGGTCTGACGATGTTCGGCTTGTATTTCATTTTTTGGGCCTTTCAGATAGTTTCAAGTCTGCTGAGGTATCACCGATAGCGAGTGCCTCGCACACGCCAGCGGCGACAAACCA
This sequence comes from Burkholderiales bacterium, assembly GCA_947508055.1. Taxonomy (GTDB): domain Bacteria; phylum Pseudomonadota; class Gammaproteobacteria; order Burkholderiales; family Burkholderiaceae_C; genus Allorhodoferax. The sequence goes on from CANNRR010000127.1 coordinate 1,828, forward strand.
CGGATTACCGGGCAATGCGGATCAGGTCTTTGATTTTTTCAGCGCCTTTAGCAAATCACCGATCTCCTGATTGATCTGCCGCAACTGGCTACGCTGCCTCACAGCACCCTGGGTGTAATAGCCGGCTGTCACCGGCCGTCCAGGGCTTTTGCCACCGTGCATCCTGCAGCGGCCATTGGGCATTTGATAGTTTTGACAGGGTTGCCCTGTGGTTCGGCAATGCGCTCCGCATAAAGCGTGCAAGGGGTTTACGTTCATTTTGATGCACCTCCTCTAGGTTGGATCTGACCGATGACCGCTGAACCCCCCTGGGTCACGTTGACGTGCTGGATTACGATCCGTTGCTCACCAGTGCCTCGCAGGCGCTTCAGGGTCAGCAAGCCCTTCTGGAAGGTCTCCATGCAACGAATTGACAGGTTCATCGTCCGCACTGAATGGACAGGATCCTGCTCCAGTGCGGCCTTTGAAGCATTGCGCATGGCGTTGTCGTGCAAAACTGCCATCTGATGGCCCAACATCTTTTCCAGGCTGTTGCTGGCTCCCATGGTGTCGCAAGCGTCCAGCGCCAGGGCGGCAACGTCTGTTCCCATGCGAGTGACCAACTCCAGCCTGTGCGCTGAGGCATCTAATGCAACGACGTTGGGGGCGGCCAGCGTGTCCACAAGTTCAGGAATGTGTTCGGGGCAGACTTCGCCACCGGACAGCAGAGCAACACTGGCCTGGGGCTGGAATGCCTCTTCAACCAGGATCTCCGCCGACTCGATGGCGTAGTCCAGTTGTAGGCTCAGTTCGCCACCAGCGGCCATCGTGCGCGCTTTCTCTGCATTGCCACGAAGTGAACGCTGCATGGTCTTGACCGCTCGGGTTGTGCCGTCTCGGCCAGTACGGGTCTGTTCAGCACATGCCTCGCAAACCTCGCCGGTTTCACAGTGGGTCACTGGCCGACTGTCCTGGCCGCATAGAGAGCACGATGGTCGCTTGAATGGTTCAGGTTTTCTTTTCATGGTGGACTCCATCTTGGTTTTCGTAAATCAACAGGGCCGGTACGTCGATCACGTTCGCGTTGTCAACCCGCTGTTGATCGCTTCGCACCTTGGCGCAGGCTTTGGCCAGCGTTCTCATTGCCGCCAATTCGACCCGCTTGGATGCAGTCAGGCGCTTGCCTATGTCCCAACAGGCACCACCAAATCCGGTGCGTTTGAGTTGGTCCTGTTGATAGCGCCTCTGTTCAGCCCCAATCACCATACGGCGCTCATGGGCTGTGTGCCAGCGCAAGGCGGCGGCAACAATCTCATCGTCATTCATGGCTTTCTTCCTTGCCGCTTGGGGCGCTAGGGTTCAGTGCGTTCTTAGGGGGTGGGGTTAAGGAATACGCGCGCCACAGTGCAGAACCAATGCCACAGCGCAATCCGACGCCTTGACCGGCAGCAATGCAGCTTGTGCAACTGAAGTGATGGGCGTGGTAGGCCGATGCAAGTTTCACCCATGCCAACGGGTCAACTTGTCTATCAATTGGTCGCACTTCAATTGCCTTGGGAACAGTGGGGTCAGTGGGGTCATCGCCTTGAAACCCGCATGAATGCACGAATTTCGTGTCCCCACCGCCAATTTGATTGTTCCCCCTGTCCCCACTGAAAGGATTTGATGGGAACAGAAGATCGCCGTGGGTGGGAACAGTCAAACCCGCGTGAGCATTGGCTTTGCAGTCCATGTCCCCACTGACCCCACCATCCCCACCATTCTGTAGCAGGTCAGCAAAAGAGAACATCTTTAGTGCCATGTTCATTCCTCCAAAATCCGGGAAGTCACAACGTAGACGCGCCGGGACACACCCTCGATACGCCGTTTAAGGTTGTAGCGAGTCTTTCCTGATTCAACAGCTATTTCCAGGCAGCCCCTTTCAGCCAAGACCTTGCACACAGCGTTTACCTCAAATCCCGCACAAACCTCGGATTTGAATGCAGTGGGATCAATCAGGTATTCGCGTCCATGTTCCCCGTTCTTGCGCCAGCCTGCACGATTGATGGTTGGGCGGAATGCGGCTGTCTGGTCCGGTTCAAGGTCTGTGAATCGTGCCTCTTCGTGCTTTGAAATGAAGCTACGCACCGCATCGACCATGGCGCCCGGTTCGGCGTTTGTAGTGCCACCGCGTGAAGCCAACCACTCCATGAAACAGCGTTTAACACAGCCAAGAGCTTCGCCGAGTTGCCATCCAGTGATTCCGTTAGCAGTAGCCAGTTCTCCCGCTACAGCTATCAAACCGAATCTTTCACAGACTCTGTGTACCTGGCCACCCGATTGCCCGTCAGGAAGGCACGTCTGCACAAAGACGGTAATCTCTTTCTTGATTAGTGCCGGCAACTGGTCGGCTGCTGCAACCAGGACTGCGGCAAATTTCAGCACCGCGTGGCCATGGTGGTGAGCAGCACTAGACTTGATCGCGTCCGAGAGTTTTGCGCCATCAGAATAGCCATGCAGAGTGTCGAACAGCCCTAATCCTTTGCCAGCGTCTGCTTCTATGTCCACCATTCGTACTTCCTGGCCAGCCTTGGCTTTCTTGCCGCCTTCAGCCATGTGCTGTGCCAAACCAATTTCACCTGAACTTAAGAATATGAGGCGCCAGGATTGCCTTTGCTTGGCACTGCCAGTGCGCGCGCTGCGCTGTTTGCCTTGCCCGTTGGCCAGCATGTAGGCAATTTCGCCGGCTTCTCTAGGATCAACCTGAGCCAACTCATCAAGGATGAGTAGGGTGTCGTTGTGCGACGCTGCGATCGCTTCCAACCCATTCGACGTAGCGCGCCAGCGATTGACGTAATCCAGTCCACCAAAGATCGATGCCGACGCCAGCAGAGCCGTGGACTTGCCGGTGGAAGAACTACCCTTGATATTCAAACCGCCTGACTCCAGACCCGAGAACTTCAACAACATCGAAGCAAAGCCGGTGCAGACTGAGAGAACACAGCGGGAATTGCCGGCGCACAACGCTGCGACACCGTTCCGCCAGCCGTCCGCCGTACCAGCCGTAGAGTAAGTGCTATTACCTGCGTCAGATTGAAATCTCACAACTTCACTGGACTCCCCAACAGAGCGATCGGGCAGCACAAACACTTCGCCATCTTTGGAGTGATGCCAGCCGGTTTGTTCAACGCCACGCGCCCGGTGAGAGGTCTTGGTTTCACTCAAATAACCGATCAGTGCATTGCGAAGTTTCAAAGTCTGTGAAATCTCTAGACCACCAGCGGCTAGTTCACGCCGAACTTCGTTGCCGTCGCCTTGGAGGGCGGACATTGGCATGGCCCATTCGTGGAAATGGCCATCAGGGTCCTGCCACTGCAAGAGTTTGCCCCATTGACCAGAGTGTTGATCGCGGATCATCGCCACGATGTCGAGTTTTCCGCAAACGAACTCAAACCTTTTACCGCCATCAGCATCAGTGCTGGGCGTGACCTGAAACACACCTTTATCTGTTACCTTGAACCGGCCATCGACATCTTTCACTTGCTTCTTGACCTTGACCTGTTTAGTAGGCTTTCCGATTGGCTTAGGAGGCGTTGTTGCAGGCTTGTCGATGAGCAGCAAGTCAGCAAACAGATCACCAGTGGGATCCTTGATCATTGCGAGTGCATCCATTCAAATGCCTCCTTCTTGTGCTGCCCATACGTCGGCCCAATCGGTGCCGCTGTCAGGGGGGGTCAAAACGCCGACCTTCAAACCACGCGATCTGGCACGATCTGCCAACGCAGCCGCCGCCTTTTGCCCAACCTGACTGATGTCGTTATCGGCGAATACAACCAGTTGTTGCACTTCATCGGGCCATTGGTAACGCTCGACCCCATTGGCGGAAATGGCCGACACTGTCGGCATAGTCGAAGCAGCATGACAAGCCAAAGCTGTTTCTATGCCCTCGGCCACGGCGATGGTGGACAGTCCCTTGATGACGCTCGGTTGTCCCAGCTTGATGCTGCACCCTGCAAGTCGCGCTGACGAAGCCGTCAGTTTTTTGACGATCTCCACATTGGCCTTTTGACCGTCGTGCGTCAGGTATGTGCGGTGCAAACTTACCCTCAGTCCGGCGAGGTCGGTAACCTCGGCGATCATTGCAGGCAGATGTCCGATACAGCGACCATCCTGCCAATATTCCAAACTTGGGTGGTAATGCAGCGCGCCTGGCCAGCATTCAAGATGAATGCCTCGTGCTGACAGATAGCGATCCACGCAGTCGTGATGTGCTACCGGAAAGGACTCTGCCCAAAGTCCTGCATTCTTGTTGGCGGCTTGAGCCCATTGAATTGACTGCTCGGCGGCGGCCTCCGCCTTGGCACGTTGGATTTCGATGAACCGCTGTTGACGCTGTACCAGCGTCGGCGGTTTTTCATCTTTGGCTACCCAGACGTGTGTTACCCCCGACCGGAAGTCTCCGAAGACTCCTGCCCTACCGTCTCTGAACAGCCTGCACCAACCGCTTGTATCGGTCCTGCGGCCGTTGGAACTGAATCGCTGGAGCTTGCCCTGCCTAATATGCTCCGGTGGCGTAAAACCGGCAGCGGAAATAGCCAGTTTGAAAAACTCGCTTGTGTCACTCATTGCTTCCCCCTCAATTTTCGGGGAAGTGCGTGTAGCTCTGGCAAGTCTTTATGCCAACGAGACAAGCCAAATTTGAGGACGAGGAAATCGCCGCTCCGGCGCTGGTAAACAAAGTGGCCAGCTTGAACCAGTTTGGCAACCTGCTCAACGATCTCATCGGCTTTACGTTGGGAGTCCGATGTGGGAGAATTCGCGTCGTTAGTGTGATTTTCAAAATCCCCGGTTGCTGTGGTAGGTGACGGGGATTTTTTGTTGGCAGCAATCATTTATGCGACCCCCAGCAGTTTCTTCGCGCCTGCTGTAGGCCATGCCAGCTTCCCGCATACCCGAAGTGGCCGCAATCCGTCAGGAAAAGTCTCGTAGCAGGCTTTTACCCTCCATGTCTGTTCGGCCATGTCTGAGTAGTAGGCAAGCTCTTTCGTCGTCAGGTTCGGCTTCGTGACCTGCGACAGCGGTGGATAGGGTGGTGGCGCTTGGCTTTGAATGGAATCTTGCGGGACATGAACTCCAGGGTTAACGTTTTGCGCCAGTTCCAAAAGTAGCTTTTTAATGTCCAACGGTGGCGCGGTATTGCCCTGCTCCATTCCGTCATATTGGGCAATCAGTTCGCGCAAGAGTTGTGCGAATTGTTGATGCTCTTTGGCCTCACGCTTGGCTTGGATGCCGATTGATGCAGTTTGCATTTTGGACCTTTCACTTTTGCCTCATGGCGTTGCTTAAGGTTCCCAACTATTTGGGCGCAAGCCCCATTGCGGTCAAACACGCAACCCCTTGCGGGTCACACTCTCCCAATAAAAATGCGCCCGAAGGCGCAATAGCAGGCGCAATAGCAGGCGCAATAGCAGGCGCAACCCCTTGCGGGTTACTTTGTGCGGTGAATTAGCGCGGCGTACGGATTGGCTTTAGGTTTGTCTCTAGGTAGCAATTGTCTGATTCGGGTTTCGCTGATACGAAACTTAGCGGCGGTTTCTGGCATCGTGTGGGACTCACGATATTCGGCAAGTTCTGCCAGCTTTTCGGGTGTCCATTTTTTGCGATTCACGGGCGAAGGCGTTGCGGTGGTCTGTGCTGGCACAGGTGTAGTAATGTTCGGTTCTAGCGCCGCGACCCACTGCAGACGCTTCACACGACCGTCGCCACCCTCAATAGTGTGCAGCGGGAAAAATGCATAAATCTCGTTATCTATTTTTTTGGCGATCTCGGCCTTGTTGCTTTTCTCTGCGGACAAGTGTTCATCGGCATGTTTGACGGCCAACTCCGCTACCAATATTCTGGTGTTCTCATCCTTCACAAACGCGTCGAGCCTATCCAACATCTGCTTACCATCTTCTCCGGGATGAAGTTCGGGGATCAAATCGCGCAATTCCGATTCATGGGCCCATATCCGTGACTCAGCTTCGATTCGGCGTTGTTCAGCTTCGGGCGGCTGATTAAGCATCAAACATGCGAGTCGCACATCTGCCGGTGTGCTGCTTGGCCCATCCCGCACAGCTTCCCACTTGACACGGTAATCTTTGAGGGCTTGATGTGCGCGCGATTCAAGAGACCACGTCTTAAGCTTTTTCAAATCTGATTCAGAATATCGCTGAGGTTCCGAATTGTTTTCAGCATTTGTGGCCATAGCATCTCCCGTGCATCCCCCAATCAGGATGACCCAGCAGGCCAAGGGAGGACTGGTTGTTCGACCCGGCTTCGAGGCGGATCTAGCTGGGACAAAAATGTTCACTCGCCAATGTGATGCCACTGGATCTCTGTAAGGGCCCTAAGCATCGAATCAATCTTATCAATCACGCCGTGCTGCTCAGCCCAATGTATGTGTTCCAAAAGCCTACTCTTCTTTTCAGGATCGCTGGAGTACGACCATCCTCCAAGAATTAGCGGTAACGGTGGTTCCCATCCTCCAGATGGCTTTTGAACTTTCTGCGGTAGCAGTTCATAGAGTTGCGACCATTGTGGAGGAAGTGGACATACACGATTTGACTCCCCGCAAAATGATTTCAGACTCTCGGTAATACTCGATTGCCGCATGATGCCCCTCGGTGAAACTGTTATGTGGCTTGAACTACTCGCAACTTACCCGGCTCTGCTTTGGCATCGAACACAATCCCGGCCTGCTCGAGAATCCATGCTTCAATCTTTTCATGATGCACGCGCAGCAGGTCCAGCGGCCGGACCGTGTAGTGCTTCTCGGCTGTGGCGCTCGGCTTGTGTCCCATAAGCTGCGCCACCACGCCAGCCGGTATCTCTAGCCACTCGGTCAGGCTCTTGAAACTGCGGCGCAGGCCGTGCATGGAAACGTGGTCAACCCCTCCCACTTTGCAGGCAGTCGCTAGATTCTTTGCAGGGCGGGTCAGCGCATCGTCACCGGCACCAGCGAAAACCCATTCGCCACGCTTGGGCAGTGTCGCTATCAAGTGGTGAACGTAAGGCGTCAGCGGTATCACTCGCTCGCCCTCTACCTTGTCGTGAATTGTCAGGCCACGCCATGCCATATTGACATCATCCCAGCGCAGCGCCAGCAACTCGCCGGGTCTCGCCCCAGTGAGTAGCAGGGCTTGCAAATAGGCGGCAATGGTTGGATTTCTGGTCTGGCGTACAGCGTCGAACCAGTCGGGCAGTTGCTCGCGCTGTAGGGCGTCACGCTTGACACCAGACTTGCCCAATGCCTCGCGGGTCTTCTTTGTCTTTGCTGGATTCTTGGCAGGCAGCAAGGGGGCATATTCGGGCTGTTCCTCGCACCATGCCAGAAAAGCGCGCAGCAGTCGCCACGCAAGCCGGGCGGGTGTCGGTCGGGTCTGTGCCTCATGTTCGGCCCATGCCGTGATGCGCGGGGCGGTCAGGTCGGCCAATCGCAGCGGCAACAATGGTGCAAGCGGCCCCGGCACGGTAAGCCCTTCGCCACGCTTGCGCTTGATGCCACCGGCGGCGCTCAGTCGGGTATGGTCTTTGTAATGCAAGTCACCCCAGCGCGGCTTACGCTCCAGCAGGTAGTTACCCCACACCTCGCCCACGGTCACGGCGGCAACTCTGGCAGCGTCTACCTTGGCAACGGCGGCGGCCTGCTTTTCAGCTTTGGCGGCGAGTTTGTCGCGCTCTACTTCTCGCGGGTCTGTGCCAGTGTCAAGAGTAACCCGCAGCCGGTTTGCCTCAGTGCGGGCGGCCTCGATAGTCCAGGCGCGAACGTCCCCAATCGTGCGGCGTATGGTCTGTCGATTCAGCTTCGCCTCGAAAACGAATGACTTGGCGCCAGTGTTGGTGACTCTCACGCGCAGGCCCGGCGCTTTGCTGTCGCGCAGGAACGCTTGCGCCTTGATGTCGGTCCGGCAGGTCAATCGCTCGATTAACCCGGCAGTAAGTTCGTGAGATTCGCCTAGGTCTGGCGCTTGGTCTCTTTTCGGTCGTGCCATGAATACCCCTTTACTTTAGTCGGGTCTGTGTAGCCACTGTGTAGCCACTTTTCCCCTATTTTGGGGAATATCAATCAACGGCAGGTCTGGTATTTCGTCCAGTATGTTGCTTGTAAGTCGTTGATTTATATTGATTCTATCAACGCGAATAAACAGTGTCAAACAGTATTTGTGAGGGACTGAAAATCCTTGTGTCGGTGGTTCGATTCCGCCCCAGGCCACCAGTATTTAGTCGACCCGGAGAAATTCGTTTTCAATATAGCCGCGGGGCTGCAAGAGTAGGTGCTGGCGCGATTGCACCCTGCAGCGTGCTCAGCCAGCGCTGAATCGGCGGTATCGCAGCCATTTCGATCAAGC
>CANNRR010000128.1 GCA_947508055.1 Burkholderiales bacterium
CAACCTGGCCAAGGAAGTGCTGGTCTACGACCCGAACATGATCAAGAAGAACGAGCAGATCTGATCGATTGGATCAGCTCGCGCTACATATTCAGTAGCGTTCAAATTCAACTCAGTTGCGAATACCGCTGGCCACATGACCTGATGGCACGTGGCGCGCTGCGGATTCAATGTGGCCGGTCTGGTCATCGAAGAAGAAGTCGGGCTCAAATTCGCGCAAGAACTCGCCTTTGTCCAGACCGCCCAGAAACATCGCCTCATCGACTTCAATGTTCCAGTTCATCAGGGTGCGAATGGCGCGTTCGTGGGCCGGTGCACTGCGGGCCGTGACCAATGCGGTTCGAATGCGCATTTGCGGCGTGGCGGCTTGCTGCAAGCGGTGCAGTGCAACCAGCAGCGGCTTGAAAGGTCCGTCTGCCAGCGGCAGCGCCACCTTGTCCATCTCGTGCTGCTGGAATGCATTCAACCCGTGCGACTGGTAGACGCGCTCGGCCTCGTCGCTGAACAGCACCGCATCACCGTCAAAGGCAATGCGAACTTCGGTCGGGTGCGCATCGCTGGCGTGGGCGGATTGTGGGTAGACCTGCGCCGCTGGCACATCGGCCTCCAACGCGGCGCGCACGTCGCTCAAATGCGTGCTCAAAAACAGGTTTGCGCGCAGTGGTTTGAGGTAGCGCCACGGTGGCTCACCGCGCGTGAAAGCGCAGCGGATGATGGGCAGCGCATAGTGCGCGGCTGACTTCATGACGCGCAGGCCGCTGACCGGGTCGTTGCGCGACAGAATCACCACTTCGACCTTTTGGGACGCCCCGGTGTTGAACGCGAGTAGCTTTTGCACCAGTGAAAACGCCACGCCGGGCTTGGCCGGCGCATCCAACCTCTCCAACTGCAGGCGCATGTAGGCGGTGTCGTCGGCTTGCTCGAAAACCTCGTTCTCTTCCTCAAAGTCAAACAAGGCGCGGCTGGAGATGGCCACCACCAACTTGCCGTCCAGAGAGATTGTCATATCAGCTTTGTAAAAACATGCGGTAAACCGGGTTGGCGGTTTCTTCCACATAGGGGTAGTCCAGCGTTTGCAGAAATTTGGCAAAAGCCTTGTCATCGGCGGTGGGCACCTGCAGTCCCACCAGAATGCGACCGTAGTCTGCGCCTTGGTTGCGGTAATGGAACAGGCTGATGTTCCAGCCGGGGCGCATCAGGCTTAAAAACTTCATCAGAGCACCGGGTCGCTCGGGGAACACAAAGCGCATCAGGCGTTCGTTGTCGGCCAGCGCAGAGTGGCCACCCACCATGTGGCGAATGTGTTCCTTGGCCAGTTCGTCATGTGTCAGGTCCAGGGTGTCGAAGCGGTGTTTTGTGAAGTTGGCGGCAATCTTGGTCGACTCGCCCTTGCCCTGCGTGGTCAGACCGACAAAGACATGGGCATTGGCCGAGTCGTTAATGCGGTAGTTGAACTCGGTCACGTTGCGCGGGCCGCCGGGCAGCCCGCCAATCAGTTCACAAAAACGCTTGAAGCTGCCCCGCTCTTCGGGGATGGTGACTGCAAACAGGGCCTCACGCTCCTCGCCCACTTCGGCACGCTCGGCCACGAAGCGCAGGCGGTCAAAGTTCATGTTGGCGCCGCACAAAATGGCGACGTAAGTCTCGCCCCGGGTCTTGTTCGTGGCCACGTACTGCTTGATGGCGGCAACCGCCAGCGCTCCGGCGGGCTCGACAATACTGCGGGTATCGACAAAGATGTCCTTGATGGCAGCGCACACGGCGTCGGTGTCCACGGTCATGAATTCGTCGACCAAACCGCGCGCAATGCGAAACGTTTCTTCGCCCACCAGCTTCACCGCCGTGCCGTCCGAGAACAGCCCTACATCCGGCAGCGTGACGCGTTTTTTGGCGCTGACGGATTGGATCATGGCGTCGGAATCATTCATCTGCACGCCGATGACCTTGATGCGCGGGTCGACCGCCTTGATGTAGTTGGCCACACCCGACACCAGGCCACCGCCGCCAATCGCCACAAATACGGCGTCCAGCGCCGGGCGGATTGCTGTTTCCTGCGTTGCCGGTGCGCTTCGCATATGCAAGGTTTGCACCTGGCGCAGCATTTCCATGGCAATGGTGCCCTGGCCGGCGATGACGTCCGGGTCGTCGAACGGGTGCACAAAGGTCAAGCCCAACTTCTTCTGTAGGGTCAGTGAATGGTTGTAGGCATCCGAATAGCTGTCGCCAAACAACACCACCTCGCCGCCAAAGCCGCGCACCGCGTCCACTTTGAGCTGCGGCGTGGTGGTTGGCATGACGATCACGGCACGCGTGCCCAGCTTGGCTGCACTGAGCGCAACGCCCTGGGCGTGGTTGCCGGCGGAGGCACAAATCACTCCGTTCTTGAGCTGCTCGGCACTCAGTTGCGCCATCTTGTTGTAGGCACCACGCAGCTTGAAGCTGCGCACCGGTTGCTGGTCTTCGCGCTTGAGCAAAACGGTGTTGTGCAGGCGCTTTCCCAGTTGTTTGGCCGGCTCCAGCGCAGACTCGGTGGCCACGTCATAAACGCGTGCGGTCAGGATCTTCTTCAGATAGTCAGCGGGGGTCAGGGGTTTTGCAGGTTTGGTCGTCATGTCGGGCGCAGAAGTGTTCCACCATGATAATCGCCGCCATGCTGCAAATTCGTGGCAAAGCAGTTACCAAGGAGTGAGCAAATGGAGTGCACAGTGAGTTGGACCGGTGGTTTGAATACCCGCTCGGGCATGGGCTTTGTGGCCGAGACCGGCAGTGGCCACACCTTGATGATGGACGGCGCGCCAGACGCCGACAAGCCGGAGAACGGAGGCCAGAATCTGGCTCCCCGTCCCCTTGAAACGGTGCTGGCCGGCACCGGTGGCTGTACCGCCTATGACGTGGTACTGATCTTGAAGCGTGGTCGCCACACCGTGCAGGGCTGCACGGTCAAGCTCACGGCGGAGCGGGCTGAAACCGAGCCCAAGGTTTTTACCAAAATCCACATGCATTTCACGGTGACCGGAAAAAGCGTCCCCGCCGCGGCAGTGGAACGTGCGATAGCCATGAGCCATGAGAGATATTGCTCGGCCAGCATCATGCTGGCCAAAACGGCAGGCATCACGACCAGCTTTGAAGTGTTTGAGGGCTGAGTCCCGCGGCGCAGGCAGACCGCCGGTTGGGACTATATGTGGTGCGCCACCGTCGTCATAACTCTGGCTGCCGCGCGCATCAACTCTTTAACCGGGGTTGGTAACTTCATGGCGCCAGCGTCCTGGGCGTCCTGTGCGTGGCGCAGTTCGTCATCGCGCATCTGGGCCACGATGGCGCGTGACGCGTGGTCCCCCTGTGGCAGTTTGTCTAGGTGGCTCTGTAAGTGGTCGCCAACTTGGACTTCTGTCTCCACCACAAAACCCAGGCTCACTGCATCACCGAGTCGGCCAGCCAGAAGCCCCAGGCCAAAGGCGCCGGCGTACCACAGCGGGTTTAATAGGGAAGGGCGCGCGTTCAACTCTTTTAGCCGCTGCTCGGTCCAGGCCAGATGGTCGGTCTCCTCTTTGCAGGCCCGCGTGAAATGTGCACGCAGCGCAGGGTTGCGGGTGGTCAGTGCTTGCGCCGTATATAGCGCTTGGGCGCATACCTCGCCTACATGGTTAACCCGCATGAGCGCTGCAGCGGCGCGGCTCTCACTGCCGTCCAACTGCGTGGTTTGATCCGCCAGGGTAGGGCACGCCAGCACCGCGCGGGGCGTTGCAAACAGCGTGCGCAGGGCGGAATCTGCGGCATTTAACAGCGAATCCATTGTCAAACTCCGTCAAACGATAAGTATGGCAGCCTATCGTGATTACGGGGGGGAAATTGGGAAACAAATTGTTGCAGCCCCACAACGGAAGCCGCTGGAAAACGGGCTTTTAGAGCCTTTTTTCAGGCAATTCTTTGCCAAACCGGCACGGGTCTGGTGCAATAGAGCCAACTTCCTGAACTAGGAGGTTGGCCCGGGGTGCAGATCCCGTTGGACCTAGCCCGCTGTTTAACCTTTTTGAGAAACCCGAAATGAAAAAAACCCTCATCGCTTTGGCTGTATTGGCCGCATCTACCGCCTCCATGGCGCAAGTTACTTTGTACGGCGTTGCTGACGTTGCCGTTGGCGCGTCTGACAAGGTTGTCGCTGGCTCTGCCTGGGGCCAGGCTAATGACAAGTTCCAAGCACTTGCCAATGGCTCTTTGACCAATGGTAATTCCCGCTTCGGCATGAAAGGCTCTGAAGATTTGGGCGGCGGTTTGAAGGCCAACTTCGTCTTGGAATCAAGCGTCAACCTTGCTACTGGCGCTAACCAAGGAAGCGGCGGCCTGCTGTTTTCCCGCAATGCTTATCTCCAGTTGGCTGGTGGCTTCGGTTCGATAACCGCTGGTCGTCAGTTGAACCCAACCTTCTTTTCCTTGGCTGCCTGGGAATTGACTGGCGCGGCAAACTACTCCGTCGCTGCTAACCAGTTTGGTGGTGTTGTTGCTGGTGGTTTCCGTGACAATGCTATGGTGACTTACAGCACTCCTAAAATGGGTGGTTTCGGTGTGACAGCTGGTTTTGTTCCAGAAGGCAACGCGCAATTTGGAACAGCTGTAGCCCCCAAAGGCAAGTACGATGTAACAGCAACCTACGCTGCTGGCCCATTGGCTGCTTCGGTGGCCTACAACAAGGTTGACGCTGGCCAAGAGGGCAGTATGGTTGGCGGTGCCTACAACTTTGGCATGTTCACAGTTGCTGCAAGCTGGAGCTCCGCACAGACTGGTGCTGGCGTCAAGCTGACTGAAGGCTACACAGTGGGCGCATCTATGCCCATGGGCCCATGGACTTTCACAGTTGATATGGCACAAGACACAATCTCCCGCGCTGCTAACAGCACTGACACTGACGTGATGTTGGAAGTTAAGTACTCTCTGTCCAAGCGCACGACGGTGTACGGCGTCTATATTGCAGACGGCAAGGGTAAGACAGCTTCCGACCTGAACGCTTACTCTTTGGGTCTGCGTCACAACTTCTGATCTAACGCTGGCGTAAGCCAGTTGTTGATCTAAGGTAAGAAAGCCCCCCGCAGCGGCAACGCAGCGGGGGGCTTTCTGCTATTGGATTCAGAGAGATTACGCATGGCGTTTCCTGCGCCAACTGCTGTTGGTCGTCAGTGTTCGCCGCAGGCAGCTTTTTTTGAGCAACAATACAGGATATGTATTCGCGATCTGACATTCAGCAAATGGCGAGCCGGATTAAAGACGGTTTGCACTGCCGTGTGTTCGTTTTCGGTTCCTATGGTTGGGGGCGTCCGAATGCCTGTAGCGATGTCGACTTGGCTGTAGTGCTGCCAGACAACCACGCCGTGGCGTACCCGGCCCGTGTGGCGGCGCGGCTTTCGCAACACGGCTTGATTCCGATTGATGTCATCGCACTGCGAGAGTCGACATTGGCACGCGCTGAGTCGGGCACTTTGTCCTATGAAATTCGTACGCGCGGGGTGGAGCTATGAGTTCATCCATGTCGCAAAAATGGATTTGGAAGGCGGATCGCGATTTCTCGCTGGCAACGCAAGTCAACCAATCGTTCCCGGATATGGCAGCGTTTCACTACCAGCAGGCAGCTGAAAAATACTTGAAAGCCTATTTATCGTTTCACCGGGTGGCGTTGAAGAAAACGCACAACATCGGGACCCTTGCTTTGATGGCCAGTCAGATTGACTCCACCTTTTCGCAGTTGGCAGGTGTCGCAGACGTTGATGCCATCACAGAGTTTGCAACGCTGTTTCGCTACCCGAATGAGGAAGAGGTCGATTTTCCCGAGGAAGCAGATTTGACATCAGCTCGCTCGTTTTGCTTGGCAGCAAAGCAGATGGTTGTAGAACGCATCGCAGATACCACGCCGACATCCTGAGCGGTGCCATGCGATTCATCGTGCACTTACGCATAGCGTTTGCTGCTGCTATCCAATTTTGTTTCATTGATAATTCAAACCATTCGCCACCAACTCATCGGTGACCAGCATGACATGACACATATCCGCTGTGACCTAACCCCCGCCTGGGCAGCATTGAAAGTTGCCTTTGACGCCGGTACCAACCGCTTTGACCTGCGCACGGCCTTTGCCATCGACCCCGGCCGCTTCGAGCGGTTCAGCCAGGGCGCACCCCATGTGTTCGCAGACCTGTCCAAAAACCTGCTGGACGTTGAGACCGAGGTTCTGCTGCTGGACCTGGCCCGCCAGTGCGGCGTTCAGGAACACCGCGATGCCATGTTTTCCGGGGAGGCAATCAACACCACTGAACAGCGGGCCGTGATGCACTGGTTGTTGCGATATCCGCCGCAAACCCCTGAGAATGCTGCGCAGGAAGCTACTAAAAACGTAGCACATGAGTTGTCGGTGGTGCACTCCACGATGGGTGCCATGCTGGCTTACGCGCAAACGGTTCGCGATGATGAGTCCATTACCGACGTGGTGAATATTGGCATTGGTGGCTCGGACCTGGGACCGCAGATGACCGTGCTGGCGCTGGATGCATTTTCCACAACGGGCAAGAGATTCCATTTTGTGTCGAACGTGGATGGCCATGAGCTGGACGCCACCTTGCGGCGGCTCAGACCCGAAAGCACGCTGTTTCTGATTGCCAGCAAGACCTTCACCACCATCGAGACCATGACCAACGCGCACTCAGCCAAGGCGTGGTTTGCCGGGCAGGGCCGAACCGACACGGCGCGGCACTTTGTAGCGCTGACGACTAATGTGGCGGCAGCCAATGCATTTGGCATCAGCACTACCTTTGGTTTTTGGGACTGGGTGGGCGGCCGTTACTCGGTATGGTCGGCCATTGGCTTGCCGCTGGCCATTGCCATTGGTGCGCCGGGCTTTCGGGACTTTTTGGCTGGCGCGCATGCCATGGACGAACATTTCCGCACGACACCGCTGGAAACCAATTTGCCCGTGCGCCTGGGCTTGCTCGATGTCTGGTACCGCAACTTTCATCGCTTTCCGAGTCGCAGCATTGCGCCGTACCACAGCGCCATGAAGCGCTGGCCTGCCTATTTGCAGCAGTTGGAAATGGAGAGCAATGGCAAGCAGGTGGATGCCAGTGGCAACGCACTGCCTTACGCGACCTCACCCGTGTTGTGGGGTGAGCCGGGTACCAATGGTCAGCATGCATTTTTTCAAATGCTGCATCAGGGTGCTGACGTGGTTCCGGTCGAGTTTGTCGCCGTGAAAAAGGCTCGGCATGCGCTGGAGGGGCACCAAACGCTGCTGCTGGCCAATGTGCTGGCGCAGGCGCAGGCGCTGATGGTCGGTCAGGTCGATGATGGAGGTCACCGCAACTTTCCCGGAAACAGGCCTAGCACGTTTCTGTTGCTGGACGAGCTGTCGCCCGAGAGTCTGGGCGCGTTGATTGCCTTGCAGGAGCACCGCGTGTTTGTCAGCGGTTCCGTTTGGGGCATCAACAGTTTTGATCAATGGGGTGTGGAACTGGGCAAAGTGCTGGCCAAGAATGTGCAAACCCGTCTTGCCAGTGGAGATGCAAAGGGGCTGGATGGGTCTACGGCGGGGCTGTTGGCGCGGCTGCGTTCATGATTGAGCGGTTGCGCGCCAGCGGCACGACGCAAGACCCGTGGCAGGACGTGCATGAACGTCGTTTTTGACTTTGGCGCGGTGCTATTTAACTGGAAACCAGCGGAGTTGTTGGCTGCCAGTTTCCCGCAGCAGGCGGGTGAGGCAACGGCAGCAGAGAGTCTGGCCCACGCTGTATTCGGTCATGCAGATTGGCACAGCTTTGATCGGGGTGCGCTGACCATGGACGAGGTGGTGACGCTGACCGCCAAGCGCCTGGGGCTTGATACCACCGTTTTGCGCGAACTGGTGGTCCGCATCATCGACCACCTGGCACCCATTGCAGCCACGTGCGACCTGTTGGAGCAACTGCACCGCCTGCGTAGCCAGCAACCCGCATTGCGCCTGTACTACCTGTCCAATATGCCGGCGCCCTATGCACGTGAATTGGAGCAACGCCACGCTTTCCTGCAATGGTTTGACGGTGGCATCTTTTCAGGCGATGTGCGGATCACCAAGCCCGATCTGGCGGTCTATCAGTTATTGCAATCCCGCTACCTATTAAACCCGGCGCGTACTGTGTTCATTGACGACCTGAAGGCCAATGTGCAGGCCGCAATTGTGCTCGGCTGGCAGGGCATTCATTTTGAATCTGCCCAGCAATTGCGAACCCGACTGGAGTCTTTGGCTATCATGGGCGACACATTGCATAACAGGGAATGATCATGATCGTGAACACCATCAGGGTAGCTTTGGTAGTGGCTTTCAGTTTGCTTCTGGTTTCCTGCGCGACCATGTCACCCGAGGAATGCAAGGTGGCGGACTGGCGCGAGGTCGGGCAACGCGATGGACTTAATGGCAAGACTCTGTCGCAACTCCACGACCGTGCCGAAGATTGCGCCAAGGTGGGCGTTGCCGTCAATACACAGGCCTACACGCTCGGGCGCAATCTGGGTTTGCGCAGCTACTGTCGGCTGGAGAATGCGGTGCCGTTGGGGTTGGCTGGCGGGTCCTATGCCGGTGTTTGCCCACCCGAGATTGATCAGCTGTTTCAGCAGAGGTTTCAGGTGGCTCGTTCGGTTCACGATTTGCGTAACGATGTGAGAAATCTGGACGAGCGCACCGTAAGCCTGGAGAGACAGTTGCGCGAGGTTAACCACAGTGAGGAAAAGAGGTTGAAAGAGGCAAGCTCGGATGAGCAACGCAAGAAAGTTCGCCAGTCAATCGACGACGAGAGACGCCACATTCGGGGCGAACTCAGTGATACCGACCGCCAGCTACGCCGCAAGCGCGACGAGTTGCGTTCAGCCGAATACGCATTGGGCAATTTGCGCTAAATCCAATAACAAAAAACCCGCAAGGTTCGCACCAAGCGGGTTTTTTGCACGAGTGAGCGAACCCAAAGCGGCGTAGCGAGCAGGTGTCAGGCAAGGCGCGCGGCGCACAGCAACCGGAACGTACTTCCTGTACGTGAGGATTGCGAGCACCGCGCAACGCCGCATGACGCCTGCGCAGTAGCCGTCGAGATTACATGCCCATGCCGCCCATGCCACCCATCCCGCCCATGCCACCCATGTCGCCACCGCCCATGCCGCCGCCGGCGTCAGACTTTGGAGACTCGGCCACCATGCACTCGGTGGTCAGCATCAGGGAAGCCACGGATGCAGCGTTCTGCAATGCAGTACGTGTCACCTTGGTTGGGTCCAGGATACCCATTTCGATCATGTCGCCGTAGGTGTCGTTGGCTGCGTTGAAGCCGTAGTTGCCCTTGCCGGCCAACACTGCATTCACCACCACTGACGCTTCGCCACCGGCGTTGTACACGATCTCGCGCAGGGGCGCTTCAATCGCTTTCATCACCAAAGCAATGCCGTGGTCCTGGTCAGAGTTGGAACCCTTGACCACACCAGCCGTTTGCTTGGCGCGCAGCAGTGCCACGCCGCCACCAGCCACAATGCCTTCTTCCACAGCTGCGCGGGTTGCGTGCAGTGCGTCTTCAACGCGGGCTTTCTTTTCTTTCATTTCGACTTCGGTGGCAGCGCCAACCTTGATCACGGCAACACCGCCAGCCAGCTTGGCCACGCGCTCTTGCAATTTTTCGCGGTCGTAGTCGCTTGTGGCTTCTTCGATTTGCACGCGTACTTGTTTGACGCGGGCTTCGATGTCGGCAGCAGCACCAGCACCGTCGATGATGATGGTGTTTTCCTTGCTGACTTCGATGCGCTTGGCGGTGCCCAGGTCGGCCAGCGTCACTTTTTCCAGCGACAGGCCGATTTCTTCAGCAATCACCTTGCCGCCGGTCAGGATGGCGATGTCTTCCAGCATGGCCTTGCGACGGTCACCAAAGCCAGGAGCCTTGACAGCCACAACCTTCAGGATGCCGCGCAGTGTGTTGACCACCAAAGTTGCGAGGGCTTCGCCATCGACATCTTCAGCAATGATCAACAGAGGACGGCCAGCCTTGGCAACTTGCTCCAGCGTAGGCAGCAGGTCACGGATGTTGCTGATCTTCTTGTCGAACAACAGAACAAACGGGTTCTCCAGCAAAGCGGCTTGCTTTTCCGGGTTGTTGATGAAGTAGGGCGACAG
>CANNRR010000129.1 GCA_947508055.1 Burkholderiales bacterium
GACATCAAGGTGGGCGCCGACAAGCTTGAGGCCGAGGCCACCGAGTGGGACCACAAAAGCGATGAACAAATGCACCAGCACCACCGCTGGGCGCAGTCCACCACCGTGCTGCAGGTCTGCATCGCACTGGCCGCCATTGCTCTGCTGACCAAGAAGAAGTGGCTGGAATACGCCATGTTTGGCGCCGGCGCGGTGGGCCTGGCCGTTGGTGTCATGGCCGCGCTGCATATTTGACCATGCGGCTTGCCACCTGGAACATTAACTCCCTTTCAGTGCGGCTGCCCCAGGTACTGGGTTGGCTGGCAGCACAAAGCGCGGCTGACGTTCCGATTGATGTGCTGGCCCTGCAAGAGCTGAAGATGACGGACGACAAGTTTCCGGTCGATGCCTTCGCGGCGGCCGGCTACAGCGCCCAGTGGTTTGGCCAGAAAACCTACAACGGCGTGGCCCTGCTTTCGCGCACGCCCGCCACTGACGTCGTAAAAAATATTCCCGGCTTTGACGACGATATGGCCCGCGTGATTGCGGGCACGGTGGCGGGGGTGCGCGTCATTGGCGCCTATTTCCCCAACGGCCAGGAACCGGGCAGTGACAAGTTTGAGTACAAGATGGAGTGGCTCAAGGGCCTGCGGCAGTGGGTTAAGGCGGAGCTGGTGGAACACCCCAAACTGGTGCTCATGGGTGACTACAACATCACATTTGATGAACTAGACATGTGGGACCCGGTAGGCCTGCAAGACACTATTCACTGCACCGAAGAAGAGCGCTACCACCTGCGCGCGCTGATTGCGCTCGGCCTGCACGACAGCTTTCGCCTGTTCCCACAACCGCCCAAGAGCTTCTCGTGGTGGGATTACCGTGAGTTTGGCTTCAAGCGCAACCGGGGCCTGCGCATTGACCATATCCTGATCAGCAGCGCACTAAAGCCACTGGCGCAAGCCTGCGTGGTAGACAAGTTGCCGCGCAAGAACGAGCGCCCCAGCGACCATGCGCCGGTGGTGCTGACGCTGGCGGCTTAAGCCAGCAGGCTTTCGGCGCTGACGTAGGCCAGGCCGAGGTCACGCGCCACTGCCTCATACGTAACCTTGCCTTCGCAGACATTGAGACCATTGCGCAGGTGCACATTCTCACGCAATGCAGACTTCCAGCCCTTGTTGGCCAGCGCTACGGCGTGGCCAATAGTGGCGTTGTTCAGAGCAAAGGTCGAGGTGCGGGCAACGGCGCCCGGCATGTTGGCCACGCAGTAGTGCACCACACCATCGACCAAATAAGTGGGCTCGGCGTGGGTGGTCGCGTGTGAGGTCTCGAAGCAACCGCCCTGATCGATCGCCACGTCCACAATGACCGCGCCCTTCTTCATGCGGGCAATGTGGTCGCGGGTCACCAGCTTGGGTGCAGCAGCACCGGGAACCAGTACGCCACCGATGACCAGGTCTGCATCCAGCACGGCTTCTTCGATACTGGAGGCAGTGGAATAGACGGTGCTGATGCGGTTACCAAACACCAGATCCAACTGTCGCAGACGGTCCACGCTCTTGTCGATCACGGTAACGCGTGCGCCCAGGCCCACGGCCATTTGCATCGCATTCGTGCCGACCACACCGGCGCCAATGATGACAACGTGGGCAGGTGCCACGCCGGGCACACCGCCCAGCAGCAGGCCACGCCCGCCGTGTTCTTTTTCCAGGTGTGTTGCACCGGCCTGAATAGCCATGCGGCCGGCCACTTCACTCATGGGGGCCAGCAGGGGCAAGCCGCCACCGGCACCGGTGATGGTTTCATACGCAATGCAGACCGCACCAGACTTGACCAGGGCTGCGGTCTGTTCAGGATCGGGCGCAAGGTGCAGGTAGGTGTACAAAATTTGGCCCGGGCGCAGCATGGAGCATTCGGCGGGCTGAGGTTCCTTGACTTTGACGATCATGTCGGCGCCAGCAAAGATGTCGGCGGCAGCGCTCACCATCTCGGCACCAGCAGCCTGGTATTGGTCGTCGTCCAGGCCAATCGCAGTACCTGCGTTGTTCTGCACCATGACGGTGTGGCCATTGGCCACCAGTTCACGAACGCTGGCCGGGGTAAGGCCGACACGAAACTCGCTGTTCTTGATTTCTTTGGGGACTCCGATGCGCATGACGATCTCCTGTAGTTGATTCGAGTGTTTTGGGGGACAGACCTTTTGCTCTGCCCTCAACTGTTGACGTCACTATTGTCCGCAATATCCCCATAAATAGTAGTTATATGAATCGAACAACAAAGTCATTAGAAATGCTGATACGCACACCAGCGCCGCGCCGGCGCTTCACTATCTTTTGAATAGCGGCTCGCACAACATCAATGGGAGTTAGAGCCGAAATTACTCCAAACCCAGCTCCTGAATCTTGCGCGTGATGGTGTTGCGGCCGATACCCAGCTTTTGGGCGGCCTCGATGCGCCGCCCCTTGGTGCTGGACAACGCGGCCAGAATCAACCTCGACTCGAAACGGTGGGTTAAGGCGTCCCACACGTCAGTTCGACCAGCGGTCAGCATGGCAACGGCCTCGGCTTCGAGCCCAAGCTCCCAACCCGCGAGGGGGCTGAGGGACAAGGGCAAAGCGGATGCAATCACCGGCACGGACGGTTGCGGCTGCAAGGGATGGCCCAGCGCGACCACAACATCAGCGGTTGCAACCCACGCCTCCGAGCCAGCGACTGGCGGCACCGCGTCGGAGTTGCTCATGGCTACGGTTGCGCCCACTTCAGGTGGCAGGTCTTTGGGTTCCACCACCTGGGCTGGGGCCATGACGGTAAGCCAGTGGCAGATGTTCTCGAGCTGGCGCACATTGCCCGGG
Organism: Burkholderiales bacterium; assembly: GCA_947508055.1. Lineage (GTDB taxonomy): Bacteria > Pseudomonadota > Gammaproteobacteria > Burkholderiales > Burkholderiaceae_C > Allorhodoferax. Next base: position 2,829 of record CANNRR010000129.1, read on the forward strand.
AAGTTGAACACCTCCAGCCAGCCCAGCGCTGCATCGGATATGCGCTTGGGGTCCACTCCCAGCTGCTGTGCGCTTTGCTGCAAAAAGTGCCGGGTCAGCATGGAAATATCTTCCTTGCGCTCACGCAAGGCTGGCAATCGCAGGCGGATCACATTCAGGCGGTGGAACAAGTCCTCACGGAACACGCCGTCCTTGACGCGTTGTTCCAGATCCTGGTGGGTCGCGGCAATCACCCGCACATTGGTCTTGACCGCACTGTGCCCGCCGACACGATAAAAATGCCCATCGCTGAGAACCCGCAGCAAGCGGGTTTGCAGCTCAAACGGCATGTCCCCAATTTCGTCCAGAAACAGCGTGCCGCCGTCGGCCTGCTCAAAGCGGCCACGGCGCATCGTTTGTGCACCGGTAAAGGCACCGCGCTCATGGCCAAAGAGTTCGCTCTCCAGCAGATCTTTAGGAATGGCCGCCGTGTTGATGGCAACAAATGGGCCATTGGCACGGGGAGAATGCTTGTGCAGCGCGCGAGCCACCAGCTCTTTGCCCGAGCCGGACTCGCCCGTGATCATGACAGTCACATTGCTCTGACTCAGGCGGCCAATGGCTCGAAAAACGTCCTGCATGGCGGGGGCCTGGCCCAGCATCTCGGGTGCATCAGCCATGCGCTCCTCCGCCACTTCCTCTCGCAGACTTTCTTCCACCGCACGGCGAATCAGCTCCACGGCTTTGGGCAAATCAAACGGCTTCGGCAAATACTCAAACGCGCCGCCCTGGAAAGCGCTTACCGCACTGTCAAGGTCGGAGAACGCCGTCATGATGATGACCGGCAAACCAGGGTGCTTGGCTTTAACCTTCTCCAGCAAGTCCAGGCCCGAACCGCCGGGCATGCGGATGTCGCTCACCAGAATCTGCGGCCCTTCGTCGTCACCCGCCGTGTTGAGCGCGTCCAGCACATCGCGAGGGTTAGAGAAGCTGCGTGTGGGCAGGTGCTCGCGCAACAGCGCCTTCTCCAGTACGAAGCGTATCGACTGGTCGTCATCTACTATCCAAATCGGCTTCATATCAGCGTGTCTCCCGGGTCAATTTGTCAGGGCAACGGAATCAAGATCTTGAAATCCGTACGGCCTGGCACGCTATCAACCTCGATCAGGCCATGGTGCTGCTGAACAAAGGTTTGTGCCAATGTCAGTCCCAGGCCGGAGCCGCCTTCCCTACCCGACACCAGCGGATAGAAAATGCGGTCCTTGATCGAATCTGGCACACCAGGTCCGTTGTCAATGACATGCAATTCCAATGCCAACCGATAGCGCTTTTTGCCGAAAGTGGTCTGGCGCAGCACGCGGGTGCGAAAGGTCAGGCTTGCATCTCCAGTCGCCATGCGTTCGGCCAGTGCCTGACAGGCGTTGTGTGCAATGTTCAGCACGGTTTGAATGAGCTGCTCAGGGTCCCCACGGAACTCGGGGATCGAGGTGTCGTAGTCACGCACCACATTAATGCCCTTCGGAAACTCCGCCAGTATCAACGATCGAACCCGTTCACATACCTCATGGATGTTGACATCGCTCACCATGTGCGGCCTTCGATGCGGTGCCAGCAGGCGGTCAACCAGACTTTGCAGACGGTCGGCCTCGCGGATGATGACCTGGGTGTATTCGGTCAGCTCCTCAGACTCAATTTCCATCTCGAGCAACTGTGCCGCGCCGCGAATACCGCCCAGCGGGTTCTTTATCTCGTGCGCAAGATTGCGGATCAGTTCCTTGTTCGTCTGCGCCTGTTCGGCCAGTCGTTCTTCACGTTCCTGTCGGGTTTGCTGCTCCAGCGGCACCATTTCGACCACGATCTCAATTTCAGGTTCGGTCCAGCTGATGATGACGTGCACGGGCATTGGCTCGGCACCTAAACGTTTGAGAAAAGCGTCGTAGCGCAGTACGGCGTAGGCGTTATCCCGCACACCGTTCAAGGCGTTCTGGAGCAAAGCGGGTTCGGTAAAGGCGTCGGCAAGGCACGAGCCGACAATAGTACGCCGCGAGATTCCCATCGCGTCTTCCAGCGCCGAGTTGGCGAAGGCCACAACGGCATCATTCTGGACAACAGCCACCAAAGTGGCCAGCAGGTCAAATGACTGGAACTGGGCTGGGGCGTCCAAGACGCTTACTTCGATGAAGGAACAGAAGGCGAAGAAGCGGCTGCAGGCACGGATGGCACGCGGCTCAACTCGCGGCGAATACCGTCAATGTCGCCCTCGTTACGACTGATGCTGGCCTTGAGCTCGGCCACACGGTCCAGGTACTTCTGGTGATTGCGGGTTTCGGGACCCAGCTTTTCCGGCTCGCCGTTGTTGTATTCCTTGAGCAACTCCTGCTGCCGAATCTCAGCCTTCTTCAGTTCGGACTCCAGAATCATGCGGGAATCGGAATCCTTGGCCCGCTGAGCACCTGCATCTACGCGCTGACCTGCCTGAGTCGCCGACGCAGCGCGGTTCGGGTTGGGTTTTTGAGCCTGCACGACCGTGACATTACCGCCCGATATCAGTTTGCAGCTTTTTGCCTGTGATTCGGTAACCGTATTGGTGTATTCGTTGCCGCACCGGTAGATGCGGTCTTGTGCCCCGGCGGTACTCACCAATGACAAGACGGCTAAAGGAATCAAAAAAACTATTTTCATACTGTGTCCACGCATCGATGTGCAGGGCTGGCTGGCCAGTATGCTTCAAAAAACATCAAAATCAAAATCCCTACACATCGATATCGGCGTTAGATTGGTGTAACACCAATAGATTTCAAAAAAATGGACGGCTCGTGCCGTCCATTTTTATTGGCTCGAACAGGCTTACAGCGAGAAGTACATGTCGAATTCGACAGGGTGCACCGACATCCGATAACGCGTGACTTCGGCCATCTTGAGCTCAATGTATGCGTCCAGCATGGAGTCGGTGAAGACGCCACCCTTGGTCAGGAACGCACGGTCCTTGTCCAGGTGTTCCAGCGCCTGGTCCAGGCTGTGGCACACGGTTGGCACCTTTGCATCTTCCTCTGGGGGCAGATGGTAGAGGTCCTTGGTGGCTGCTTCGCCGGGATGGATCTTGTTTTCCACGCCGTCCAAACCAGCCATCAACAAGGCGGCAAAGCCCAGGTATGGGTTCATCAGCGGATCGGGGAAACGTGCCTCCACGCGACGGCCTTTGGGGTTTGCCACGAATGGAATTCGGATCGAGGCAGAACGGTTCTTGGCCGAGTAAGCCAGTTTCACCGGCGCTTCGAAGTGAGGCACCAGGCGCTTGTAACTGTTGGTGCCGGGGTTGGTGATGGCATTCAGGGCACGGGCGTGCTTGATGATGCCGCCAATGTAGTACAGCGCGAAGTCCGACAGGCCTGCATAGCCGTCACCGGCAAACAGGTTCTTGCCGTCTTTCCAGACCGACTGGTGCACGTGCATGCCGGAGCCGTTGTCGCCATGGTAGGGCTTGGGCATGAAAGTGGCGGTCTTTCCATAGGCATTGGCCACGTTGTGGATGACATACTTTTGCAGCATGGTCCAGTCAGCGCGCTCAACCAGGGTGCTGAAGCGGGTGCCGATTTCGTTCTGGCCAGCGCCCGCCACTTCGTGGTGGAACACTTCAACCGGGATGCCCAGCGATTCAAGAATCAGAGACATTTCGGCGCGCATGTCTTGCGTGCTGTCGACCGGTGGCACAGGGAAGTAGCCGCCCTTGACAGTAGGACGGTGTCCGCGGTTGCCACCTTCGAGCTTGGCGCCACTATTCCAGGGCGCTTCGTACTCTTCGATTTCGTAAAACGTGTTGTTAGGCTCGGTGCTCCAGCGCACGCCGTCGAAAATGAAGAATTCTGGCTCCGGGCCGAAGTAAGCCGCGTCCCCAATGCCAGATGCCTTGAGGTAGGCTTCGGCGCGTTTGGCAATGGAGCGGGGGTCACGGTCGTAGGACTTGCCGTCGCTGGGCTCGACCACATCACAGTTCATGATGATGGTGGTTTCTTCAAAGAAGGGGTCGATGTTAGCGGTGTTGGGGTCCGGCATCAGCAACATGTCGGAGGCTTCAATACCCTTCCAACCCGCGATGGACGATCCGTCAAAAGCGTGGCCCGATGTGAACTTGTCTTCGTCAAAGTGCGACACAGGCACCGTGGTGTGCTGTTGTTTGCCGCGGGTATCAGTGAAACGGAAGTCAACAAACTTGACTTCATTCTCTTTCACCATCTTCATCACGTCTGCGACGGTCTTGGCCATCAAATACTCCTGTTACTAAAAAATGCGCGCTGTTGTAAAAAACTTGCTCTATCCACAATGCAGCTTTTATGCCAACAACTGATCCGGATACCAATTTGGTAAAGCGCTCTATTTTGCCCTGAGAATGGACCGTTTTTCGTTGCACTGGATCAAGGCTGCTGCTGGAAATCCGTTTGTGGCGCACGGCAAGTCCCAAATGCACCAAAATGGAACACCAGCAAACTGCACCAATTGTGTGCGAATCTAGGTTCGCACCAACTCGGGGCCCAGCTTGACTGGAAAATCCCGCAAACCAGCAAGCAACGCGGCATAAGCAGGTGCAACTGCTTGTGGCACGCCTTTGACACCCAGTTCGATGTGCTTGCCGTACTCCGGATGGTCCACGCTGGGCAGGCTGAACACCTTTACGGCGTGGTCGCGCTCAACGGCCTGCATCAAGGGTGTCAGAGTGGACTCCATGGCAGCAAATACGATGATGGACTGCTCGGACCAGGCACCGCGAACAAACAGGTCAGAAAAATAGGTATCAAGTACCCACGCCATCATCGGATGTGCCATGACAGGAAAGCCTGGCAAGAAGAATATGCCGCCCCCACGCTCCCCCACTGCGTGTGGGTCGCTGCCCCCCGAGGGGGCCCTCGCGCCTTGGGGCGGCCCGGCGGCGCTCGTGTCTATGCCCCCACGCTCCCCCACTGCGTGTGGGCCGCTTACGCCGGAACAATAGAAACCGGGAATCTTGTTGAACGGGTTGGGGATGATTTGGGCGCCTTCGGGGAAGACGCCCATGTTGAGTCGGTGCACGTTGTCGCTGCGGTCAGGTGCGTAGACAAGACCCTGTTCCAGCGCCAAGTCCTGCATGCGCTCCAGAATCAGCGCTTCGGCTTGGGGGTGCAGCACCAATTCGCGCTCCAATGCACGCGCTGCACACTGTCGCGTGTGGTCGTCGGGTGTAGCGCCAATGCCACCAAAGGAAAACACCACGTCACCCGACGCGAAGGCTCGCTTCAAAGTTGATGTGATGCGCTGCGGCTCGTCACCAACATAGTCTGCATAGATGAGCTGCAATCCGCGTGCAGACAACAACTCGATGGCCTTGGACAGGTGTTTGTCAGACCGCTTGCCCGACAAAATTTCATCGCCAATGATGATGACGCCAAAGTTCACGATTTACTCCGATGCGATCAGGGGTGTGGCGGCAGGCACTGTCAGCATGGCGCTGGGTTGCGGTTCGACCACCACTTCAACCGCAGCCCGTTCATGCCGCAATGCCTGCAATGCAGCCAGGCAATAGTGGGTAAACCAGAGCGACGAAAATGCAAAAATCAGCGTGTAAATCCAGATGGCCAGCGGCACCAGAATGACGAAGGCGGCTGCAAAAATGACGCCTGAGGCCCACACCAGGCTCGGTGCTGCACCCAGATACCCCGCCATAACACCTATGCCCAACAGCTGCATGCGATGGCGTCGGAACAGCGTGTGGCGTTCTTCAGCGTCGGCGTGCAGGGCCAGCGCGTCAAATGCCATGACCCGGTAGGTCAGCCAGCCCCAGATCAGCGGTGGAAGTATCAGAACCAGTGGTGGCACAAACCACAGGGGAATTGACAACACCATGGCCACCAATGCCGCCACGGTAGAGCCCAATGACCACAACAGGCCGTGCAGAAATGAGGCGCCTTTGCGCTCCTCCAGCGCGGGAAATCGGCGCAGTGCCACCAGGCGCACCAGAAACGGCGTCATCATCAAGGCCACGACCAGCAACGACACGACCACGATGACCGGCGTGACACCAAATATGACGATCAGGGGGGCAAGATAGATTTTGATGCGCCCCAGACCCATGCTGTCCAGCCAAGCCCAGCCGTTGTTGACGAAGGCGGATGACTCCAACAACAGTCGAACCTGGTCAAGTGCGGCCTCCCAATAGAGATAGCCCAGTCCCAGCGTGAGCGCAATGACCAGCACCAGCGGCAACACGGACATCAACATCACACGCGGGCGCAGGCAATAGGCCACCGCACGCCAGAACGAATCAAAAAGCAGGTTCATGCGTCAAGCATAACGCGACCCGGTAGAAAGGCGGCTACCCGCACTCACTCCAGCACGCTGCGCAGGCACTCCAGCACTTCCTGCACCAGTTGATCGGGCACCCGCTCCACCAGCGTGGCCTGACGCGAAGCCCAGTCCAGTGACTTGATTTGATGGGCGTGAATCTGCCCATCCGTGCGCAGCCCCTGCCCCATCAGCGACACCAGAAAACCGGCGCTGCGTGCAGCCTCTGCGGCTCCACCAGAGATCGGGCAGACCATAGCCAGCTTGAAGCGGGCATTGAAAGCGCGTGGCGAGACAACCAGGCAGAAATGATTGCCCTTCATTTCCCGTCCGCTGGCGGGGTCAAATGCCAAGTGAAGAATGTCGCCACGCTCAGGCGTCACAGTTCGGCTCCAGCGCTGCCCAACTCATCCCAACCCTCAGCGCGGCACAAGCCCTCGGGCGTGGCCGCCAGCAAATCGGTCAAGCTGCGGCGTGGCCGCTGTGGCTTAATCTTGAGTTCGTCGCCAACAATTTCCAGCGCCAACCGCGCACCAGCGGCCAAATGGTTCTGCTCGACGTAAGACAAAGGCACTGTCATGATGTACGAACCACCCGAGCGGCGCAGTGAAGCGTGTAGCATAAATAACTCCGATAGTTTTACTTCAGTATAACAATGACACGCTAACCAACGCACGGCAGGTATCGAAATGCTCACCGATGTGCGAAAGAGCAACGTTCGCTCGCGGTGCTAACTCCTGAATTAATAGCATCCTACGCACATTCCACGAGGGCTGCAGGCCGATAGTGCTTGAAGTCCGGGGTCAGGCGCGCCCGGCCAGTCGTTTCAGCCCCTGCCACTGCTGGCTCCAGAATCCGCGGCCGTAGTCCCTGCCCTGCTCTACCTGGTCGCGTACCCCGGTGGGGTCAAAGCGCTGCTCGAAATTGGCCGTGCCAAACA
>CANNRR010000130.1 GCA_947508055.1 Burkholderiales bacterium
ATGAAGCTGGGCGTGGATCTGGCGGTGGCAGGTTATGCGCCCCAGTTTTTGCCACAGGTTCGGGTCAGCAGTGCTTTCCCACAAGACACCGGCGTTGCCAAGGTGCAAAAGTCCCGCTGGGAGCACGGCCACCTGGCTACTCTGATTGAGGAACTGCCAGGCTTGCTGGCTGAGGCTTTCAAGTCCGGCAAGCCGGCGTTGATTGTGATGGCGCTGGACTTGTTGATTCCGCCTGTTGCCTTCTATTTCCTGCTGCTGGCTGTTGCAGAGTTCATGGTTGTGCTGGCTGCTGTGTTTTGGCCGATCTGGTTGCTTGCCGCCGCGCTGCTTAGCGTTTCGGTACTTGGCTTTTGCCTTGCCATTGGTCTGACCTGGTGGGGCTTTGGGCGTCATTTGTTGAGCGCGCGGGAACTGATGACAACCCCGCTGTACGCATTGTGGAAGCTACCCGTCTATGTAGCTTATTTCCTGAAGAAGCGCTCCGGGTGGGTGCGTACCAAACGCGAGTCGGAGTGAGTCAGTCGAACTGAGATGAATTTAACCCTCAATACTTTCTTTGGTCGGGTGATGGTGATTAACTTGGAAACGAGAGTTGATCGACGGGCCGAAATGGGTGAACAACTGCGTGACATTGGCCTGGGTTTTGATTCGCCCAATGTACAACTCTTTCAGGCCACAAAACCGCAGCACGCTGCCGGTTTTGAAAGCGTGGGCGCGCACGGGTGTTTCATGAGCCATTTGACGGTGTTGCGCCAAGCGCGAGATCAGGGCGTCGGATCGGTGGTTATTCTTGAAGACGATTTGAATTTTTGTGAGCGATTCAGCGAGAAATTTGACACCATTGCCCGCTTCCTGAAGAGTGAACCTTGGGGAATTCTGTACGGAAGCTATTTCGTTAGTGAGCCGCTTGAGCATTCCGCCTTGCCATGCGTGCAGGCCACTTCCAAATTGTTGATTGGCACCACTGCCTTTTTGGCGATCAGCGGTCAGCACATCCCTGCACTGGTTGCCTATCTTGAAGCCATGCTTACTCGGCTTCCCGGCGATCCACAAGGTGGCCCCATGCACATTGATGGCGCTTACTGCTGGTTCAGGCAATCGCACCCCGAGGTCGTCACCTGGCTGTGCAACCCCGCGGTGGGGTTCCAGCGAGCGTCTAAAACAGACGTTCACAGCTTGCGCTGGTTTGATCGGGTGGCGTGGTTGGCTTGGCTGATCGCCAAGGTGCGGCGATTACGCAACCGCATGAAGGCGTGAGCGCCAAGCCAACGTGACGCCTCAGCCAATCCGGCAGATTGTTGTCGTTATGATGGCCCTGATCATTTGCCCCTTTCACTCAGCGAAAGACACCATGCAACGCATTTCCCCGTTTTTGCGGCCACTCATTCGCTTCATGGCGGTTGCGGCCTGGGCGGGGGCCGTCAGCGCGCAAACCCCCTGGAATGCGGAAATCGGTGTGGTGCTGGTAGGCAAAGTGGTCACCATGAACGACGCGGGTGATGTGGTGCCCAATGCCCGTGTATGGCTGTCGGGCGGCAAGATCAAAGCCATTGCCCGCGCAGGAGAGACGCTGCCAGAGGGTGCCAAAGACGCGCCTGTGGTGGACAGCAGGGGCGCTATCTACCCCGGCATCATCGACCTGCACAACCACCCCGAATACGCCATCTACCCGCTGATGCCGATCAACCGTAAATACCGCGACCGCTATGAGTGGCGATGGTATGACGATGTGTACAACAAACGCATCACCTACCCGCAAGAGGTGTTGACGCGACCGCACTATCTGGATCTGGGCATGGAGATCGGCCGGTACGGTGAATACAAGGCACTCGCCGGTGGTACCACCAGCCTACAGGGTGGGCGAACCAACCTGGCGTATTCAAAAGAAGAGTGCCTGGTGCGCAATGTTGAGAACTCGCCGGTGGAGTCGCGCTTGGCCAGTAGCCGTGTGGACATTGGCCGTAGCGCCAAAGAGTGGACGGCTATGCAGTTAGAGCGAAGCAAGGGCCCGCTGGTGGTGCACCTGGCCGAAGGCCCATCGACGCGCATGGCATCTGAGTTTTTTGCAATCAAGGACAGCAACTTGTTGGGGCCAGAATTGATCGCGATTCACGGTGTCGGCCTGACCCCACCGCAGTTGCTGGAGATGGCTGGTGCGGGCGCCAAGCTGGTGTGGTCGCCGCTGTCGAACTTCATGCTTTACGGCAAGACCGCCAACGTGGAGGTCGCCAAACGGGCGGGCTTGTCCATCAGCCTGGCGCCAGATTGGGCGCCATCGGGCAGTAAGTCCAGTCTGGGCGAGCTCAAGGTGGCAGACCTGGTGAACAAGCACGCACTCAAGGGATTGTTTACAGATCGCGATCTGGTCGAGATGGTGACACGCAAACCCGCTGACGCCATGGGCTGGGGGCAGCGCCTCGGCCAGATTTCCGAAGGTTTTCTGGGCGATGTGCTGGTGGTGGATGACCGCGATCAAGACCCGTACCGCAATCTGATCAATGCGATTGAAGACAACATTCAGCTCGTGGCTGTGCGCGGTGAGCCGTTATACGGTGACACGGACCTGCTGACACTGGCACGCGGCACCGCCAGTGATATCGAAACCACCGCCAACTTCAACAAGGGCAGGCGCGGTGAGCGCACCAAAGCCATGACGCCAAATTGCCCTGGCACCGGGCTTGCGCCAATGAGCGTGGCCGAAACTAAAGTCCGCATTCAGCAGGGCCTGAAGTTTGACGCCACCCAACTGGCGGCCAAGCTCACACCCGAGCAAGTGGCCAAGGACTTTGCCCAGTGCAGCATCAACGAGTCGGTTGACGCCACGAAGGTGTCGACTGCGGACGCCAAACGCTTGCTGGCTTGTCGCTTTGGACTGCCGTTTGAGAAGACGCGCTTGAGCCCGTTGACCACCAACGAGGATCCGGAGTTCATGTCGCGCCTGATGCGCAATCCCAATCTGCCCAAGTACCTGCGGGGACTGCCTGCCTACTACCGCCAGTAAGTCACTATGCACACCCGACACCCGACCCCTGATAAGGACGCTATCGCCTTGCTCACGCCGTTTGAACGTTTGGGGTTGGACCGCATCACCCTGGTGAACACCGGGGCGCAGGCGAGCCATGCCTATGACCAACTGGTGGCTGCTCGGGCCTGGGGCTTTGATACTGAGTCCAAACCCACGTTTAGGGTGGGGGAGCAGTCTGACGGGCCGCACATTTTGCAACTCTCCACGCCCGAGAGGGCTTGGGTGTTTCAGCTGCATGAGCCTGAATGCCGCGCCGTGGCGGCCGAACTGCTGGCATTGGGCGGTATTGATAAAGCAGGTTTTGGTCTGGGGGATGACCGCAAGCGCATCATCCACAAGCTCGGTGTGGAACCTGCGGGCATATTGGAGCTCAACACCGTGTTTCGCGAGCAGGGCTATCGCAAAGACATGGGCGTGAAAGGGGCCGTGGCCGTGCTGTTCAATAAGCGCTTTATCAAGTCCAAGAAGGCCGCTACCAGCAACTGGGCCAACGAGCGATTGACTGAAGCCCAACTGGTCTACGCGGCGAACGACGCGTATGCCGCCATTCGCGTGTTTGAAGCGCTGGGATTGGTGTCTACACCACGTCCGTCACAAACTGCTCACGGGGACGGCGGACCTTCTTCAGATTGACCAGCCAGTCGCCGCTTTCTTCGCGGTAGCCCAGCGGCATGATGGCCACGCTGCGCAGTCCGCGGGCGTTCAGTCCCAAAATTTCATCCAGTGCCTTGGGGTCGAAACCTTCCATCGGGGTGCTGTCGACCTCTTCAAACGCAGCGGCAATCAGCGCTACGCCCAGGCCAAGGTAGGCCTGGCGGGCGGCGTGTTCGAAGTTGGTTTGCGCGTCGCGCCCGGGGTAGCTGTTGAGCAGCATCTGACGGTAGTTTTCTCCCGCTTCGGTGGTGCCGCCGCGCTGGGCGTTGGTCATGTCAAAGGCCGCATTGATGCGATCGGCGGTGTAGGTGTCCCACGCGGCAAACACCAGCAGGTGCGAGCAGTCGGTGATCTGGCTCTGGCCCCAGGCCTTGGGCTTGATCTGCTCGCGCACCGCCTTGTTGCTCACCACAATAATCTCAAATGGCTGCAAGCCACTGGAGCTGGGCGCCAGGCGCGCAGCCTCCAGAATGCGTTCCACCTTTTCCTGAGACACCGCTTTGGCGGGGTTCATTTTTTTGGTTGCATAGCGCCATTGGAGTATTTTCTGTAGTTCGGACATGGGTTTTAGTGTGAGTTGATTTGGGGCTAGTGGACGACGAATTCGTAGACTACTTCTTCAGATTCGACCATGTCGAGAATATCGTTGAGGGTGTCTTCGTCTTCGGTGCTGGACCAGGTTTCTTCGGGGTCGGCGGCAAACAGCGGCTCGATGGCGATGTCCAGAAACTGCCCGTTGGGCAGCTTCAGAACCGGTGTGCCTTGCGACGTTCGAGCCAACTCCCACTCGTCGGGGACCGACATATTGAGTTTAATGGTGACGTTGAGTTTTTTCATGGCTTAGTCTTGCACGTCACACTTCACGTGGCGTTGAACTTGGCGTAATAAGCCGCTACGGCTGGGGTATTGGCAATGCGTTGCATGTGGGCGTTGAGCGCGGGGGCTACCTTTTCGACGAGGTCGGTTGGGATATGGTCCAGGCGACCGGAATTCAGACCGCGGACATCCACAAAAACTTTCAGGTCGGCGATGGTGAGGCGGTTGTCGGCAAAGTATTCGCCGCCGTGCTCCAGCAACTGGCTTTGCAGCCAGCCCAGGTAGACCGGCATTGAGCCGTTGACAAGAGCCAAGCGGGCGGCCTTTTGCTCTTCGCCAGACATACGAAAAGTTGGTCCGATTTTGACGCCGGCTTCTTCCACCACGTACATCACCTCGTCACACAGCAGCGCCTGAAGAGGGTCGGTTGGGTACAGGCCAGCCAGTTTGCCCGCATAGCGTAGGATAGAGTCGCATTGCGTGATCTGCACACCGTCGACCTGCAGCGTGGGGACTTGGCCAAACGGCGTGGTTTTGCGCACATTGGCAAACTCGGCGTGGGCAAAACGGTGGTCTTCAAACGCAATGCCGCCAATGGCCATGGCCAGGCGCGCTGGTTCGGCGCGGCCGCCGTGAAAGTCGAAGTAGGTGAGTTTGAGTTGGGTCATGGTAAATTCTTTGAGGTGTTGAAGCGACAAGCGGCTTACATAATGGGGTAATCAGTGTAGCCCTTTGCGGCTTCGTCAGCGGTGTAGCCATGTTGCGAATCAACGCGCCCTTGTACTTTTGGCGGGCAACGGTCATCAACTCGCCTTTTTGCGCCTGGAAGTGGTCTGAGCGCATCATGAGCAGATCGGCCAGGTTGAAAGCGTTGCGCTTGTCTGCCAAAAATGAATGCGCTGGACTGACAAACGTAGTAAATTGTCACCCCGGCTGACGGGCCGACTCCATCGCTTCCTGCGGCGTTTCGTAAATGTGCGCCGCCAGGCCCCGGCGCTCCAGTGCCTCGCCCAACTTGAGGCGCATGAAGGCGCTGGTGGTGTATCGCGACACGTCGGTATAGAACTTGTCGGTCACGTTTTTCACCATGGCGGAGTAGTCGTCCACCACCGCCTCGTCGATCTGGAAGTTGTCATAGTTCACCACCACCAAAATCTTCTTGCCGATAGGCACACACAGTTGTTCCGTGGCATGGCGGATGTCTTCCACATCTTTCTGGTTCTTCACGCGCAGGCCCTGGAAGTTGTAATACGCTGTGCCCTTGGCGGCGTCGTATTGCATGCGGTCCACAAGGCTGATGGACAGCAAGGTGTGGTTGAGCTGCATGGCGTCGGGCAGGAAGATGCGCGCGTCCATGGGTTGCGGGTTGTTGATGATGGGCTTGAAGTCCATCTGCGCCAGAATGTCTTTTTCGATGTCGATGCCGGGTGCCACTTCGATCAGTTCCAGCCCGCCGGGTGAGAGCTTGAACACGCAGCGCTCGGTCACATACAGCACGTTTTGCCCGGTGCTCGATGCATACGGTCCGCTGAACGTAACCTGTTCGATCTTGTTGACGAACTTGCGCGAGCGTCCTTCTTGCAGGATGCTGACCTTGCCGTCGGCTACTTTGACTTTTAAGCCGCCGGCCGTGAAGGTGCCCACAAACACCACAGTGCGGCTGTTTTGTGTGATGTTGATGAAGCCACCGGCACCGGCCAGTTTGGGGCCAAAACGGCTGACGTTGATGCTGCCAGCCGGGTCGCATTCAGCAAGGCCCAGGCAGGCCAGGTCGAGGCCACCACCATCGTAAAAGTCGAACTGCTGGTTCATGTCGATCACGGCGTCCGGGTTGGTGGCGGCACCAAAGTTGACACCGGAGGCCGGCATGCCACCAATGACACCAGGCTCGGCGGTCAACGTCATGTATTTCAGGATTTTCTCTTCATTGGCCACTGCGGCCACGCCCTCGGGCATCCCAATGCCCAGATTCACGACCGCGTTGGGCAGCAATTCAAACGCCGCGCGCCGGGCAATTACCTTGCGCTCGTCCAGCGCCATAGGCGCAATCGCATCCAGCGGTACCCGCACTTCGGCCGAGAAGGCAGGGTTGTACGCACCGTTGAGGTTTTGTTGATGGTTCTCAGCTGCGGCCACCACGACGCAGTCCACCAGAATGCCGGGGACTTTGACCCGGCGTGGGTTGAGCGAGCCACGCTCGGCAATGCGCTCCACCTGGGCAATGACAAAGCCACCACTGTTCTTGGTGGCGGTGGCAATGGCCAGCATGTCTTGCGTGAGGGTTTCACGCTCCATGGTGATGTTGCCTTCGGCATCCGCACTGGTGCCGCGAATAAAGGCTACCGAGATCGGCATGGTCTTGTAGTACAGCAGCTCTTTGCCACCCAGGTTGATGACGCTGACTAGGTCTTCGGTGGTTCTGGTGCCGATCTTGCCGCCTTCCAGGCGCGGGTCAACAAAGGTACCCAGGCCGACCTTGGACGCGGTGCCCGGCAGTCCACAGGCAATGTCGCGGAAGAGGTGGGAAATGACACCCAGTGGCAGGTTGTAGGCCTCGACCTTGCTCTCCATCGCCAGCTTGCCAATTTGCGGCACCAAACCATAGTGGCCGCCGATGACGCGCTTGAGCATGCCTTCATGCGCCAGGTGGTTCACACCACCCGTTGCGCCGTCGCCAGGGCCGCCGCCAAACAGCAGGGTCAGGTTGCGCGGCGTGGCAGTTTCAAGAAAACGCTTTTCCAGCGCCAGGATCAGTTCAACCGGCACGCCGTTACTGCCAAAACCGGCGCAGCACAGGGTATCGCCGTCGCGCAAAATGGCAATGGCCTCGGCTGCGGAAACGACTTTCTTTCTCATGATTTCACCTCTTGGGAATGACGATTGGGGGCTGCGTTGGAGCGTTGATTTATCCTAGCACCCACCTCCAACCAGAAGCTTGACCTTGGTCAGTTCGGTGTCATCCAATGTGCGCTTGCAGAGTCACTGCGGCTTTGCGATTGCCCAAAACGCAGGTTTCGGCTCACCTGCAGAATCAAATAATAGCGGCCATGTGCGGTGCTCGGTCGGGTGGTGGCGTAACCAACTGGAGTTATCTGTGACATTCCAGGTCATCACGGCCGTGATCTTGCCTGCGTACTTGCGATACACGTCGAAGATTTCGCGATAGCGCTTAGCCTGCGCATTTGCAAGATTGGGCGTGAATTCGGTGAAGCGGCCATCGCGATTGATTTCGACATCCAATTCGGTGACGTGGATTTCCAGTCCGAGTTCCGCGTATCGTGCTATGGCATCGTCAAGCTCCTTTGGAGTTGGCGTAGTCATATCCAAGTGAGCCTGAAGGCCGATGCCGTCAATAAGCCCCTTTTCCTTGAGCCCTTTTGCAAGTTTGTAAATGAGATCCCGCTTCTTGGGCTTCCATTCTTGAAAGTCGTTGTAGAAGAGCTTCGCTGCGGGGTCGGCCTCGCGGGCGAAATGAAACGCAAGTTCAATCACTTCGGGCCCCACGACATCTTTCCAAAGTCCATTGCGAAGACCGTCCGGTTGTTGCGGGTCGATCACTTCATTGGCGACATCCCAATATTGGAAGCGGCCTTTATAACGGCCCATCACGGTCTGAATGTAATCGTGGAGTCGCTTGATCGCCTCGTCGCGGTCTACTGGCTTGCCGTCATTGCCCATCAAAAGCCACTCCATATTGTTGCGTTCATTGAAGGGCCAAAACAGGATGTGGGCACGGCGCGGCCATTCTGGATGACGGTCGGCAAAGGCCAACAACTGTTCGCAGCCATCCCATTTCCAAACATCAGCCTTTGGATGAATCTGGTTGGGATAAAAGCAGTTGATTCCGATAATATTGCTTTGCTGTTCGACCACGCGACTGATCGGGGAATCAGGCTGGGATAGGCCATCACGCACTACCTTATCGTTCGTTCCGCCAAAGCCGAAACGGAATTTCCCCTCATATGCTTTGGCCAATGACGGAATCTGGGGGGAGGCTGATTGCGCAAAAGAAGCCGGCGCAAAAAGTGAAGCGATAGCTATCGGGATAAGGCCGAGGATTTTACTGACTTGCATGTTTGATCGCAGCCGCACTTCATTTGCGCGTTGCCACCGCCTTGGCGACCTTTGTCAGCCCCATAAGCGCGACATCGGTGTCC
Organism: Burkholderiales bacterium; assembly: GCA_947508055.1. Classification (GTDB taxonomy): domain Bacteria; phylum Pseudomonadota; class Gammaproteobacteria; order Burkholderiales; family Burkholderiaceae_C; genus Allorhodoferax. Next base: position 8,653 of record CANNRR010000130.1, read on the forward strand.
ATCCCCTTGGTTGCGGCGCTGAACACAAACCACTCCCGTTTGCCTCTGAATACATTGAGTTGGATGACCGGAAACGTGCTGCTGCCCAGGTTCACCCAATAGGCGCCTTCGCCCAAACCCGATACATCGGTAGGCACCCCGTTGAGTTTGATCGCGCCATCTTTAGCGGCCCGTGGGGTGACGCTCGATTCATCGTCAGGCGAACGTCGTGCCAGCAGGGTCACAGACAGCCTGTCCTTTGCAGAAGCGCCAGGAGATGCGTACGTGCATGTTGACACATCCGCGAGTTTGGGGGAACTCTTTGCTCTTTCATGGCCCGGCGTACCGTGTGCAAATACGCGGGGGGCGAAAGCGGCGTCGACATCTGCCTTCGATAGCATCGTGCAGGCGTCCCATTCCTGCGCCGCCAGCACGCCGGAGGCCGGCCATAGTCCTGCAAATGTCACAATGAAGATTACCAGAGCGTATCGCTTCATGCTTGGCCTTTCGATTGCTGGTTGCCACACATGCAGGTCAGGAAAATTGACCTACTGGAGGCCAGTATCACACCTTAGGCCTCAGGTAGCCTAACGGCTGCGAGAATGGCGGGCTTGTTGCCAAGTACCTTGCTGGAATGGCCAACGCCTACAGTATCTTCCAAGAGTAGTGCGCTTCCCGCGGCAATCTCTCTGCTATCACCGTTGCTGGCCTCGAAATGCATCTCACCTTGAAGCACAAATATCCACATGCGTATGGGCGATGGGTGCATGTCACCAACCCAGCCGACAGGCAAATGCAAAAAACCGCAATGCGTGGCCGGTGCCAGTGGTGAAACACTGAACGGCGAGGCCGGTGGCGCAAAGTTTTGAAGTGTAATCGGGATGGTCACCGAATCAAATCGAGATCCGCCACTCGGTGCTGCGAAAAGGCGCGGGAAAATCAAGTCAGTGGACATCGCCTCCCCATTTTTCATTGTCGTGTCAGAGTGCAAGGCTAGGGGAAACCTGGCTGAAATGCAATAGACAGTTCTCTTTCCATGAAAATACCGCAATGGCGAAAATAAATCATGTTTGCGAAACCCCTGCCACCCAGATGCTAAAGGCAAACAGGGTGGCTTACACCGAGCACCCCTATGAATACCTGGAACACGGCGGCGCCCAGCACAGCGCGCAGGTGCTGGGGTTTGATCCCTTCATGGTGGTCAAGACTTTGGTGATGCAGGATCAGGATGCCAAGCCCTTGCTGGTGCTGATGCACGGCAACCGCAAGGTGTCAACCAAGAACCTGGCGCGGCAAATCGGTGCGAAATCGGTCGAACCCTGCGCGCCCGAGGTGGCCAACCGGCACAGCGG
>CANNRR010000131.1 GCA_947508055.1 Burkholderiales bacterium
ACTGGTTTGTGTAACAGGCTGTGTAACAACCGGGGTTTATACCCAGCTGCAACCCCTTGACTTATAAGGAAATCAAGGACTTACATGAAAGATTTAGGTGATGGGGTGGCTGATGGGGCTCGAACCCACGACAACAGGAATCACAATCCGACTTAATCCTATATAAATCAATAACTTAGATACGATAAAGTTCATATTCTTCTTTCATATCCACACTTAACAGGAGACGCTTCGGCGCACCTTGGCGGACGTTGGCACACCTCGATCTGCCTAACCACTGACTCAAGTCACTTACGCGCCCAGTCGCCCCAGCCCGTCTTTCTGACTGTCTTCGCCCGTCCATCCACGAGCCAAATCTTCAACTCAGGGAACGCTTGACCGATCCGCTTCCAACTTGATCCATATTGCCTCGCCCTCGCCGGAAGGCCGACTCCAGCTTGCGCTGCCATCGCAATGACGCATTCAGTTGCACCGTCGTCGATCCGTGAGATTGCTCTGAAAAACGCCTCATAGAAATCCTTGGCACGGGCCGGTCCACTGCTCTTGTAGGCGATGACCTCGATATGAAGACGTTCATCGCCACGTTCGGCAAATGACCAGACCGCCATCAATAAAGACGAAGGCCGCATGTAGCGGCCTTCCATTTGGTGCATCTTTCTGCTTGTTAGCGTCCAGAGCGCATATCCCAATCATCTTGGTAAGCGTATCTTATCGCAGTTGGGGGTATAACTCACTCTTAGCGAAAAAAAGGGTAGAAAAATGACAACTATGCGCTATCGGCTTGCACTCGACTTGGGTAGTACATCATTGGGTTGGGCGATGGTCCGACTGAATTCGGAGAACAATCCACACGCCATCATCAAGGCCGGTGTGCGAATTTTCTCTGATGGGCGCAACCCCAAGGACGGTAGTTCCCTCGCTGTGACCCGCCGGGAAGCACGTGCTATGCGCCGAAGGCGTGACCGCTTGCTCAAGCGCAAGGCGCGGATGGTGCATGATCTCATAGCTCACGGATTCTTTCCCGCGGACGAGTCCAAACGAAAGGCTCTGGTCACTATTAACCCATATGCCCTTCGCGCAAGGGGATTGGATCAAGCACTGACACCCGAGGAATTTGGCCGCGCACTATTCCACATCAACCAGCGGCGAGGCTTCAAGAGCAACCGAAAAACAGACAAAAAAGAGAACGATGCTGGTGCATTGAAACTGGCAATCAGCAAGCTACGTCAGGACATGGTTGCTCAAAATTGCCGAACTGTCGGCGAGTGGCTTCATAAACGGGATGCTGCCAAACAAACCGTCCGAGCCAGATACCGCCAGACCAAACTCATCAAGGACGACGGGAAAACCAAGATTGAAAAGAGCTACGACCTGTACATTGACCGAGCCATGATTGAGGCTGAGTTTGATGCGCTCTGGACCAAACAGACTAGCTTCAATCCAATTCTCTACTCTGACAGCGCCCGTGCGGACCTGCGAGACACCTTGTTGCATCAACGAAAGCTAAAGCCAGTCAAGCCGGGGCGATGCACTTTGATCCCAGAAGAAGAACGCGCACCTCTGGCCCTGCCAAGCACCCAACGCTTCCGTATTTACCAAGAGGTTAACAACTTGCGAATCCTGCGCGATGGGTTGCAGGAAGAACCGTTGACGCTGGCGCAGCGCGACAAAGTGGTGGAAGCACTGGAAGGCAACCGCAAACGGACGTTCACACAAATCAAACGGCTCCTTGGTCTGGGATCGGTAACCTTTAACTTGGAAGATGCAAAGCGATCCGAACTCAATGGCAACTCCACCGGAGCCGAACTATCCAAGGAAGCATATTTTGGTGACCAGTGGGCAACATTTTCCGAAGCGAAGCAAGATGAAATTGTTCTGGAACTTGTTACGCAGGAAAGCGAATCAGCTTTAGTGCGGTGGCTACAAGCAGAAACCGGCATTGATGAACAGGCAGCGGAAAGAATCGCCAACGTGGGTCTGGCAGAAGGCTACGGCAGTCTCAGCGGCAAAGCCTTGGGTCTAATTCTTCCCGAACTGCGCCTTGCCGTTGTGACCTATGACAAGGCCGTTCTGGCGGCAGGGTTTGACCACCACAGCAATATCAGCGCCGCCTCAACTGGCGAAATATTGCCAACGCTCCCCTACTATGGGATTCCACTTAGCCGTCATGTTGCGTTTGGGTCGGGCCGTCCAGAAGACAGCGATGAAAAGCGTTACGGGAAGATCGCCAATCCAACGGTGCATATTGGGCTTAACCAAGTTCGTCTCGTCGTCAACGCGCTTATCAAGCGATACGGCCACCCGAGCGAGGTGATTGTTGAACTGGCGCGTGACCTAAAGCAGAGCAAGGATCAACGTGACGAGGATACAAAGAGGCAAGCTGAAAACCAGCGCAGAAACGCACGACTACGCGCCAATATAGCTGGGGTACTCGGCATCAGCGAGGCCCAAGTTCGCACCGCCGATATTCAGAAAATGATTCTGTGGGAGGAACTTAGCGCTGACGCGGCGAATCGTCGTTGTCCGTACTCTGGCGTCTCCATCAGCGTCAATATGTTGCTCAGTGAACAGGTAGAAATCGAGCATATCCTGCCGTTTTCGGAAACGCTGGATGACAGCCTCAACAACAAGACAGTCTCAACCCGCAAGGCCAATCGCGTCAAGGGAACCCGTACACCGTGGGCTGCGAGAAGCGATTTTGAAGCGCAAGGTTGGACCTATGGGGACATGCTGGCTCGGGCAGAGTTGATGCCAAAGGCCAAGCGATACCGTTTCGCGGAAGATGCAATCCAGAGGTGGCTAAAAGATGATGCCGGATTTCTGCCACGCGCACTCAATGACACACGCTACTTAAGCAAAGTCGCCAAGGAGTATCTGAGCCTCATTTGTCCGCAAAACACTCGGGCGATACCGGGGCGCATGACAGCGATGTTGCGTGGCAAGTTTGGGTTGAACGATGTGTTGGGACTCGACGGCGAAAAGAATCGCAACGACCATCGACATCATGCCGTTGATGCCTGTGTCATTGCAGTCACAGACCAAGGATTGTTGCAACGCTTTGCCCGAGCCAGCGCAAGTGCGAGAGAGCGACAACTCAATCGCTTGGTTGACGATATGCCGTTACCTTGGGCCAGTTACCGTGATCATGTGCAAAGAGCAATCGAGCGGATTTGGGTCAGCCATAAGCCTGATCACGGGCATGAAGGTGCGATGCACAACGACACCGCTTACGGACTTCTTGGAAATGGTCGTGTCATTGTCCATAAAGTCGTTGACGGAAAACGTGAGCGAATGGAAGACAACCTCAAGGTAATTGAATTCACTAGTCCCAGAGCAAGCGGACGACACGGAATTCTGCCCAATGGCGATCCTCGACCCTACAAGGGCTACAAGGGTGACAGCAACTACTGCATTGAGATTGTTCGGAACGAACAAGGCAAGTGGGTGGGTGAGGTCATCTCTACATTTGAGGCATACCAGTTTGTCAGATCGCACGGATTGGCACGACTGGGGGACTCGTCAGTGGGGTTAAGCGGTAAGCCACTTGTGATGCGTCTGATTCTGAATGACATTGTTCGCTTGGAGGTGGACGGTAAACAGCGCACTATGCGAGTGGCAAAGATTAGCGGCAACGGTCAAGTATTTATGTGCGACGCATCCGAGGCAAACGTTGACGCCCGGAATCGAGATCAGACCGATCCCTTCGCTTACGTTTCAAAGATGGCCGGTTCATTTTTCAAGGGGAAGTCTCGCAGTGTGACCATTTCTTCAATTGGAGATCTTTGCGACCCCGGATTTAGGGCTTAGTTGCCATGATTGGACGCATTGTGGAGGTGGCCGACGACAAACGACATCTATCCATGCACCGTGGCTTCATGGTGGTTCAGGACAGTGCCGGGGATCAAAAGTTACTTGGTCAAGTTCCACTCGACGATATCGCTGCGGTCATTGCAAATGCCCACGGTGTCACATACACAAACAACCTCCTAGTGGCATTCGCTGAACGAGGAATTCCCTTTGTGCTTTGCTCTGCCAATCACAATGCCGTGGGAATGCTGCTCCCCATTGAAGGGAATTTTGAACAAGCCAAGCGGATCGAGGCGCAAATTGGCGCGAACTTGCCAACCCACAAAAGGCTGTGGGCATCGGTAGTGAAAGCGAAATTGGAACAACAGGCGGCTGCGCTGGAAGCAATAGGATCACCCACGGCCCCTCTTTCTGCTTTGGCTGCAAAAGTACGCAGCGGGGATCCTGAGAATTTGGAAGCGCAAGGCGCAAGGCGGTATTGGGGACTACTTTTTGGTGAGGGCTTTCACCGCGACCAAGACGGCGATGGCGTGAACGCCTTGTTGAACTACGGGTATACGGTCTTGCGATCCGCAACGGCAAGGGCTGTCATCGCCGCTGGATTGCATCCAAGCATCGGGCTTCACCATAGTCACGACAACAATGCCATGCGCTTGGTCGATGATTTGATGGAACCATTCCGACCATGCATCGACTTGAAGGTCTGGCAACTAAGACGAAAAAACGAGGCAGACGTTACGCCTGACACAAAACGTTCCTTGGTCCGCACCCTTTACGACGATATGCAAACTGACGTGGGAACGACGCCAGTGATGGTCTGTATGCAGAAACTTGCAACCTCATTGGCTCAAGTCTATTTGGGTGAGCGAGAAAAATTGGACTTACCCCTTCCGGGCCTCCCTTTGTCATTGGCCGCATCGTTCAATGACGAGTAGCACGACTCAACAATGCTGTCCGGTTATCGGCTTATGTGGATGCTGGTGATGTTTGACCTTCCGGTTGTGGAAAAGTCCGAGCGTAAGGCAGCGACTGATTTTCGGAATGGACTTTTGGACATGGGCTTTGAGATGAGCCAGTTCAGTGTTTATGTCCGTTTTTGCACCAGCCCTGCACAGGTTGAAACTTACTGCAAGCGCGTCGAGTGCGCCTTGCCAGATGGAGGTAAAGTGAATATCCTTCAGTTTACGGACAAGCAATATGAACACATCGTCTGCTTCCACGGAAAATCCAAACAACCCGACTACAAAATGCCTGATCAATTCGGCCTTTTCTAAGATATGCGCGTAGATTTTCAGTCGCAGAAAACAGAAAACCCCTTGGGTAATCAAGGGGTTACTGCGTTGCTAGTCTAGCTGATTGGGATATGCGCTCTGGCCGGAACGAAGGCACTGCAGTAGGCATCCTCAGTCGCAGTCTAGCTGATTGGGATATGCGCTCTGGCCGGAACGTATTGCGTAGATCAGCGCGAGTGGTGGTCAGTCTAGCTGATTGGGATATGCGCTCTGGCCGGAACTGCCATGCGGACATCCATACGGCGCAGTGCAGTCTAGCTGATTGGGATATGCGCTCTGGCCGGAACACGACGTGATCGAGAGACAAGTCCGTGCTTAGTCTAGCTGATTGGGATATGCGCTCTGGCCGGAACTCCATTCTCAAACGGCTTGATGATCTTTGCAGTCTAGCTGATTGGGATATGCGCTCTGGCCGGAACCGTTTTAGCTTCTTTGATTCGTCCAGCAAAAGTCTAGCTGATTGGGATATGCGCTCTGGCCGGAACGTCGGCTACATGACCACACCAGATTGCGGCAGTCTAGCTGATTGGGATATGCGCTCTGGCCGGAACTCAGTGAACGTGAAGAAGATAGCAGGGTCAAGTCTAGCTGATTGGGATATGCGCTCTGGCGGGAGCAAATGACCCCCAATCCCGATCTGCGCCACCACAGGCAAGCGGCTTGATGTGGTCAATGACTCAGCCCTTGCACGGCCCTTTGTGTGCGCCAGTGGCAGGGCATGGGTACCGTTGCTTGAACTCGACCTTGGCGCTCTGGCTGCGCTTGATCTTGGCGTCGGCTGGGAGTGCCTGACAAGCCAGCGCAAGCAGGACGGCAGGGATCAAGGATATTTTCATGGGAGCAGTCCACCAGCAAATACCGTCCATGTTAAACGGATGGGTGTACGCACCCCCCACCGCCGTCGCGGAGCCGCGCAGGGCCATAGCCCCAATGCCACCCCCCGGTCATGGCCATCAAACCCGAAAACAGCGAGAATGCCGCCACAAACGCACAGTCGAGCGCCCAGTTGCAGCCCGATATGCCGGCCAAGTTGCCAATCCAACACACGATTGCCGCTTGTTCCCTACGCTTTCTTACCGGCATCCGATAGCCCGAATCCGCCATGATGAGTGGGAAAATTTGCAGGCAAATTTATGGGTATGCCCAGTCACCCCGCCTGCCGGGTCACGGAGACACACCGGCCATTGCGGCAAAGTAGATCCGCTTCTCCTGCACCTACTGTAGGCGACTCCAGAAACATGGCTGCGTTAAGAATTATTAAGACCATGCAAATGAGATGGCTATTTGATCTGATGTGGCGCAAGATGACCTATCGGCGTTTTAGCTTCAACGAAGCCAACCGATGGCATCCCAGTCACACCGCCTGTGACGATGTGTTTAGCGATGGCCCCCCCGGAGGGAATTCGTGTGAGCAATTCCATCTTAGACCGACTCGATCAAATCGCAGATGAGCCACGCGCTCGTCGTGAGCAAAGGCTCTGCTCCGAGTCACCGGACAGGTGCAACCTTTGCGGGAAGTCGCTCTTAGGTGAGCGATACATGATTGACGGGGAAGCCAAGGACACTCCTCAAACTCTCATCCCCGGTGGTCAATCGGTGGGCCAGTGGTCATATATGTGCGTAACTTGCTTCGCTTCTCGTGGTGTCGGGATAGCTTGGGGTGACGGCCAACTCTACCGGCAAACGTCCCCCAAAAAGTGGCTGCAAGTTGCAGGCTTTCCACCTGAAGACACGGACGATTCCTAACCACTTCCGCAGTAAACCTAGGAGAGATAAGCCATGCGCCATAGACGCCCATCTGTGTTATCGGCACAGGTAGCAGCCACCCAAGCCAAGTGGTTCAATTCGCCTGTCATGTTCCACAAGGGATCATTCTCTGATATCCGCCGCCACATTCCAGACTTTGTGCGCCGTGACTTTGTCTTACCTGCGGATGGCGATGAAAGGTTTTTCCCAAATGAACGTCTTGATACGATTGTCAGGTTACCCATTGGCGATGACAAATCATTGATCCCGGTTGGTTTGGTATCCAAGAACTACTCACTTGTCTCGCATGCAGAAGTTCTCGATGTCGTAGAGAGGGCGCTCGATTGGGCAGACGTTGCTCTTGAAGACGTGAAGTCGCAAATTACCATAACTGAGTATGGGGAGCGAATGGCTCTTAGCATCTTCTTGCCCGAGGCTTTCAGCTTTGACCCCGGCGATGGCAACCCGATGGCGCTCCGTCTTGAATGCTTGAACTCTGTGGACGGCAGCACTCGGTTCCGCGCACTAATGGGTTGGTTTCGGTTCATATGCAGCAACGGCCTTGTCGTCGGCATCACACGCTCAGATGTTCGCCGGCGTCATGTTGGCGATCTAATCCTTAGCGATGTCCAAGCTGTTCTTCGGTCCGGTCTGCACGATTCCGAGGTCGAGAAGAAGAACCTAGAACGTTGGCGAAACGTCGAGATCACCGAAGACAGACTCACCAGTTGGGTGGATAAAGACTTGCTTAATGGTTGGGGATTCAAGGCTTCGGCACGGGCGATTCATATCGCACGATATGGAGCGGATGGTGTAATCATAGGGCAGTACAAGGACAGTAAACCGTCCACGATTGCCATGCGAGAAACCAACCCTGTCCCCGGATCTCCGCAGCGATGCAATAACCTATTTGACTTGTCCCAAATCCTTGCATGGCTGGCGAAGGAACGGCGGGATGTGCAAGAGCAATTGGAATGGCGGGAGGAAATCCCGAATCTCACAGCGACGCTGTTGAGCTAATTTATTTGCGTCCCGAAGATTGTTTACGGACATCTGGCAATGATAACGCCGGGAGCGGGAGCGGGAGCGGGAGCGGGAGCGGAACCGTGGAGTCTGGTAACGGCGGGGATGGGGGTACTGGACACGCTGGGGGAACTAATTCTGGCGACGGACCCGGATCTGGACGCGGAACCGGCGGACGAGGAAACGGCAATGGAGGCAATCCGAACGCAGGGGGAGCTGACACTACAGGACTTTTTGGGTTAGACATCCCGTATCTAGGAGGCGATTGGCGCACTGCGAATATTGCGATCTGCGCTTCAGTTGAACCCTGATTCACCCCAGCACCCGCGACCTGCGGCACGAAGTATGGAAGCGGACATGAGCCGAAAAAAATCAATCGATGCTTGGATGGCATCTCGTGAACGTCAGGACACGGTGAATTGACAGAAATTGAGGTGATGGCATGGACATATTGTTTACCGCATCGATCAACACTGCCGTTCGTCTGATGATCGGATTGGCGCTGTATTTCCTCATTCGCCCTGCGAAGGGATCACCACGGTCACCAGTCAATACAGGTCGTCTGTGGTTGGCGTGGGCATGTCCGATTGCCTTGCTCGCCATCCACGCTCCACATCCCGGCAGCACAGCTAACGCTCTTGCGTTTTACGCAGTCAGCTTCATAGGCGTCGGAGTGATCGCCTTCACGATTGGTGCCGTCATCGGCAAGGTGAAGTCGGGCGAGACAACCAGTTCCAATCAATTGCAGACTGATACAGAACCTGTAACGACTTCATTGCCCGAGAAGATGCTTGAACCCATAGCGCCGAAAGCCGTCAAGATGGAACCCTTGAACCAAACAGACGAGGATCGGATTTATGTCCAAATAGCGGGGGAATTGGAGGGTGGCAACCATGACAAGGCCACTTGGACGAAGGCATACTCCCTTTGTGATGGTGATGATCAGAAGACGCGTAGCACCTATATCAAACTAAGGTTCAATCGTTTGTCAGCGCTGCAACCCGAGATCGCCGTGCCGGAAACGCCTTTGGACACAACGATAGCGATTGCTTCGGCTGAGAAAGTGGAACCACAACCCGAGGAAGAACCACCGAAAGTGGCTGCAACCGGCCAAAACCAAACGGTTAGCGACCCAATGGAAGACAAAATCATAGGTGGAACCATCCTCGTCGGAATCATGGTGCTGCTCTTGGTAGGTATATTTGCGGCCAGCAGCCCATCCACGTCGCCAAATGCTGATGCCAATGGAAAGGTTGATTCAAAGCCCTCTGCGGTTCCATCGACGGTGAATACAGAATATGAGTCGGCATTGAGGCAATGCGACGCCCAAGCGTCCGCTGCGCCGGATTCCAACCTAATGCAGAAAGATGAAGTTCGCCGCGAATGTATGTACCGCAAAGGTGGGAATGTAATCAGCCATTGAAAAACTAAATTTTTGATATGCCGACAAAGACGTTCACATACCGGGACCGCAAGAGTGGTGTTACTTAGGGGGTGGGTGTATGCACCCCCCACCCGCCTCACAGAGCCGCGCAGGGCCACTCCGGCCCCCTACACCCCCGGTCACTGCCAACCATTGAGAAGCACCGCGCCTTCTTGCTGAAATGCCTCTTGGAAGGCTTGCACGTTAGTACCCATATACACAATGGCTTGCCCCTGCAACGGCGCACCCGGATTGCCTTGTGGATCTAAAAACTTGATGCGGGATTTCGGAAAACAAACCGCACTGGCAGCTTCCAGCATCCGCTGAAACCACTGCGTTTCCGTCGCGTTGTTCACCAGAATGCAAGCCTCGTCAATCTCGCACGATTCAAACTTCGCAGATACCGCCTCGGCAAAGTCGCCCATCAAGGGCTGTGCATAGGGTGGGTTCATCCACACCCGGCCATGCCAAGTCTGTTCTCGTCCATCGTCTTCTGCCGTGAAAATGGTTTCGGCTTTGACGGTTTCGTTTGCCAACTCCGATGTCGCCGGATCACAATCAATGCCGCCCATGACTTGCCGTGCCAACTCGATGTACTTGACAGGCGTGTACCACTCGTTGTTCCCGCTGTTGTGGGCAACGTGAGCCTTCACAGCCTCCCGGATTACCTCTTTGG
>CANNRR010000132.1 GCA_947508055.1 Burkholderiales bacterium
CCGGCCCTGTTTCGTCAGCACCCGCTGGTGTATTTGACGGTGGTATTTGCACTGGCGCTGATCTGGTTCCTGTACCGTACCCGCTCTGGCCTGATTTTGCGCAGCGTGGGAGAAAGCCCCGAGTCGGCCCATGCGCTGGGCTACCCGGTGCGCTGGATTCGCCTGAGCGCCGTCGCCCTGGGTGGAGCACTGTGTGGGCTGGCAGGTGCCTATATCTCCATTGTTTACACGCCGCTGTGGGTGGAGGGCATGGTGTCGGGCAAGGGCTGGATTGCCTTGGCGCTGACCACCTTTGCCACCTGGCGCCCGGCACGCGTGTTGCTCGGTGCCTATCTGTTTGGTGGGGTCACCATGTTGCAATTCCACTTGCAGGGCATAGGCGTGGAGGTGCCCAGCCAGTTTTTGAGCATGCTGCCGTACCTGGCCACCATTATGGTGCTGGCATTGATCTCGCGTAATCCGCGCTGGATTCGTATTAATATGCCAGCTGCAATAGGGAAACCGTTTTATCCAGGCTCTTAGTTCCCGCAGCCTACCCGCTGATTTTTTTCGCAACCCCAAGTTTTTTTAGAAAGAACTGACATGACAGATTTGCAAAAACGCGCATTACTGAAAATTGCAGCATTGACGGCCGTGGCAAGCGCTGCGCTGGTTGGCTGCGGCAAGAAGGAAGAGCCGGTTGCGGCACCTGCGCCGGCCCCCGCGCCCGTGGCGTCCGCGCCCGCACCCAAGGCCGAGCCTTTGAAGATTGCTTTTGCCTATGTTGGCCCGGTGGGTGACGGCGGCTGGACCTTTGCCCATGACAACGGACGCAAGGCCATCGAAAAAGAATTCGGCGACAAGATCAAGACCTCTTTTGTTGAAAACGTGCCCGAGTCGGCTGATGCCGAGCGCGTCATTCGTGACATGGCCGGACAGGGCAACAAGCTGATTTTCGGCACCACCTTCGGTTACATGGAGCCCATGCTCAAAGTGGCCGCCGACACCAAGGGCGTCAACTTCCAGCACGCCACCGGGTACAAGACTGCCGACAACATGAGCACCTACGACAGTCGCACCTACGAAGGTGCGTACATGGCCGGTGTGATTGCCGGCAAGATGACCAAGACCGGCACGCTGGGCGTGGTGGCATCGGTGCCAATTCCTGAGGTTATTCGCAACATCAACAGCTTCACGCTGGGTGCACAAAGCTCCAATCCCAAGGTCAAGACCAAGGTGGTTTGGGTCAACGAGTGGTTCAACCCACCCAAGGAAACCGAAGCTGCTACCAGCCTGATTAACGGCGGTGCGGACGTGCTGTTCCAGAACACCGACTCGCCTGCTGTGCTGAAGACCGCGCAGGACAAGGGCAAGCGCGCCTTCGGCTGGGATTCCGACATGACCGCCTACGGCCCCAAGGCTCACCTGGCGTCGGCCGTTATCAATTGGGGCCCGTACTACATCAAAGCCACCAAGGACGCGCTGGAAGGCAAGAACGCTTCCACCCAGAGCTGGTGGGGCGTGAAAGAGGGCGCCATTGACATCGTGTCCATCGCCGAAGACGTGCCAGCCGACACCAAGGCCAAGGTTGAGGCGGTCAAAGCTGGCCTGAAAGATGGCAGCTTTGTGATCTGGAAAGGTCCGATTGTTGACAACACCGGCAAGGAGCAACTGGCCAAAGACGCCGTGGCTGACGACAAGTTCCTGGGCGGCCTGGGCTTTTACGTCAAGGGCGTGGAAGGCAAGATTCCTGGCGGCAAGTAAAAGTTGCCCCGACGGTTGCCCACTGCGTGTGGCGCCCCGGCGGTGAAACATTGCAACTCACTAAACTGGGTCGCTGGCAAGCGGCCCTTTTTTTTGCAATAGAGTCTTGGCCCAGGAGAAAATATGCACATCAAACCCATTGCCCTCGAGCGCTTGCCAGCGTTGCTGCGTGCCATGCCCAAGGCCGAGTTGCACATGCACGTTGAGGGTTCGCTGGAGCCTGAAATGATTTTTGCCATGGCCCAGCGCAACGCCGTGCCCTTGGCGTACCCCGGCATTGAGGCCCTGCGCCAGGCCTATGTGTTTGACAACCTGCAAAGTTTTCTGGATATTTACCACGCAGGCACCACGGTGCTGAAGACCGAGCAGGACTTCTTCGACATGGCCGATGCCTACCTGGCGCGTGCGCAGACGGACAACGTGCTGCACACGGAAATCTTCTTCGACACCCAAACCCACACTGGCCACGGCACCAGCGTGGAGACGGTTATCAACGGTCTCTACCGGGCGTGCGCAGAGGCTCCTGCGCGCCACGGCATGACGGCTTCGCTCATCCTGTGCTTCTTGCGCCACCTCAGTGAGGCAGAAGCTTTTGAATGCCTGGAACAGGCACTGCCCTTGCGTGACAAGATAGTGGGCATTGGTTTGGCTTCCAGCGAGGTGGGGCACCCGCCCGAGAAGTTTGCCAAGGTGTTTGCACGTGCCAAACAACTGGGCTATCGGTTGGTGGCACACGCGGGTGAAGAGGCGCCGCCTGCCTACATCTGGAGCGCGCTGGACGCGCTCAAAGTAGAGCGCATAGACCACGGTGTGCAAGCCATACACGATAGCGCGCTGATGCAGCGCCTGGTCAAAGACCGCGTGCCGCTGACGGTCTGTCCATTGAGTAATTTGAAGTTGCGTGTGTTTCCCACGCTGGCACAGCACACTTTGAAGCGCATGCTTGACGCCGGCATCATGGCAACGATCAACTCCGACGACCCGGCCTACTTTGGTGGCTACATCAACGAGAACTTCACACAGACCTTTGCTGCGCTTGGCTTGACCGCACAGCATGCCTACCAACTGGCGCGCAACAGCTTTGACGCCAGCTTTATCGACGTATCGCTGCGCAACCAGTATCTGCAACGGCTGGACCGGGTGTTCGAGACGTTTGAGTGAGTCGGCGCGGCACGCCACGGATTGAAACATCGGACACTCGCCCGGACAGATTACTTGCAATAAATCGGTAAAATAGGCGCAAGGCCCGCAGCTCCGGCGGGCCTTGCCTTTTGTGTTTCGGAGCCATGTAGAGGACTACCATGTATAAAAACCTCGCAGCCACGTTCGTGGCGGCCTGTGCATTTTCGCTTGCGCCTGGCGGTGCATCTTCTCAATCTTCTCAGCCCAAGGATGTTGCCAAAACTGAGCCGCTCAAAGTCGGTTTTGTCTATGTGGCGCCGCTTTCCGACGCCGGCTGGGTGCGCCAGCACGAGCAAGGCCGCTTGGCGGTGGACGCCGCGCTGGGCAAGGCAGTGCATACCACCTATGTCGAGAACGTGGCCGAGGGCCCTGACGCCGAGCGGGTCATCCGCGACCTGGCGCGCCAGGGCAACAAGCTCATCTTCACCCCCAGCTTTGGCTACATGGAGCCCACGCTCAAGGTGGCGGCGGAGTTTCCCGACGTCAGGTTTGAATCCATCACCGGCTACAAGACCGCGCCGAACGTGGCAGTGGCCAATGCCCGCTATTACGAAGGTCGCTATCTGGCCGGCGTTGCCGCCGGGCGCATGACCACCAGCAACGTGGCAGGTTATGTGGCGGGCTTTGCGATTCCCGAAGTGATTCAAGGCGTCAATGCGTTTACGCTCGGTATGCTTTCGGTAAATCCCAAGGCCGAGGTGAAAGTGGTTTGGCTCAACGCCTGGTTTGACCCGACGCGCGAGCGCGATGCCGCCATGACGCTGTTCAACCAGCAAGTGGATGTGATTGCCTTTCATACTGCTTCCACTGCCGTGATGGCCGCAGCCCAGGAGCGCGGCAAACTGGCCGTGGCCTACCACTCTGACATGCGCAAAATTGCGCCCGACGCGCAAATCGTGGCTGTCACCCACCAGTGGGGCGACTACTACACCCGCCGCGCACGGGCCGTGCTGGACGGCACCTGGAAGAGTGGCGGCATTTGGGGTGGTGTCAGAGCGGGCATGATCCGCGTCGGCGACTTTGGCAGCAAGGTGCCCAAGGCTGTGCAGCAGGAAGTGCTGGCGCGCCAGAAGGACATTGCCAGCGGCAAGCTGCACCCATTCTTTGCCAGGCAAGCCGTGCTGGACAACGAAGGTCACATCGCCATTGCCAAGGGCCAAACCCTGAGTGACGAACAGATTCTGGGCATGAACTGGCTGGCCGCTGGCGTGCAGGGTAAGGTCGTCCACTGAGCGCTCAGATGCATATGGTCTATCGCGAAGTCTGTATGCCAACAGACTTCACCCGGTTTAAAGTTGGACCCCATGAAAGCCTACCGCGCCTCCATCCTCTGGTTTGCCTCGCACAGCGAGGGTCCCGCCCGAGCCTTGTTTGAGGCGGATGGCATGCTCGTGGTCGGCCCTAATGCGGCAGGCACACAGGTGGTGCAAGCGGTGGGTGCCTGGCGTGATGTGGTCGGTCAGTACCCGGGCGTTGCTGTGGAGCATTTGACCGGGCGCATTATCGCCCCCGGTTTTGTGGACCTGCATGTGCATTACCCGCAGACCAATGTCATTGGCTCGCCAGCTGACGGTTTGCTCCCGTGGTTGGAAAATTACACTTTTCCTGAGGAAAAGCGCTTTGTAGACCCCGAATACAGTGCGCAGGCAGCTATGTTTTTTATAGCGGAATTGTTGCGAAACGGGGTTACGACGGCGCTGGCGTTTGCAACCTCCCACCCTGAATCAGTGAACGCCTTGTTCGCCCAAGCGCAGGCGCAGAGCTTGCGTCTGATCACCGGCCTGTGCCTGATGGACCGCAATGCACCGCCCGAACTGTTGAATCAGTCATCAGCGTCTGGTCGCGTGGATGCGACCGAGCAAAGCCTGTTGGGCAGCGAGGCACTGATCCGGCGCTGGCATGGACAGGACCGCCTGGGCTACGCCATCACTCCGCGCTTCGCGCCGAGCTGCACCGATGCCCAGTTGCGCGGGGCAGGTGAGTTGGCTGCCAAATATCCTGATGTGTGGATTCAGTCCCACGTCGCCGAAAACAAGGACGAAGTTGCGTGGGCGCGCGAACTGTTCCCCCAGTCGCGCAGCTACCTGGCCACCTATGGCGACTTTGGTCTGATGCGAAAGCGTGCCATCTACGCCCATTGCATCCACTTTGATGACGACGACCGCGCCCTGATGCGCGACACCGGTGCCGCCGCAGCCATCAGCCCCACAAGCAACCTGTTTCTGGGAAGCGGTTTTTTCGATTACGCCGGGGCCGACCGGGTGGGTTTTCAGTACGGACTGGCCAGTGATGTTGGTGCCGGCACGTCGTTCAGCCCCTTTCACACCATGCTGGGCGCTTACTACGTGGGGAGGGAGGGGCAGACCAAGCAAGGGCTGTCACTCAGCCCGCAACAGCTTTGGTGGCAGCATACGGCGGGCGCGGCCCGAGCGTTGGGGCTGGATGGCGCGTCTGGTGCTCCATCCGTGGGCAATCTGCTGCCAGGTTGCGAGGCCGACTTTGTGGTGCTGAACCCGCAGGTCACGCCACTGCTGGCGCGCAAGACTGCAATTGCGGCTAATCTGGATGAACTGCTGTTTGCGATGATTGTTCTGGGGGACGACCGGCTGATTGAGCGCACGGTGATTTCTCAAGGGATTTGAGGCTGTAGCTACCGTAGATATTGCGTGAGCCGCTACATTTTTGATAGTAACTTACAATCTCTGCAACTTAGGAGTTACTCCCCATGAGCATCAAAAGCGACAAGTGGATTCGCCACATGGCCGAAACAACCGGCATGATCGAGCCCTTTGAGCCTGGCCAGATTCGCCAGAACGCCGCCGGACAGAAGATCGTCAGCTACGGCACTAGCAGCTACGGCTACGACATCCGCTGCGCGCCCGAGTTCAAGGTGTTCACCAACATCCACAGCACCGTCGTCGACCCGAAGAACTTCGACGAAAAGAGTTTTGTCGATTTCAACGACGACGTCTGCATCATCCCGCCCAACAGCTTTGCGCTGGCCCGTACCCTGGAGTATTTCCGCATTCCGCGCAACGTACTCACCATTTGCCTGGGCAAGAGCACCTATGCGCGCTGCGGCATCATCGTCAATGTGACGCCGTTTGAGCCCGAGTGGGAAGGCTATGTAACGCTGGAATTCAGCAACACCACACCGCTGCCCGCCAAGATCTACGCCGGAGAGGGCTGCGCCCAGGTGCTGTTCTTCGAGAGCGACAAAGACGACGTCTGCGAGACCAGCTACAAAGACCGGGGCGGCAAATACCAGGGCCAGGTGGGTGTGACTTTGCCCAAGGCGTGAGTGGCAGCCCGCGATAGGCCTGATTCTCCCGGCTTTTGTGGCAGATAGAGGATAATACGGGTTTGCCCTAGCGTTGGGGGCACCATCAGCTATCGGATCGATAGCACCTCACTTTTGCTATGAATGACCGATTTGAATACTGAACTGAATACCGCGGCTCCCATCGAAACAGTGAGCGAACTGACCTCGGAAACGCCCATCATGGCGTTTGCCCAGTTGCAGCTGGCCGCACCTTTGGCCCGCGCAGTGGCCGAAATGGGCTACGAGTCCATGACCCCCATTCAGGCCCAGGCCATTCCCGTGGTGATTACGGGCAAGGACGTGATGGGCGCTGCCCAGACCGGCACTGGCAAAACGGCTGCCTTTTCGCTGCCTTTGCTGCACCGCCTGCTCAAGCACGAAAACAGCTCAACATCTCCTGCACGCCACCCCGTGCGCGCCCTGGTGCTCTTGCCCACACGTGAACTGGCTGACCAGGTGGCACAACAGGTCAAGCTCTACGCCAAGTACACCAATCTGCGCAGCGCTGTGGTGTTTGGTGGCATGGACATGAAGCCCCAGACACTGGAACTGAAAAGAGGCGTCGAGATTCTGGTGGCCACACCGGGGCGTCTGCTGGACCATATCGAGGCCAAGAATGCCGTCTTAAACCAGGTTGAGTATGTGGTGCTGGACGAGGCAGACCGCATGTTGGACATTGGCTTTTTGCCCGATCTGCAACGCATCCTGTCCTACCTGCCCAAGCAGCGCACCACGCTGCTGTTCTCCGCCACGTTCTCACCCGAGATCCGGCGTCTGGCCAACAGCTACTTGCAAAATCCGGTCACCATCGAGGTGGCGCGCGCCAATGCCACGGCCTCCACGGTGGAGCAGCATTTCTACAGCGTGCCAGAAGACGAAAAGCGCCATGCCCTGCACCAGATTCTGAAATCGCGCGGCATGAAACAGGCTTTCGTTTTTGTGAATAGCAAACTCGGTTGCGCCCGGTTGGCACGTACGCTCGAGCGTGAAGGTTTGAAGACCACTGCCTTGCATGGGGATAAGAGCCAGGACGAGCGTTTGAAGGCGCTGGAAGCTTTCAAAAAGGGCGAAGTCGATTTGCTGGTGTGTACCGACGTGGCAGCGCGTGGGCTGGACATCAAGGACGTGCCGTGCGTGTTCAATTTTGATATTCCCTTCAACGCAGAAGACTACATCCACCGCATTGGCCGCACGGGGCGCGCGGGCGCTGCTGGTCTGGCGGTTAGCTTTGTTGGCGGCAATAACGATGCCCGCCTGGTCGGAGACATCGAGAAGCTGATCAAGACCAAGATCGAGCTCGAAGCGGTCGAGTACGACGAAGACGCTCCAGACATTCGCAAGCAGGGCCGCATCAATGATGGCCGGCGTATGTACTCGCACGAAGGCGAAAACACCGGCGGTGACAACGGCCGCAGTGGTGGGCGTACGGGGCGGGACGAAAGTAGCCGTGCCGCCCGCGACGATACCTACACAACACGCGCGCCACGGCCTTCACGCGGGGACTACGGCCGTCCGGCGCAAGCGGCGCGCGACCCGTTCTTCGACAGGCCCTATGAAGCGCCGGCCGTGACCGAGGCGGCAGCACCGACTTGGGAGGCTGCGGCCCGCCCACCCGCACGCAGCATTTCGGCCAACATCAAGCACAGGGTCAAGGTCGCGGCGCTGTTCAAGTCGAACTAACTAATCACTTGCCGGGCTGTTGGGCGGCTTGGCACCTGACCTGAATCAGCTGTTGTGAATCGTCCTGCAGATTGAACTCCAGGGCGCTTAAGGCACCGCCCCATACGCAGCCGGTGTCCAGTGACAGAACATCGGTCCGGTCCATCCAACCCAGCGTGGACCAGTGGCCAAAGGCCACGGTGGCATGGGCTGTTTGCCTGTCCGGCACATCAAACCATGGCAGATAGCCAGCCGGGGCACCTGCCGTACCCTCCTTGGTCTCGAACTCCATTTCACCGTCTGCCGTGCAAAAACGCAGCCGCGTTAGCGCGTTCACGATGACCCGCAGGCGGCCCATCCCGATCAGGCCATCGTTCCACCGCGACGGTGCATTGCCGTACATAGTCTGCAACAACTCGGTGGCCTGGCCACCCTGCAATACGGTTTCAACTTCCTGGGCACGCGCCATAGTCTGGTCTACAGTCCAGGTGGGTAAAACACCGGCATGCACCATCAACAGCGCTTTATCGCCCCGCTTTAGCAGCATGGCCATGTGCTGGTGGCGCAACCAATACAGCAGGGCGTGGCGGTCGGGAGCCTGGAGCACACCGTCCAGCGTGTCATTGCGGTGCGGCTTGCGAGTGCCCTGCGCCACGGCCAGCAGATTCAGGTCGTGGTTACCGAGCAGACAATGCGCCGCGCCACCATAGTCCATCAGGCGGCGCAGCACGCCAGCGGAGTCCGGGCCACGGTTTACCAAATCGCCCAGAAAGTAGAGCGTGTCACGGCTGGGAGAGAAGTCAAGGGTGTCGAGTAGACGCTGCAGGGCTGCGTCGCAGCCCTGCACGTCGCCAATCAGGTAAAGTGCCATGGTCTTCATTCTCGCTTGGGTTTCATGGAATTTGTTTTGATCGTGGTGCTCACGCTACTCAATGGCGCATTTGCCATGTCGGAGCTGGCGCTGACTGCCAGCCGCAAGGTGCGTCTGCAAAATATGGCGGACGCAGGTGACAAAGGCGCGCTCGCGGCATTGACTCTGTTGGAGAATCCCACCCAATTCCTGTCTTCTGTACAGGTGGGAATTACATCCATCGGCATGCTTAATGGCATCGTGGGGGAGGCCGCATTCAGCGAGGGTCTCTCACAATGGTTGCAGGCCCATCTGGCCATCTCGCACCGCGTATCCGAGGTTTCTGCCACCGCTGTGGTGGTAACGGTGATCACCTTCGTCACCATCTTGTTCGGTGAACTTGTGCCCAAGCGTATAGGGCAACTCTACCCCGAGACGGTGGCACGACTGGTAGCACGTCCGATGACCTGGATGGCAACGGTTGCCAAGCCGTTTGTCCGTTTGCTCTCGGTGTGCACGCACGCCATGCTGCGACTGTTGCGCATTGATGTAACAGATAACCGTGGCGTGACTGAAGCGGAAATTTCGGCCAGCCTGGAAGAGGGGGTGGACGCCGGCATCATCGAGCAGCACGAACATCAGATGGTGCGCAACGTGTTCGGTCTGGATGACCGCACGCTGCCATCCATGATGTTGCCGCGGTCTGATATTGAATGGATGGAGGCGTCGGCCACCGTGTCGCAGTGTTTGGCACAGGCCAGCACAGGCGGCAGCAACGGTGCGCATTCATGGTACCCGGTGTGCCGTGGTTCACTGGACCAGGTCGTGGGGTTGGTTAGCGTGGCGCGCTTGCTGGAGATGGGTGTGGCGTACCAAGGCCATGTCGAGTCCATAGCAGAGACCGCGGCGTTTGTGCCCGAAACGCTCAGCGGCATGGAACTGATCGAACAGTTTCGCGCCAAGTCGGCGCGCATGGTCTTTGTGGTGGATGAATATGGCGTGGTGCAAGGGCTTTTAACCCCACATGACCTGCTGGAAGCGATTACCGGTGAACTCAAACCCGATGCCCAGACTCAGGCTTGGGC
>CANNRR010000133.1 GCA_947508055.1 Burkholderiales bacterium
CCAGTCTCCGACTTCAATGCCGGCGAAGGCCACGCGCAGGGACTGTGCGGCGTCGTTGGCCGAAATGCCCATAGAGTTGGCCAGGCCGCGGTTGAGTTCAATTTTGAGTTCCTTTTTTGGGTCTTGCTGCGATAGGCCGACATCGACAGCTCCAGGTACCAGACGCAGCTTGTCCATGTAGGCGCTGGTGATTTCGAGCAGCTTGCGCGAGTCCGGGCCGGTGAAGTCAATCTGAATGGGCTTGCGTGCGCCATTGTTCAGGTCGTCCAACACGGTGTACTCCGCGCCCACCAGAGTACGCACTTTTTCGCGCAATTCGGTCGCGATTTCCTTGGCCGTGCGGCTGCGGGTGTTGCGCTTGCCAATGTCCACATAGATGCGACCTCCGCTGGCGGTGATATTGCTGTTGGTTTCCTTGGTTTCCGGTATGGCACGTGCCAGTTCGGCAGCGCGTTCCATCTTTAGACGGGCGTACTCGACCGACGACGACGGTGGTGTGCGCACCTCGATCATCAGATTCCCTGAATCGGTAGTGGGCAGGAAGGCTGTTCCGCCAACCTTGACCTGTAGCACCACGGCCCCGATCAGGCTGGCGAGGGCAATCGCGGTCATCCAACGGCGATGGTGAAGCGCCCAGGCAATCACGTTGCCGTAGCGGTCCGCCTGGTGATCAAACCAGGTATTGAAGCGCGCCAGCACGGCGCCCAGGCCCTTCTTTGGCGCCGTGTGGTGGTCCGGTGGGTCACCCCAGTAGGCAGAGAGCATGGGGTCCAGCGTGAACGAAATAGCCAGACTAACCAGCACCGAACAGCTCACCGTCAGTGCAAAAGGGCGGAACCACTCGCCCGATACGCCGGGCATGAAGGCTACCGGGATGAACACCGCGATGATGGAGAACGTAGTGGCTGCCACTGCAAGCCCGATTTCGGCCGTGCCCTCCAGGGACGCGGTGCGCCGGTCCGAGCCGCGCTGCATGTGGCGCACGATATTCTCCCGCACCACGATGGCGTCATCGATTAGCACGCCAATGGCCAGCGAGAGCCCCAGCAGGGTCATAAAATTCAATGTAAACCCGCACAGCCACACGGCAATGAAGGCCGCAATGACCGATGTGGGCAAACTCAAAGCGGTAATCAGCGTGGAGCGCCAGGAGTTCAGGAAGGCGTAGACCACAAAAATGGTCAACATAGCGCCTAACATCAAGGACTCGATCACGTTGTTCAGGCTGCGCTGCGCGTCTACACCACCGTCGCGGGTGATCTCCAACTTGGTGCCGGGGTGGTCCTTTTCGAATTCGGTGTTGATGTCTTTTACCAATTTGCGGACGTCGTTGGCCACGCTGACCGTGCTGGCGTCGCGCGAGCGGGTCACAAAAATGCCGACGTTGGGTTTGCCGCTGCGGATGCTGAAGCCGGCGATGTCGGCAAAGCTGTCGTTAATGGTCGCAACGTCCGCCAGGCGCACGATCTGTCCGGCGACGCGCTTGACCACGATGCCTTGAAATTCCTGTGGCGTTTCGATCCGCCCCACCAGGCGAATACTCTCTTCGTCCAGTGCGCCCTGCACCTTGCCAACCGGTGCATTGGTATTTTGGGTGCGCAAGGCGGACACCACTTCACCCACTGACACGTTGTGTTCTCGCAGTTTTCCAGCGCGCAGCAGCACCGACAACTCCCGTTTCAACGAGCCACTGATGTTGACCGTGGCCACGCCGGCAATGCCGCGCAGTTTGTCGGCCAGCACATCTTCTGCCAGCCGAGAAATCTCGGCGTGGCTTTGCAGGCTCGACGACAGCGCCATATTCATGATGGGCTGCGCCGCCGGGTCGAAATGCCGAACGACGGGCTCACGCATCTCAGTCGGGAGTTTGTAGCGCGCACTGGAGATAACGGTGCGGACATCATCCGCTGCTTCAATCATGTTCTTCTTGAACGAAAACTGGACCCAGAAGCTGGCGTTGCCTTCGCTACTGGTCGAGTAGACCTCGGTCGCACCTGGCACGCTTTGCAGCGACTTTTCCAGTCGATTGACGATCTCGCGCTCCACCGAGTCTGGAGAGGCGCCCGGGTAGGCAATAAAGACTTGAATCCCCGGAATTTCAACGTCCGGGTTCTGATTGACGCGCAATTTACTCATGGCCAGCAGGCCCATGGCCATGAGCGCGATGATCAATACGATGGTCGCCGTGGGGCGCTTGATACTGAAGTCGGACAGAAACATGGCTATTTCCCTTGCGCGGCTGCGGGCGCCGACTGAGCTTCCGAAGCGGGTGCTGAAGCAGTGGCTACAGCCGGCTTGGTGCTGACCATTTCTGCGCTCTGGCCTTCCTTGAAGCTCGAGCTCGGGTTGCGCAAAATGGTGTCCCCTTCGGTCAGGCCGCTGCGGATCTCAAAGTTGCCAGTGCGGGGGTCACGTGCTCCAAGAGTCAGCTGGACCTGGCTCAGCGCATTGCCTTTGACACGCCAGACAGATGCCTTGTCGCCAGCCCTGACCAGAACGGACTCAGGCAAGGTGAGGGCTTTTACATTGGCGGACTCGATCGTCCCTTCTGCGTACAGGCCGGAGACGCTGGGCTGCTTGGCATCGTTAAAGCTGACCAGCACCTCGACCTGGCGCGTTACGTCATTGGCACTGGGGTCTACACGGGTCACCTTGCCGCGAAACTCTTGCCCGGCGTAACCGTTGATGCGAAAACCCACCGCTTGCCCGACCGACACCATGCTCACCTTGTCCGCCGATACGCGGCCCGCAAAGCGCATGCTGGTGGGGTCAATGACCTTGAGCAATTCCTTGCCGATGGATGCTGTGTCACCGGCAGACACTTTGCGCTCACTGACAACACCGTCAAACGGGGCCCGCACCATGGTGCGTTCGAGTTGTTGGCGCGCTAGCACGGCGCGCGCGTTGGATGCCGACAGTTCGCTGGTCGCGCCATTGCGCCGAACTTCGGCGTCATCCAGCGCCTGTAGGGATGTCATGCCCGAGGCGCGCAGCGTTTTCAGGCGCTGCAGGTTGCGCTCTGCCTGGTCAAGCGACTGGGTTGCATTGCGGGCGTTGTCTTCGGCGGAGTTCAGGTTGTCGCGGATAGACGTTTGGTCCATGCGAACCAGTACATCACCACGACGGACCACGTCACCGTTTTCTTTCAGCACTTGCAGTACAACGGCCGATACCTCGGCGCGCATATCCGCTTTGCGTTCGGGCTGAATCGACCCGGTAATCACGGGCCCCGAAGCCAGTGCGCTGGTCTTCACGGTGATGAAGTCCTCTGGCGCAATCACCAGTTTGACCGGTGCGGCGGTGGCGGCTGCTTTGTCCCCTTTTCCAGGAAACTTGTCGCAGGCCGAAACGCTGAAAACGAGCGCGAGAACGATGAGCAAGGGGCGCAGCATAAAGAACTCTCCGAGAGGAAAACCGAACCGTCAAAAATGGAAAGGCACTTGATTTGATTTAAATCAAAGTGCCGAAGCCGTGATTATGGCGTCAATGGGGCTGGCCCGCTTGAGGGTTATCCGTTCTTGCCTGGCAGTGGTTGAGCCTGCGCGGTGGCTTGCAGGGCGGGCGCTTTGTGGGCGACAACGACGACGGTCGGCAATTCAATGCTGTACAGGGTCGAAGCGGGTTGGCCGTGCATGCCGGTGACGACAGTGTTGAGCCAGGTGCCAGAGAGCGCTGCGGCCAGCGTCAGGGCAAGCAGTTTGGGTGATAGGCGTGTGGTCATGGTGGTCTCCGTGTGGTGTTGGGATGAACTGTAGGCACAAGCGTCCGGCGCCGCATCCGGTTTGCGACCAGCAACCGTTTGGCGTGACAAACTGCTGGAATCACGGGGTGGATTGAAAGCCTGCGCAGTCGAAGTTTTGTTTCGTCAACCAGAGCTAATCACACCGCCATTTGGTAAATGCGCTTTCGGGACTGGTCGCTGTGACTACGACGAGAAAATCCCTTTGTGGCCGCTGGCTTACGATCACGCCATAGTCATCCAGCCCCTTGGCAGCCGCGCCAATTGCTGCAGTCGCCCAAATGTGATCCAGGCTGCTCACATAACTGGGTGCCTCCTTTTCCAGGCTCCCCCGTGCGTCCGCAGCCAATCGCAGTATGTGTACATGCAACTGGTTCTGGCTACGATGAAGGCGGGGATTGACAACCAGTGCAATGGACTCTGGCTCAATCCGGCGAATAGCCTCGTCCCAGGCAAATTGCCATATTTCTTCGGGTCGCAGTGGATCCTCAACACCTCGTACCGGATCGGTCGGCAAAGCGAGTCCGTGAATGAAGTCGGATGGGCAGCCACACATTTTGATGTCACGAATGACCGTGTACCGATCAGTTAGTGCCCAGACCTCCGTGTTTCTCGTGCATTCAAGCGCGGCTCCACAGCCCGCATCGTTCCTGGGTACACGACACAGACTGCAGTAGTTGTCGCGCGCCGGAGCCACACAATTCGATACGATGTCAAGCAAAATGTCGCTACGTTCCAGTGCAAATACTGGGGCCTGAAATGCACATCCGGACAGTAGAAGAGTTGCTACCGCAAGTTGCTTTACCCAACCCGGTGACTTGTGAAACATACGGTACCTGAACATGTCTTGCAAAGAGCCCATCATATTTGATGGCTGAAATTTGCATGACGGCAAGTGGACAGCGGCGCCCTGCCGCAGTGAAACACTATTTGAGGTACTCAGCAACCTTGGCAATGCCGGCCATCGCACAGACCTCGTCCTTTTCGCCACCCGGGGCGCCTGACACGCCAACGGCCCCGATCGCAACCCCTGAAATTTTCAGGGGAACACCACCACCGATCGCCACCACATCTGGAATCTGGCGCAGTCCTGCGTTGGCTGGGTTATCGGTCAGTGTCATGAACTCCAGCGAGGTTTGGTTGCGAACCCGTGCGGTATAAGCTTTCTTTCGAGCAAACTCCATAGTGTGGGGCGCGGTGCCGTCGCCGCGTAGCGAACCGCGGATCGTTCCGGCGTTGTCGACCACCACCACCGAGACCTTGTATCCATCCTTGGTGCATTGTTCGATGGTTCCGTCAATGATCATCTGGACCATCTTCATGGATACATTCTTTTCAACCAGCACCGCTTGTGCATTGGCGCAAGCAATGGATGCGGCAACGATACCGGTGGCCGCGAGAACGAGTTGTCTTGGTGTCATGGTGGTTTCCTTGGCAGTGATGAATGAACGAACAAGTTTGCCCTGTTCGATGGCATCAGGCTGTATCAAAGCGGGAAAGGCCACGTTCTGAGAGCGGTTATGGCGGCAATCCGGGTTGGATAATGCGGGCATGGTTTTCTCTCATGCGACCGCTATTGTGCTGACCACGCTCAACGCCAAGTACATCCACGCCTCGCTTGGCCTGCGCTACCTGCTGGCCAATATGGGGGTGTTGAAGCGGCAGACGGTGCTGCGTGAGTTCACGATCGCGCGCAAGGCACCGGAGGTGGTGGCCGAACTGTTGGCTGCGCTGGGTGAGCCGCAGCCGGGCGCGGTGCAGATCATCGGGTTTGGCGTCTATATTTGGAACGTGACCCAAACAACGGAAGTGGTGCGATTGCTCAAAAACCAGCGGCCAGGGCTCAAAGTGGTGCTGGGTGGTCCCGAGGTCAGCCATGAACTGGACGAGCAGGAGATTGTCCGCCTGTGCGACCATGTGATCACCGGCTGGGGCGATATCAGTTTCCCCAAACTCTGCCACGCCTTGCTGCGCGGGCCGCAGCCCTTGGTGAAGGCTGTCGCGGGCGAGCAGCCCGTGCTGGGCCAGATTGCTCTGCCTTACGAGCACTACACCGATGCCGACCTGGCTCACCGCTTGCTGTATGTGGAGGCGTCGCGGGGTTGCCCATTTAGATGCGAGTTTTGCCTGAGTTCACTCGACAAGACCGCCAAGGGCTTCCCGCTGGATACTTTCCTTGCGGCACTGGACGGTTTGTACCAGCGCGGCGCCCGCAATTTCAAGTTCGTCGACCGCACGTTCAACTTGAAGATCGATACCTCGGTACGCATCCTGCAGTTCTTTCTCGACCGCATGGCGGGTGACCTGTTTGTGCATTTCGAAGTCATACCCGACCATTTGCCGGATCGGCTCAAGGCGTTGATTGTGCAGTTTCCAACCGGCGTACTGCAACTGGAAGTGGGTATTCAAACCTTCAACGTCGACGTGCAGCAGCGCATCTCGCGGCGTCAGGACAACGACAGGACCGTGGCCAACCTGGGTTGGCTGGTGGAGCATTCACAAGCCCATTTGCACACCGACCTGATTTTTGGCCTGCCTGGCGAGTCACTGGATAGCATCGCCGAAGGTTTTGACCGTCTGGTTGCTCTGCGGCCGCATGAGATTCAGCTTGGGCTGCTTAAGCGACTGCGGGGCACGCCCATTGCGCGGCATACTGTGGCACACGGCATGCTCTACGAGCCACACCCGCCCTACACCGTTCTGCAGACGGCCTTGCTGGATGCAACTACCGTGCAGCGCTTGACGCGAACGGCGCGCTACTGGGACCTGGTGGCCAACTCGGGGCGGTTCAAGCGAACACTCTCCATCCTCCTGCAAGGCGAGTCGTCCTTTGCTGCTTTCCTGGCTTGGAGCGACTGGCTGTGGACGAACACCGAAAAAACACAGGGCCTCACGCCTGAAGGCATAGTGGACGCGCTGTTTGACTACCTCACGGCGCGGCGGGGTTTGCCCATGGAGGAAGTTCGGGCGGTGCTGCTGAGCGACTATTCGAGCAGTGGTGCACGCGCTAGCCCAGCGTGTTTGCGTGCTGTCTTGCGTCGCCCACAGACCCGCGTGCAACGCGAGAATACAAGGCCGTTGACGCATCGGCAAGACCGCCATGCCTGATCCGCTGGTTTCTCGGTCTTGACCCGAAGCAACAGCCGACTGATACTCGCGCCCATGGATATCCCACCATCAACACCCACACCGTCTGGCCCTGACTCGCCAGCCGCACACGTTCCCTACCTGACGGAACCGTTGCGCGACCTGGATGCCTGGACGCGGTACTTCCAAACCGCCGAGATTCCCGTGCTGTCGAGCACCTCCAGAAAACTTGAGGTGCTGCGCCCGGATGAAGACAATGTAGACGCCAATATGCTGGGCGAAGTCATTGACCGTGACCCGCTGATGACGCTTAAGCTCATGGCGCATGTCGCCGGCAGACGCAGGCCCGGGGTGGTGACCGAGACCGAAAGTGTGACGACTTCGCTGGTCATGATGGGTATTTCTCCGTTTTTTGCCAACTTTGGCTTGCAGCCCACCCTTCAAAAATGGTTGGCAGACCAACCGCGTGCGTTGCGGGGCTTGGCCAATTTGATGCGCCGAGCCGAGCGGGCTGCGCATTTTTCTCAGGGCTTTGCCGTGCACCGCGGTGACACCGATGTGGGTGTCATTCGGCTGGCCGCGTTCTTATATGATTTTGCCGAAATGCTGATGTGGTGCCACGCCCCTACGCTGCAGCAGCACATTATTGAGTTGCAGCGGGCGGACCACACATTGCGCACGGCCGCTGTGCAGCGCAGCGTGTTCAACATCGAGCTGGACGACTTGCGTCAGAACCTGATGAAGCTGTGGCGTTTGCCCGAACTGCTGGTGCGCATCAGTGACAACCGACACGCCGAACAACCCATTGTGCGCAATGTGGTGCTGGCAGTGCGCCTGGCGCGTCACACCGCCGATGGTTGGGACAATGCGGCGCTACCCGACGATATCGATGACATCGCCGAGTTGCTGAATGCAACCCCGCGCGTGGCCATGGCCTTTGTGAGAAAGATTGACCCTTAGCGCACTAACTGGTTCAGCTGGATGATGGGCAGCAGCACTGCCAGCACGATCAGCATCACAACCAGCCCCATGGTCACGATCAGCAGGGGCTCCAGCAAGGTGGCCAGTTGCATGGCGCGGCGCTGCACTTCGGTGCCTAGTTGACGGGCCGCGCGGTCCAGCATCAGTGGCAGTTGGCCAGTTTGCTCGCCCAAACGCGCAAACATGGCCAACAGGCCTGGAAAACGTTTTTTCTGTGCCATGGCCGATGCCAGCGGTGCGCCTTCACGCACCAAAACCAGGGCATCCAATGCATCAGTTCGCATGGCTCGGTTGGACAGCGTATCGGCAGCCGCCTGCAACGCTTTGAGGATCGGCACACCGGCAGCGGCCAGCATCGCCAGCGTGCTGGCAAAGCGGGCTGCGTTGTAGCCGCGGGACAATTTTCCCAAAACAGGCAAAGTTAGCCATGCGGCGTCAAATTTCTCACGAAATGCCGCGTTAGCCCACGCCAAACGAGCGCAACCAGCTATCAAAATAAGAGCAATAACCATCAACCAACCCTGATCGCGGACAAAGTTGCCCAAGCCCAGCATGATCACTGTGAGCAGCGGCAGCGCACGCTTGCTGCCGGCAAAGACCTCGGCAACCTGGGGTACAACGTAGCCCAACAAAAACATCACGATGGTGATGGCCACCAGGGTCACGATGGCGGGGTACAGCGCCGCCCCGATCAACTGGGATTTGAGTGCCTGGCTTTGCTCCAGGTCGTCTGCCAGGCGCTCCAGCACCAGTCCCAGGTTGCCACTGTGTTCCCCTGCGCCCACTACCGCGCAGTAGGTATTCGAGAATTCACGCGGGTGCTGCGCCAGAGCGGTGGCAAAGGCGGTCCCGCCATTGACTTCGGCGCGCAGGGCGGCAACCAGGTTGCGTTGGCGCTCGTCGTCTGACTCTTCTGATAAAGCGGTTAGCGCACGTTCCAGCGGCAGCCCGGATGAAACCAGGCCGGCGATCTGGCGGGTCCAGATGGCCAGTGCCGTGGCGTTGAACACGCGCGAGGACCACAGCGTGGTTCCTGGCGAGGTTGTGCCGGGTTCCGATGCGCTACCCGCCCCCGCGCTCACGGGCTGAATCGCCATGGGCACCAGCATTTGCCCGCGCAGCAATCCACGAGCGGCTTTGGCCGTTTCAGCCTCTATCACGCCCTTGCGGGTGCTGCCATTGGCATCGAGGGCTTCAAAGGTGTAAGCAGGCATAGGCCGATGTTAGCCGTTGATTGCGCTCACCGACCCAGTTGCAATCGCTTGCGCTGGGAAAATTCTGGCACTCAGTGCGGCAAGCGCTTGCCGTGTGGCAGGTTGGGCAAACGGTGAAACAGGTTGCGGCAATAGCCGGTGATGCGAAGGCATTTATTGATCTCGTCCACCGGCAGCGGGCCGGACACCACCACGATGCTGTTGGCGCTGTCAATCTCACCGGCCGCACGCAGCCGACGGCGGGTATTGCTGGCCCAGGAATGGATGCGCAACGGGTTGCCATGCTCGTGCAGCTTGCCGGTGTGCACATCAAAGGCAATGGCCACCGTGTCCGTCATGAGCCGCAAGCGGTGCTCGCCCGTGACCTTGCTGGCTGGCGTGCTCAGGTCGTACAGGTGGTAGTTGCCTTGCTTGAGCTGGTATTGAAGTGACATGATGGATCCTTGATAACCTATATTCTGTGGGCCCCCTGCCAAGCCGAGAGACAAAGAAGCGGTCGAAATGCCCGTCAATTACAGGGGCGATTAAGTGCATTCGAGAATATCGAACGCGTTGTAGCCGGAGGACAGATGCCCGCATCAGACACATTGCGGTCACCCATACGGCACCGCGCACCAAGCGGCATCGGGCTGCCAGGTAGCCGCCCAGGCCGGCAACTGCTCTGGCGGCATGGGGCGGGCAATGCCGTAGCCCTGGGCCAGTTCGCAGCCCAGGTGCAGCAGTGCGGTGCCGTGCGCAACCGTCTCTACCCCTTCGGC
>CANNRR010000134.1 GCA_947508055.1 Burkholderiales bacterium
AATTGTGCAACCAGTTGCATAAAGGACATCCCATGACCGCGTATCCCCATTTGCTGCAAAGCCTGGACCTGGGCTTTACCACCCTTAAAAACCGTGTCCTGATGGGATCGATGCATGTGGGCCTCGAAGAAGTGCCCAACGGTTTTGCCCGCATGGCTGCCTTCTACGCCGAGCGCGCGCGTGGCGGTGTAGGCCTGATCGTGACGGGTGGCATTGCGCCCAACGAGCGTGGTCGCCCCATGAAAGGAGGCGCCATGCTGACCACCGAGGCCGAGGCTGAACACCACCGGTTGGTGACGGACACGGTGCACAAAGAGGGCGGCAAGATCGCCATGCAAATCCTGCACTTTGGGCGCTACTCGTACCAGAAGGACCTTGTGGCACCCAGCGCGTTGCAGGCGCCTATTAACCCATTCACACCGCACGCGTTGACCACGGACGAGGTGGAGCAGACCATTGCCGACTTTGTGCGCTGCGCAGGGTTGGCGCAGTTCGCGGGCTACGACGGGGTGGAGATCATGGGCTCCGAGGGGTATTTGATCAATGAGTTCATTGCCGCACGCACCAACCACCGCGACGATGCCTGGGGCGGCGCTTATGCCAACCGCATCCGCTTTCCGGTGGAGATCGTGCGCCGGGTGCGTGCCAAGGTCGGAGCCAACTTCATCATCATCTACCGCCTGTCCGCACTGGACCTGGTGGAGGGCGGCTCTACGCTGGACGAAGTCATTCAACTGGCCCAGGCCATTGAGGAAGCGGGCGCAACCATCCTGAACACGGGTATTGGCTGGCACGAGGCGCGCATCCCGACCATCGCCACCAAGGTGCCGCGCGCGGCCTACGCCTGGGTCACGCAGCGCCTGATGGGCAAGGTGAAGATTCCGTTGATTGCCACCAACCGAATCAACACGCCCGAGGTGGCGGAGCAGTTGCTGGCAGGCGGCTTTTGCAACATGGTGTCCATGGCCCGGCCCTTCCTGGCCGACCCGGATTTTGTTCGCAAGGCGGCCGAGGGCCGAGCCGACGAAATCAATACCTGCATCGGCTGCAACCAAGCCTGTCTGGATCACACTTTTGCTGGAAAGACTACCTCGTGCCTGGTCAACCCGCGTGCCTGCAACGAGACTGAGCTGCTAATTGCCCCCGCCGCCAAGGCCAAGCGCATTGCCGTGGTGGGTGCTGGCCCGGCGGGTCTGAGTTTTGCCGTGACCGCCGCCCGCCGCGGCCACATGGTGGAGCTGTTTGATGCCGCCAGCGAGATTGGTGGCCAGTTCAATGTGGCCAAAAAGGTGCCTGGCAAGGAAGAGTTTTATGAGACGCTGCGCTATTTTGACCGCCAACTCAAGCTGTGTGGCGTGAAATTGGCTCTCAACACCCGTATCAGCGCCGAAAGCCTGGCGGCTGGTGGCTACGATGACATCGTGCTGGCGACCGGCGTAACGCCACGCACCCCCGACATTGAAGGCGTGCACCACCCCAAGGTATTGAGCTATCTGGATGTACTGCGTGATGGCAAACCGGTGGGCCAGAACGTGGCTGTCATCGGTGCCGGTGGCATTGGCTTTGATGTATCCGAGTACCTGACCCACAGCGGTACCAGCCCCAGCTTGGATGCGCCCAAGTTTTATGCCGAGTGGGGCATTGACACGCGTTATGCGCAAGCCGGTGGCATTCAGGCACCGCAGGTGGAAGCCGGCCCGCGCAAGGTGCATTTGCTGCAACGCAAGGAGAGCAAAGTGGGCGACCAACTGGGCAAGACCACGGGCTGGATCCACCGCACATCGCTCAAAGCCCGCCGTGTCGGCATGATTGCGGGCGTGCAGTACCAGAAGATTGACGATGCGGGTTTGCATATCCGCATCGGTGACGATGAACGCGTGCTGACGGTTGACAACGTCGTGCTGTGCGCTGGCCAGGAGCCACAGCGTGAACTGCTGGCCGCACTGCTGGCGGCCGGCTGCTCGGTGCATCTGATTGGTGGCGCCGACGTGGCCGCCGAGCTGGATGCCAAACGGGCCATCAACCAAGGCACGCGCCTGGCAGCCACTATTTGACGGGCATCATTCGCCAAGATTCAGAGAGAACTTCCATGACACCAGTACCCAGCCACCTCAAGCCCGCCGTCGCGGCCTCACTCGCCATCTGGCACAACATGGTTGCCAAGCGTGACCTGTCGGCGCTGCCATCCATCGTGCACCCGGACGCGGTGTTTCGCTCGCCCATGGCAATTCAACCGTATCAACCAGCAGCGGCGTTGATTCTGGTTCTGAGCACGGTTATTCAAGTGTTTGAAGATTTCACCTACTACCGTCAACTGGCCTCCGACGATGGTCTGAACGTAGTGCTGGAGTTCAGCGCCCGCGTGGGCGACAAGCAGCTAAAGGGAATAGACCTGGTGCGCTTTGACGAGGACGGCAAGATCGTGGATTTTGAAGTGATGGTGCGCCCGTTGAGCGGCCTGCAGGCACTGGGTGCCGAGATGGGTGCGCGCCTGGCGCAGCACATGCAGGCGTTCAAGGCGAAGGGGTAAGCGGCGTACCAGATGACAGGGGGCCGCTGGCGCCTTCCAGCAGGGCGCTGATCTGGGCGTCTTTTTCGCGCCAAAGCTGCTGCACCCACTGTGCGAAGGCTTCACGAAAAGCCGGGTCCTGCGCGTAATCACCGGCCATCAGGTGCTTTGGAATGGGCAGGCCACGCACCCGCACCACGATGCGGCGCACCTTGCCCAGCAAAAAATCAGTGAAGGTGGGGGCGCCGTCGGGGTAGACGATGGTGACGTCCAGAATCGCCTGGAACTTGTCGCCCATGGCGTTGAGCGCCAGCGCCATGCCGCCGGCCTTCGGCTTGAGCAGGTGGTGGTAGGGCGACAGCTGTTTGGCATGTTTGGCCCGGGTAAATCGGGTGCCCTCCAGAAAGTTCATGACGCTGGTGGGGATGAGCGCGTATTTGGCGCAGGCCTTGCGGGTGGTTTCCTGGTCTTTGCCACGCATTTCAGGGTGCTTTTTGAGGTAGTCCTCGGTGTGGCGGCGCATGAAGGGAAATTCGAGCGCCCACCAGGCCAAGCCCATCACCGGAACCCAGATCAATTGCTGTTTGAGAAAAAATTTGAGCAGGGGGATGCGCCGGTTCAGCAGGTGCTGCAGCACCAGAATGTCCACCCATGACTGGTGGTTGCTGTTGACCATGTACCAACTGTTGGCATCGAGCCCTTCAAGTCCTTGCACGTCCCAGGTGGTGCGCTGGGTCAGGGCCATCCAAGCGCTGTTGCCCCAGATCCAGGCTTCGGCGATGGACAGCAGGATGGGGTCGATGGCCAGGCGCACCGCCTTGAATGGCAGTATGAGTTTGAGTGACGAAAAGACCAGCAGGATCGGCACCCAAAATAGCGCGTTGATGACCATCAACAGGGTGGCGATCAAAAAGACCAGAGGTGTGGGCAGGAAGTAGAGCATGGTGCTATAAGTTTTGTAGCTGGTAGCGCAATGTTCGCGGGGGCTAAGCCCCAATCTTCTCATAAAAACACAGGGTGTTACGGCCTTTGGCCTTGGCGTCGTACATGGCCTGGTCGGCCTGCTTGAGGACCTCAGCGGCAGCAATTACGTGCCCCAGAAACACGGTAGCGCCAATGCTGGGGGTGATGGTGTGGGCCGTACCTTCGAGTACAAAGGCCTGATTCAGGCAGGACAGTATCTTGGCGCTCACGGTGGAGGCGTGCGACCTGGCGCTTTCAGTATTGATGCTCAGGTTTTGAATCAGCACCACGAATTCGTCACCACCCAGGCGCGCGACGGTATCAACCTCACGAACGCACTGGAGCAGACGCAGGGCGACTTGCTGCAAAAGCAGGTCACCAATGTCGTGGCCGAAGTTGTCGTTGAGTTGTTTGAATTTGTCCAGGTCCAGAAAAAGCAGCGCGCCGTGCTTTTTCTGGCGTTGACTGGCAGACAGGGCTGTCTCCAGGCGGTCATTGAGCAGGCGCCGATTTGGCAGGCCTGTGAGCGCATCGTGGAACGCCAGGTGCGCAACGGAGTTGAGGGTAGCTTTCAGGTCGGCCTGTGTTTTCAGCAGTTCTCCTTCGACCTCCTTGCGTTTGGAAATATTCATCAGCGTGCCGACCATGCGCAAGGGGTGGCCATGCTGGTCGAACTGCACGACTTTGCCGCGGTTGCTCATCCAGACCCAATGTCCGTCCGAGTGCCGGGCGCGGTATTCGGCTTCGTAGGCGGGCACGGTGCCGCTCAGATGCGCGCGCATCGCCTCTAGCGTGCCGGGCAGGTCCTGCGGGTGGATCAGGTGCCCCCATGCCCGCCCCTTGTTTGAGTCGCTTGCATCGCGCCCCAGCATGGCGCAGGAGCGCTCATCCAGGTGGTAGCCTTTTTCTATGGTCAGGTCATGGTCCCAGCGTCCCAGGTCGGCGCTCATGAGGGCCAGTTCGAGTTGCTCGGAGGTGTCGCGCAGCAAGGCCTCGGCTTTTTTTCGCTCATGGATATCGCGCGCCATGCCCAGCACGCCAATGGTCGTGTTGTAGGCATCAACCATTGGCGTCTTGATGACCTCATAGATGGTGGCGTCAGCGTGCATGGGCGAATGCATGGGGCCTTCAAAGCGCAGCGTCTTGCCTGCCTGAATGGTCATCAGGTCGGTCTGGCGAAAGGTGTTCGCTAATTCCTCGCCGAACCAGAAAACATCGTCCGTTCCGGTCACGCGGGCGGCGGCGGTGCCCAGATGGTCGGCGTAGGCGGCATTGCAGGCCAGGTGGACACCATTGACATCCTTGAGCCAGACCCGGTCGGGAATGGTTTCCAGTACATTGCGCAGCAGGTTTTCGCTGTTTTGAAGCGTCAACGATGCCTTGCGCTCCTGGGTGATGTCTTCGATGGTGCCTTCGATGTAGAGTATCTTTCCCTCGGCGTCGCGCACCAGGTGGGCATGCTCGCGCACCCAGATGTGTTCGCCGGTTTTGAGGCGGTAGGTCTCGGATACAAAATCGGTGACGTGTCCGTTGGCCTCCAGCAGCGTGATGAACTGCTGGCGCCGACCCGGCTGCACGTACGACTCTGCGCCAATGACCTTTGCATCGGCCAGGCATTCGGCTTCGCTGGCGTAACCGTTGATTCGTAACAGGGCCGCGTTGAGCTGCACAATGGTGCCGCGCGCATCCGACCGGTAGGCGCCGATGGGCAGCAGGTCAAACAAGGTGGATCGATCGTGCAGCGACAAGTGCATGCTCCTGGTGCGCCTATTTGAGGCTGCCCGCAAGAAATTGTGTCAACCGCTCGCTCTTGGGCGCAGCCATCACTGTGGCCGGGTGGCCCTCTTCCTCGATGCGGCCCTGGTGCAGAAAGATCAGGTGGTTCGAAACCTCTCGGGCAAAGCCCATCTCGTGGGTGACGACCACCATGGTTCGTCCTTCCAGTGCCAGGTTTTTCATCACCTTCAGCACTTCGGAGACCAGCTCCGGGTCGAGTGCGCTGGTGGGTTCGTCAAACAGCATGACCTCCGGTTCCATGGCCAGCGCCCGTGCGATCGCCACGCGCTGTTGTTGGCCGCCACTCAGGTGGCTGGGGTAGCTGTCCTCTTTGCCCTCCAGTCCGACTTTGGCGAGGTACTTGCGGGCAGTTTCTATCGCCAGCTCCTTGGACACGCCCATGACGTGGACCGGCGCTTCGATGATGTTTTGCAGCACGGTCATATGGGCCCACAGGTTGAAGTGCTGAAACACCATGGCAAGCCGGGTGCGCATGCGAGCGAGTTGGCGCGGGTCAGCCGCTGCCAGTTCGCCATTGGCTTGTGCCATGAGTTGGAGTTCTTCGCCGGCCACCACAATCCGGCCTTGATGTGGCTTTTCCAGCAGGTTGATGCAGCGAAGAAAGGTGCTCTTGCCTGACCCGGAGCTGCCAATGATGCTGATGACATCGCCTGCGCGGGCAGCCAGCGACACGCCTTTGAGCACCTCGTTGGAGCCAAAGCGCTTGTGGATATTGTCAACCTGAAGTTTGAGCGGCTCGGGCTTCATAGTGCAAAGCTGAAAATAGTACCCATATGGAAGTGGCGCTAGGCGCCCAGTAGTTCACCCGTTCTGAAGGGTGTGGCGCCGGCGATTTTTCCAAGTTCGGCTCCAGCCATGGCGTAGCGCTCACGGATGCGCGCATACAGCGTGCCACTGACGCCCGCCACGACGCGATGGGTCTGGTTGGCTAACGGGTCGATCACTTCTGCCACCAGGTCACCGATGTGCAGTACTTGGCCCACCTGGGCGGCAAAGACCACCACGCCGGGCACAGGAGCATACAGGGTCTGGGAACCTGCCAGCGGGGTCGCCTGGCAACGTGCTGGCGGCACTGCTGGTGTTGTTGCACAGTCAACCACCTGGATGTGTTGCAAGTAACTGAACAGGGCCTTGGCGTCTGTTATTGCCATCGCGTGGCTTACATCTCCTTCACCGCGCAGCTCAATGGTGGCGCTATAGCAGCCCTGCGGCAAGGGTACTGGCTTTTTCGCCAAGGCCAATGCGTCGGTGAGACGCCACCAGATGCCGGAAAGGCATTCGTCAAACGGGCCGCTGCCCGAATTTCGGGCCAACAAAATGGCCTCGCATTGCAGGAAGCAGGTGAGTGGTTTCAAGTGAGGCCAGCACGTCTCTTCGGTGTAGAAGTGCATGACCGACTCGCAGTCACAGTGCAGGTCGAGCATGACATCGGCGTCATGGGCCAGAGTGAGCAGGCATCGGCGCATGCTTTGCAATTCGGTATCAGGGGTCCAGTTGCGCAGATAGTCGCCCATGGCGCTGCGCACGGTGGCCACATTCGCGGCAGGGTCGGCACCCAGAGTGTCTTGTACAACGGGCCAAACGGCCTTGGCCAGATCGGGGTAGTGCCGGTTGAAGTTCTCGGACGTGGCCAGGTCAAAACGCCCCATGGCCTTGTGGTCCACGCGCTGCGCCAGCCCCAGGGGGTTGGCCACCGGGACCAGAATCACTTCACCGCGAATCTGCCCCGCCGCATCGGCCGCTTCCAGCAAAGCCCGCAAGTGGTGCGCGACCAGCATACCCGGCAGCTCTTCGGCATGCAGGCTGGCCTGGATATGGACCTTGGGGCGCGCACCCGGCGTACCGAAATGAAAACTACGCAGAAATTTCTGGCTACCCAAACTGGGCGATAACAATGGGTGGTCTACATGTTTCATGGTCTTCAGTGTTTGCGCGGAGCCAGATACGCCAAAAAGTGGTTTTCTGCCAACCGGAAAACGCCAATCAGACAAAAGGTTGCGGCCAGATAAATCGCCGCGGCCGCCAGGTAGGCTTCAAACGGCAAGTAGTAGTCCGAATAGATGCGCCCAGCGGCCGCGGTAACGTCGATCATGGAGGGCACAGCACTGGCCAGGCTGGTACTTTGCAACATCATGACCACTTCGTTGCTGTAGGCCGGCAGGGTGCGTCGCATGGCGCTAGGCAGCACGATGCGCACCATGATCCGGGTTCGGCTCATGCCAAAGGCCTGTGCCGCTTCAATTTCGCCCGGTGGGGTTTCACGAATGGCACCGGCAAGCATTTCAGCGGTGTACCCGGCTGTGTTCAGGCTGAACGCCAGCAGGGCGCAGAAAAATGGTTCCTTGAAGTGGGTCCAGGGCCAGACGGTATCCCATCGCGCCTGAATCCATTCCAGTTGGCCCAAACCGTAGTAAATGAGATAGATCTGTATCAGCAGCGGGGTTCCGCGAATGACGTAGGTGTAGGCTCCGACGGTCCAGCGCAGCAGGGCCGAGGGGCCTGTCAGCAACAGGGCAAAGACCAGTGCCAGAACTGCACCAACCCCCAAGGAAGAAAACAGCAGACCCAGCGTGGTCAAAATACCGTGACCAAACAAGGCGAGGTTCTTGGCCTCAAAAATGACCGCCCAGTTCATAGATGGACCCGCTTGCTACCCATGCTGTAGCGTGCATTGAGTTTACGCAATGCGTAGAGCGATACGCTGGTGTACACCAAAAACAAGGCCGCAGTAAATAGAAAAAAAACAAATGGCGATCGAGTCGCCGCGCTGGCTTGCTTGGCCAGGTAAGTCATTTCCTTAAGGCCAATCAGACTCACCAGTGCCGTGGCTTTGATCAGCACCAGCCAGTTGTTGGTAAAGCCGGGCAATGCGTAGCGCACCATCTGCGGGGCTGTGATGCGCAAGAAGGCTTGGGTGCGACCCATGCCAAAAGCCCAGGCGGCCTCCACTTGGCCTTTTGGGATGGACAGAATGGCACCACGGAACGTTTCTGTCATGTAAGCGCCATAAATGAAGCCAATGGTAAGCACACCGGCCAGAAAGGGATTGATGTCAACCGTTGCCCGACTGCCCATCCACTCCAGCAAATGGTTCAGTCCAATGGTGCCGCCATAAAAAACCAGCAGCATGACCACCAGATCCGGAATACCTCGTACCACGGTGGTGTATGCGGTTGCCAAGCCAACCAGGGTTGGATGGCCGGACAATTTGGCCCCGGCTCCCAATAGTCCGAGAACGATGGAGACGAGCAATGCCAGTACGGACACGGTGACGGTCAGGACTGCACCGTGCAGTATGGCAAAGAAGTAATCGTTCACGGATGGCCGGTGTAATCAGGCTAACAGCGTCGCAGCAAAGGGCTACCACCGCGTCGGCGTTGTGCCTTCAGTGAGAACTACTTGCCGTACACATCCAGGTTGTTGAACTTGGCGAAGTACTTGTCATTGATCGACTTGTAGGTGCCGTTTTCACGAATGGTCTTGATGGCAGTGTTCAGTTCAGTCTTGAGGGCGCCTTCCCCTTTGCGCAGACCGATGCCGGCGCCGGTGCCGAAGTACTTTGGCTCGAACAGTTCAGGTCCAACCAGAAGGTAGTCCTTGCCCTCGGGCTTGCTCAGGAAGCCACCGGTTACTTCCACAAAATCTGCGACGGTACCGTCGAGTCGGCCGGCCTTGATGTCCAGGTAGACCTGGTCTTGTGCTTCGTAGGACACCACGGTGACACCGGCGGTCTTGAGTTCACCGAAGGCGTATTTTTCCTGTGTGCTGGCCTTGAGGACGCCAATCTTCTTGCCCTTGATGGATGCAGGGCCATCAAACTTCACGGTGTTTTTGACCACAACGCGGCTGGGTGTGTTGTAGTACTTGTCGGTGAAGTCGATTTGTGCCAGGCGCTCTTCTGTAATGGACATGGAACTGATGATGGCATCATATTTTTTCGCCATCAGGCCGGGAATCATGCTGTCCCACACCTGCTCTACAAAAACGCACTTGCGTTTGATTTGATCGCAAATGGCGCTGGCAATATCCACATCAAAACCGGTTGGTTTGCCGTCAGCGGTCTTGAACGTGAAGGGTTCGTAGGTGGGGTCAATCGCCACTTTGAGTTCGACCGGTGCGGGTGCAACTGCTGCCGCAGGAGCGGCGGGAGCAGGAATTGAAGTCATCTCCTCTTTATTTCCACAAGCGGTCAGTAGGAAAACAACAGCCACCGCCAATAAAAGCTTATTCATATGTAATCCTTGAAAGTGTCGAACGCTAGCCGCAGGTACATTCAAAAACGGAAGAAAATGATTCTACGGGGTAAGCCAAACAAAACCGGTGCCATGGTCAATTTTGGCGCAAAACCTTACACTGCAGGGCCTACCCACCCTGTGCACCATGAACGCCCT
>CANNRR010000135.1 GCA_947508055.1 Burkholderiales bacterium
GGCGAAGTCAGCCTGATGATCACCAAGCACTGCGTGCGGTTTTCGCTCAGCCTGTGCCCCAAGCAGGCCAAGGGCGTGGTGGGCGTACAGGGCCAAGTCAAAGCCGAGCCACTACAGCTAATCAACGGCAAGGAGAAATTAACCCTGCGTTTTGACTGCAAGCCGTGCGAAATGCACGTGGTGGGCAAGATGAAGACCTCAGTTTTGAACCAGGCCCGCAAGGTGCAGACTGACACTCCTGCGGGAGTTCCCATGACCTTTCACAAAGCCCGACCCAGGCAGGAGTTCGGGCACTGAAATTGCGACGCGCCGCCGCATTTCGAAATTAACGCAGGTGCTTGAACATCCTGGCCTGAAACCGCTGGGGGATGCTAGCGTGCCGCGGGCCTGGCTGTAACTCAAACGGCTCGCCAGCCTGCAGCGTGCCCGGCTCGTCTACCGACAGGTAAAACCCGCAGAAGCCGCTCAAAGCCATCTCCCTGACGGCCGTATTGAAACCCATGGCGGCGTTGAACTTGTAGCAGGGCTCACGGGGCTGGCTCACGCGCAGAACACACTGGGGAAACCGCAGCACATCACCCACCCACACATCCGTTTCCAGTAAGCCGTTGAGCGTCAGGTTTTCACCCATGGCCCCATGGTTGAGTTGGGTATCGATGTGCGACACGCCTGCTTTTTGCCGGACGTCCCGCCAAAAGTCATAGTGCTCAGCCGGGTAGGCATAGACGGCTTTCTCAAGCCCGCCATGCACTGAAAGGTCCGCCTGCTCATCCCTCTGAAGGCCCAAGGCAGCGACGGCCACCGGGCCATGCACTTGCGTCTTGTGGATGGCCGTCAGAATGGATCGCGCGGCGATGATGATCTTGCGCGCCTGCGCGATCTGGACGCTGGCCAAAGACAGATTCTTTGTACCCGACATATCGTGCCCTACAACTGGTGGTGCAACAATTCACCCGTTCGGCTGGAATAGCGCACCAGCGCATCGAGCTTCTCAAACTGAA
Organism: Burkholderiales bacterium; assembly: GCA_947508055.1. GTDB lineage: Bacteria > Pseudomonadota > Gammaproteobacteria > Burkholderiales > Burkholderiaceae_C > Allorhodoferax. Next base: position 1,002 of record CANNRR010000135.1, read on the forward strand.
CCACCGCAGAGCGCTGGTGGTAGGCGTTCTCCTTGAGCCAGTCAAACTCGGCCTGCAAAGCCTTGCTGTCACCCACTCGGGTGTGCCAGACCTTTTGCTCAGGGCTCCAGCGGTAGCCACGCGCCTTGAGCGTGTCCTTGGCGTCAAACGGCGCATTGGTTGCCATCAGACGGTAACTGGGCTTGTGCGCTTGCTCCATCAAATGGGCGAGCCCAGTTTGGGACGCCTGCGGCAGTTTGGCTACCAACACGGCCAACAGCGCATGGCAGTCCATCTCGGCTCGATGGGCATCGTAAAACCAGCCCATTTCAAGCGCCAGAGCCTCCAACTTGGCCGAACGCTTGCCCTGCTCTTTCCATGGAATATCAGCAAACGAACAAGCCCAGGTCAGATGGCGAAACTGTTCGATGCGGGCTTCGCAAAACGGTCGATCAAAACCAGCGTTGTGGGCAATCACCAGATCTACCCCGTCCAGCAGCGTGGCAATGCGCGCGTCATCCAGGCGGTGCCCGCGCACCATGGCGTCGTTGATACCCGTGATTTCCTGCACCTCGCGCGGAATAAGGATGCCAGGGTCTTCCAATTGGTCATACACCTGCATGGTTCCAACCGGTAGGCCAGTTGCCAGATCGACGTCGACCCGCAACAGCGCCAACTCCATGATCTTGTCTTTGGAGTGGTCCAGGCCTGTGGTCTCAGTGTCCAGAATCAGGACGCGACACACCCGCTGACCTGTGGACTCGGGCCACTCAAGTCGGGGCTGCAAACGGCGTAAAACCCTGTAATCGGGATGCGCATCAAGCACCGAGGCGATGCCTTCCACGCTGTCGCAATCCAATGGAGCGGCCTCAGGGGCGAAGGCATCGACCGTTTCAACCGCAAGCTGCGCCGGCACCAGTGTGTGACCTGCGGTCGGAGTAACAGCGACCTTTCTATTGCGAGGTGCGCGCTTTTTCGGTAGCTCAGCCGAAACGGGAAGCTCCGCTACAAAGGCAAAATCAAATTGATCGTTGGTCAAAGGGCTACCCCGCGATGGCGAATGGACAGTCATTATCATGGTCCAGCAAAACGATCTGGTTATTATTCCGGGTATCCGTATTTTTGGTATTGAAACATTAAGTCAGTTACTTGCTCTTAAATCGCATTAGGTGATTGACAAGTGCCTTTTCAGCGGCTAGGATTGCCTCAAATAGCGGTTAAGGTTTCGAAATGAGCACTTGGATCGATGAAGTTGTAAGTAGCCGGTTGAGGGAGCGTCGCGACCTTGCCACCTCTCGCGCTGCAAAGGTCGTCCAAGTTTTATCGACGCAGGGTGTCAGGGCACGTGTTGTGGGCTCGTTAATTGAAGATCGGTTTGCGTTGCATTCGGATGTTGATTTCCTGGTTGAAAAGTGCCCTAGGCAATTGAAATACAGCATCGAATCAGTCGTTGAGTCAGTTATGTTGGACATCCCATTTGATGTCATCTATCAAGATGAAGTTGAGACTGAGGCCGTATGACCACTGCATTTTTTGATGCAAAGATTGATTTCAAACCACTTAATGATGAGGCTTCTCACTTAGAGAAGTTGCGTCAAAGAGTGTCTTACGAGGGATGGCCAAAAGATTCGCAGGACGCTTGGATCATGTTGACAGCGATGGCGGCAAGCATAGAGAAGTGCTACTCCGGCACCGAGCGAATACTCAAGAATTTGTTACAGGAACTCGACGGCACGATCCCCTCAAGTCACGACTGGCACCGTCAGTTGATTGATCGGGCAGCCAGCGTTGGTCCGCATGGTCGGCCACCGCTGTTTAATGAGGAGTTGTCCAAGACATTTCACGACCTTCGATCCTTCAGGCATCGGGAGAGAAACGCTTATATGCACGACCTAGACCCGGCAATTGTTCTTGAAAAAGCAGCTGTCATGGTCAAGGCTGTTCAGTCTTTAGGTGAGTGCATAGATCGCAACAATCAACAGGAAGATGGAACTTATGTGCCAATGGCGGACGTGTCGCAGCGAAATGGCAAAAAACCTGCGGCAAACGAAAGCACCATCCAGGACAACTCCGAAATTTGCGAGGATTGCAACATGGTGCCCTGCATTTGCGGCAGTGGCAGAAGATCAAGCGGAACGCACCAGATTGGCTGACCATTTGTCGTGCCCGTCAACATTCTGAACCTACCGGCCTATGCAGTTGCAGAACTGCACGAGAACGACCACGATTACCACATCAAGGCCAGTACAAGGCAACATCCTGTAGCGTGTATTCACTGCGGACACGACAAGCTTGATGGCTTCGGCCGTAGAGAGCAAATGATCAAGGACTTGCCCATGCATGGCAAGCGTGTGGGACTCTATGTGGACACCCGGCGATTTCGCTGCAAGTCATGCCAGGTGACCTTCTATGAACAATTGCCTAGTGTCAATGACAAGCGCCTGATGACCAATCGTCTGGTCTCATGGATCGGTCACCAAGCAGTCAAGAGGACCTTTACCAGCATTGCCGATGAGGTTGGTGTGACCGAAGGCACAGTGCGCCTGATATTCAAAGACTACGTCTCCAATCTGGAGAAGACCGTTCGATTTGAGACACCCAAATGGATGGGTATTGATGAGATTTATCTCATCAAGCCCAGAGGCGTAATCTCCAATATTCAGAACAACACCATTGTTGAGTTGCTGCCAAACAGGAACAAAGAAACGGTCATCAAGTACCTTCGCCAACTTCCTGGAAAGGATCAGATCCAGTACGTGGCAATGGACATGTGGATGCCGTACAGGGATGCGGTCACCGAGGTTCTTCCGCAGGCAACCATTGTGATTGACAAGTTCCATGTGGTCAGGATGGCCAATGATGCGCTGGAAAAGGTTCGTAAATCATTGCGCGAAAAGTTGACTCCAAAACAGCGTCGTGGCTTGATGCATGACCGTTTTGTTCTTCTGAAGCGAGAACGTGATCTGAATGACAAGGAGCGAGTCCTTCTTGCCGATTGGACTGTCAAGCACCCGGACCTGGGTGTTGCCTACCGGTTAAAAGAAGACTTCTTCGGTATCTATGAAAAGTCCTCCACTGTTACAGAGGCGTTAATCCGATACGAGATCTGGAATAAGGCGATTACGCCAGAACTTCAGGACCCTTTCCATGACCTTAACCGCGCCTGGACCAACTGGCGTCCGTGGATACTGAACTACTTCGTGCATCCAGTCACCAATGCGTACACCGAATCATTGAACAGCCTGATTCGGGTGATGAACCGGTTGGGACGCGGCTACAGCTTTGAGGCCTTGCGGGCAAAAATCCTCTTCACCCATGGCAGTCACAAGCGTGAATACGTTCGGCCCAAGTTCGTCCGGCGCCGAGAAGAAGTAGAGGACACTTGCATTCGATTCAGTTGTGCCGATGATGGTGATGATCTGATCGATTCAGTGGCAACCACGCCGGCTGAAGATCTCGAAATCGTGAACTACGGGGCCGATATTGATCTGCTTGTTCAGTTGATTGAATCGAGGGAGATTTAATGGCGCCAACGGTCGTTCGCGATGGCAAGTTTCGGTTCTTTTTCTTCTCTCGGGAAGAAGAGCGGATTCATATCCATGTCGCGCATCCAGATGGCGAAGCGAAATTCTGGCTCACTCCCGACGTTGCGTTGGCAATGTCCGTTGGACTGAGTGCACAGCAGTTGCGAGATGCGCAATCAGTAGTCGAGTCACATATCGAGGAGATTAAGAATGCCTGGGATTCTCACTTCAAACGTTGAAGTTACAAACGTTTCGCAACACGGATTTTGGATTCTTCTTGAAAACGAAGAGTTGTTTCTTTCTTACGCAAACTTTCCTTGGTTTAGAAAAGCGACGATCGAGCAACTTCTTTGCATTGAACATCCTTCCGAAAATCACCTCTATTGGCCGCAACTTGATGTTGATTTGTCAGTTGATTCGATTAGGAATCCTGATGCATTCCCGTTGATCGCAAGCTGAAAATCAACGCCGAACGAGCATTACTGAAAATCAGTTTTCCAAGCGGTTTCAATCACGAATTACGGATACCCATTATTTCGACCTATGGCCACCAAGACAACTGCAAGCACCGTCCCCAAACCCCTGCTTACGCTCAAGGGCGTTCGCATACTCAGCCTTGCTTTGAACCTGCCCGGCCCAGCCGCCATGATGCGTTGTCATCAAATGGGTGCAACCTGCGTCAAACTGGAGCCGCCCCCGCACCCCAGCGCCCCCAAGGGCACGTCGGGAGACCCGATGGGCTTGTACAACCGCGCCGCATACGACACGTTGCATACCGGCATGCGCATTGCCAGCCTGGACTTGAAGTCGGAGAAAGGTCAAAAAATCTTGCACCGTGAATTGGCCAAGGCCGACATACTACTCACGTCCTTTCGCCCCTCGGCAATGCAAAAACTGGGACTGGAGTGGAAAACATTGCACCAACTCTACCCCGCGCTGTCGCTGGTTGCGATATTTGGCGCGACGGGCGATCGCGCCGAAGAGCCTGGTCACGATCTGACCTATTTGGCGGAGAATAATTTGGTAGGGGGGCTTGACCTTCCCCCGACTCTTTACGCCGACATGGGCGGTTCGTTGATGGCCTGCGAAGCCGTGCTGAAGGCACGCCTACACCAGTTGCAAAAAGGCAAAGGGGCACGCTTTGATGTTGCGCTCTCAGATGCAGCAGCCTATCTGGCACTACCCCGCACCTGGGGCCTGACAAAACCCGGAGCGGCGGTAGGCGGAGGCCATGCCGGGTATCGCGTCTATCCGTGCAAGGACGGACGCGTAGCGGTGGCTGCGCTGGAGCCTCACTTTGCTGCTGCACTTGCTGATGCCGCTGGACTAAAAACATCGAACATTATGGCCATGTTCGCAGCGGAAACACACGCCGCCATTGCCGGTTTTTTACTCACACAAACCCGCAAACAGCTGGACCAACTTGCCGTGCAGAAAGACATTCCGCTGCACACGCTGTCAAACGCATGAACTCAGACCGCTGAGGCATGACCAGCGGCGGCTCCATCCTGTAGCAAGTCACCGTACAAAGCAAGGTACTGTGCGGCCGCCACATCCCACGAGAAATTCTGGGCCATGCCGCGCAACATCAACTGCTGCCAAAGTGGAGGGTTTCGGTAGGCTTCAAGCGCTCGCGCCAGGGCTTGGTCCAGACCTAGCGCGGTCGCCGGGCCAAACATGAAGCCCGTGGCGGTGTCCGATTGAATGGCCTCGGGCGTGGCATCAACCACCGTGTCTGCCAATCCACCCACCTGCCGTACCACCGGTATGGTGCCGTAGAGCAGCGCGTACAACTGGGTCAAGCCGCAGGGTTCAAACCGTGAGGGCACCAGCATCGCATCGGCACCCGCAATCATGCGGTGGGCCAATGCTTCGTCATATCGCAGCCACACCGCTACACGACCTGGGTAACTGGCTGCAGCAGTCGTAAAAGCCGCTTCCAATGCCGGATCACCGTTACCCTGAACAGCCAATTGGGCGCCGCCCTCCACCGCACCTTGCAACAAAGCGGGCAAGGCAGCCAACACGAAATCCAACCCTTTTTGGGAGGTCAACCGGCTGACCACGGCAAATAGCGGGGCATTCGCATCCACGCGCAGACCCAACTCCTTTTGCAGAGATGCCTTGCACAGAGGCTTGCCTTTCAGGTTTCGGGCCGAATAGGTGCTGGCAATCAATGCATCGCTCGCCGGATTCCAGACGCTGCCGTCCACCCCATTGAGAATGCCGCTCACCGCCCCTCCGCGCGACCGTATCACCCCATCCAACCCGCATCCGAACTCTTCGGTAGCAATCTCCCGAGCATAGTTTGGGCTAACGGTTGTTACCCGTTGGGAAAACTTCAGACCCGCTTTCATGAACGACAAACTGCCATGAAACTCCAGCCCTTGCGACACCATCAGACGCGACGGCAATTCCAACAAATGGAAGTCCTGCACTGGGAACAACCCTTGATACGCCAGGTTGTGGATGGTAAAGACCGTTGCCACACGCTGTCCCGGGTGACTTGCCGCGTAGGCACAAGACATGGCCGCATGCCAGTCGTGAGCATGGAGCACGTTGGGCACCCAGGTCGGATCAAGCTCACCGGCCGCCAGATGTGCAGCAACCCAACCGAGCAAGGCAAAACGCTGGATGTTGTCTGGCCACTCGCGACCCGCACTATCCTGATAGGGGTTTCCCGAGCGCTGGTACAGGTAGGGCGCGTCAATGACATACGTCAGGACGCCATTGTGAGCAATGCGCCCCAGGCGCAATATGACGCGACCTGCGCCGAATAGAGCGCCCAGTTCACAAACGGTCGTCAGGCCTTCCACACCAGCCAAAATAGCAGGCAGGCCCGGCAACATCAGGCGTACTTCGGCACCCGCCGATATCAGCGCCCCGGGTAATGCACCAACAACATCGGCCAGACCGCCCGTTTTGACGAGTGGAAAAATCTCAGCAGCAGCAATCAGTACCTTCATGTCGCGATGTTGGCAACCATGTCGGCAGTCACCAAAGTAATGCCACTTGCACTGCGATGGAACCGCTGTGCATCGATTTCAGCGTCTTCACCAATCACCAATCCATCAGGAATGCTGACGCCACGGTCTATCACCACGCGTGTCAACCGCGCGCCGCGGCCAACGACAACGCCGGGCAACAACACGGACCAGTTCACGATGGAGTAAGAATGCACCCGCACGCTGGAAAAAAGCACTGAACGGAAAACATGACCTGACACGATGCAGCCGCCCGACACCATCGACTCAATCGCCACCCCTCGGCGATCCTCACGGTTGTGAACAAACTTGGCTGGCGGCAACTGATCCTGGTACGTCATGATGGGCCAGTGCCGGTCGTACAAATTGAGGAGCGGATCAGTAGCGGTCAAATCAATATTGGCATCCCAGTAGGCGTCAATCGTTCCCACATCGCGCCAATACGGTTCAACACCGTCCTCCGCATTGGGTACGCAACTCAGAGAATACGGATGGGCGGCGACATCACCGTGTCGCACCGCATGGGGAATGATGTCCTTGCCGAAATCATGACTGGACTGGGGGTCCGCCATGTCGCGCGCCAACTCGTTGTACAGGTACTGCGCGTTGAAAATGTAGATGCCCATACTGGCCAGCGACATCTCGGGTCGCCCTGGCATGGCCGGTGGATGATCCGGTTTCTCAACGAATTCGGTGACCATGCGGTTGTCGTCAATTGCCATCACGCCAAAGGCACTGGCCTCGCTGCGCGGCACGGCGATGCAACCGACAGTGCAAGCCCGCCCTTTTTCCACATGGTCGGCCAACATGAGCGCGTAGTTCATCTTGTAAATGTGGTCGCCAGCCAGCACCACGATGTAGTCAGCCTCATAACCTTCAAGAATATCGAGGTTCTGATAGACCGCATCGGCCGTTCCGCGGTACCAGTTTTCGTTGTCATTGCGCTGTTGGGCCGGCAGAAGGTCAACAAACTCATTCATTTCGGACTTCAAAAACGCCCAACCCCGTTGCAAATGCCGCAGCAAACTGTGGGATTTGTACTGCGTGATGACGCCAATGCGGCGAATGCCAGAATTCAAACAATTGGACAACGCAAAGTCCACGATGCGAAACTTGCCGCCGAAATAAACCGCCGGCTTTGCCCGCCGGTCGGTCAGGCTCATCAGTCGGCTACCACGTCCCCCGGCCAGAACAAGCGCAACCGTGCGCTTGGGTAAATCCAGGCTGTGGGCCTGCTCGTTCAGTTCCATTTGCAAATCTCCAGTTCAAAGACTTTTACAGTCAGCGCAATTTTAGTCCTCGACTCATGGTGTCCCCGACTCATGTGCCCTCGGCTCATGGCTGGATCACCGCCAATGACGTCTAAAATCAAATTTTGGATCAACCGGGAAGTTACTTCCCATAATGCACCATGCACATCCAGGACCGGTCCGCATTGGCCCACCCAAACACGCTAAAGACCGTATTGGACCGGCACCAGGCCCTGCCCCATCGGCTGGTTCAGATATTGCGAGAGGCGCAGTTACTGCAAGGGTGGCTGCCGCGTGGGAGTTTGACGACCATCGCCACGGCACTGGGCTTGCCGCTGGCTCAGGTACAGGGCGTGGCCGGGTTCTACCGCTTTTTTCACACCACACCGGTGGGCGCTTACCGAATACTTTTTAGCAACAACATTACCGACCGCATGCTGGGCAATGAGGCGCTGATGCGCGATTTGTGCCAGCGACTTGGTGTCACGCGCGGACAGGTGCGTGCGGATGGACGGGTCAGCGTGACCACCGCTTCCTGTACCGGTTTGTGCGACCAGGGTCCGGCGCTGCTGGTCAACCACCACCAGGTCGTCACACGGCTGACCCCGGCGCGCATTGAGCATATTGCCGCTTTGATCGAGGCCCAGGTTGCGCCCTCGCAGTGGCCACCCGAGTGGTCGCGGATTGACGACCAGATCCGGCTTGCGGACATCAAACTCGGCGTCCAACCCACACCAGGCCTGGCACTGGCTGCCGCCATAACACGCGGCCCGATGGGCATGCTCGA
>CANNRR010000136.1 GCA_947508055.1 Burkholderiales bacterium
AGCCGGTCGGCAAGTAGCAATCGATTCGGCAGATTGGTCAGCGCATCGAAGTGGGCAATGTGCTCGAGCTGGCTTTGGTGGGCTTTGATGGCGGTGATGTCGGAGAACAAAGCTACATAATTCTGTGTGACGCCATGGGGATCGCGCACGGCGCTGATAGTCAGCATTTCGGCATAGACCTCGCCGTTCTTGCGCCGGTTCCAGATTTCGCCGTACCAGTGACCCTTGACTTCCAGACTGCGCCACAGATCGGCGTAAAACTCCGGCCCTTGCCGACCGGACCTCAGGATGCGCGGGTTCTGTCCAATGACGTCTTCACGCGAATAACCAGTAATGTCGCTAAAAGTAGCGTTGACGTCGATGATGTTGCCGGCGGCATCGGTGATGGTAATGCCTTCCCGTGCATGCGAGAAGACGCTGGCGGCGAGTTTGAGCTTGGCTTCAGCGTGCTTGCGCTCAGTGATGTCGGTTGATATGGCGCAGGTACCAAAGACCTCCCCGACCGAATCTCTGACTGGAAACTTGAGCGTCAGATAGGTGTGCAATGTCCCGTCTTTGTGGGAGACAACTTCCTCCACTTCTATCGTTGAATCGGCACGTACCGCCGCCTGATCATTTTCCCAAAGGGCCTGTGCGACATCTTTGGGGAAAATGTCGAAAACGCTCCTCCCGATCAGCTCGTTGAGTGGAGGTGCATCGAGCAGACTGAATTGTCGGTTGGCGATGAGAACTACACCTTGCAGGTCCTTGATCGAAATCAACGCGGGCGAATGGTCAAGCACGGACTGCAGCTTGATATGGCTTTCGCGCAATTCCTCGTCGCGCTTACGTAGGGCCTCCAACAATCGGTTGAAGCCACCAATCAGTTCACCGATTTCGTCTTGACTTGTGACTGGCAACGGTTCCAAGAGCCGGTCGCTGGCTGCTTGGGCTTCCATCGACCGACTGGCCGTCAGCATGGGGGCGAACTGTTCCCGCAACATTCGCGTGATAAGCCACCAGGTAAGCACTCCGCCCAGCAAGCTGAAAACTAGGATACTCTTAAGCGCGCGCTGCATCATGGCATCAATCGGTGCAAATGCTTCCAGAGCCGGCAGGGTGGCAGCGACAAACCAGCCAGCAACAGGAATGCGTTTGGCCGCAGAAAGCTCCTGAACTCCGCGAGAGCTGACAGCCACGCCATAACCTTCAAAGCCCTGCATGTACTGGTCGTGCATGGCGTTGAGGCCCGGCGCCGGCAGTGGATGCATGACACGACTCTTGTCCGTCGCTGTGACAAAAAGATTGTGCTGCGGGGCGATCAGTAAATAGCCACCACTTTTGCCATAACTGCTCTCTGTAATCTTGTCCAGAAAATTGGGTTTGCTCAGATCGGTCACGCCCACCAAGACGCCAATTACCCCGCCTTGAGCATCGCGAACGGGTACGGCAATTGGAAGAATTGGAGCCCGCGTAAGTTTTCCCATTACGGGCTTTCCGGTAGTGGATTTGCCTTCCCGGATCGCCGCGACAATGAAATCTCTCTCCATGTAATTAGTGCCCACGCGGCCCACGGATGCAGGCACTGAAGCAATGGCGACTCCGTCAAGTCCGGTTACGAAGATGCCTGAGTTAAACATACTCAAAATGGCTGGACTTCCCTCCAGGCGCTCTTGCAACGCGACCGCGTTACTAAACATCGATGGAACTATTCTTCCCTTGGCATATTGCTCCATCACATTGATGCGAGATTTCAGCTCTTCGTCGATCCCTTTCGCTACCAATGTGGTCGCCGAGAACTGCTGCTCACCCAACTGGCGCTGCATGTCGCCGCGCAACATTCGACTGACATAGAAAGCCGATGACCAGATGCCAATCACGAAAATGACCAGTGTGGTCAAGGTGATTCTGGTCTTGAGCGAACGCCGTTCGAAACCTAGCGAAATCATCCTGGCGGGCTCCGTGAGAAGTTTGGTGAGTATCTAGCAACATTGCCAAATATTGCGAATCGCCACAATGCTACCCTGACGTCTTTGCTTTGGCAATTTTCAGAGTCGTCTCATGTCAGAGTCGTCTCAATGGCCGGTCGGCCCAATGATATCGGGCCTTCAAATCTCATGCTCACTGCATTGTCAATGTCGGTTCTCGCCGTGCGGGTCTACAAGTTCGTCCATACCCGACGTTGAATTCTGGCCGTTGTCCATGTGACTGTGGGCAAGCATGGCGTAGGCGTTGAGCGCTGGATCGGGACCGCATTGCCCAGCGGTGCCACCCCAGGTTCGCCCTCGCCCGCTACTTCCTCAAACACCCCGTCGACCACACAAATTTGGAAAACACAAAGAGAAAGGCCACCAGATGTCAAAAGTTCAGCAGGATTGCTGCTTGCACATATTGCACGGTGGCTGGGGCTGATTTAGAGTCCACGTGCCCAGTCAGGGCGCAACCGCGCAGACTGCGGGCTGTCAATGGCGTTGCGTACTTCCCTCAGTAACCGGTCTTTTTCAGCACCCAGTGTGCCTTTGAGAACCAGCCTGTTGGACGCATGGTCGCTTCGAAACACGGTGCGCTTGAGTGCCAGGCCATTGAGAAGTTGCTCCACCTCACCAAACAACTCGGCCTGGATCAGCGGTTCCCACTGGACGAATCCGGCGCGAAAGCGTTCCTCACCCTGCGGGAAGCTGACCACCAGCGTTGCCAGAAACTCGGGCTGCGTCAGGTTGATCAGCCGGGCCGAGTTGTCGGCGTGCTGGCGGGTTAGTGCACGCCCGCCGAGTCCGTTGAGCAGCATGACCGAGCGGGTGATGCCTGCCTCGCCCAGCTTATCCAGCGCCTCGCGGGTGGACTCGAACGTCTCCCCTTTTTGCACGGCTTGCAGGACCGTGTCGTCTCCTGACTCGGCGCCCACGTAGGCCAGCGACAGCCCGGCCGCGCGCAGTGCACGCAAGTCTTCTACCGACTTGTTGCGCACATTGCGGGGTAGGCAGTAGCTGGAGATGCGCCGCACCGTTGGCATGTGTGTCTGAATCGCCGACAGTATGCTCAGCAGTCGCCGTGTGGACAGAGCCATTGCGTCACCATCGCCCAGAAAGACGCGCTGAATCTCGTTGGGGTACTCTGCGGAGCATTGGGCGATGGAGTCCAGCGTTTCCTGCTCATCGCGCATGGCGAACTTCTTTTGCGGCTCCGTGTACATCTCGCAATAGGTGCACCGGTTCCAGGAGCAGCCGTTGGTGACCGGCAGGATCAGCGACTGCGCTTCACTGGGCGGGCGAAAGACGGGGTTGATGTAGCGAATGGGCGTGGCGTGGAGCATGCAGATCAATTCGGTTTTTTCTGCGCCAGCCGCAACGCCAGAGCGCTCAGGGCGTCGTAGGCGGCGCCGGTTTGTGTATCCCACGCCGCGACCTCGGAACCCTGGCGCGCGATGGCAGCGGTGTCGCCGCGTGCCGCCGGTCCGGTGAGGGCAGCTTGCGGCCCCAGCGCGGTGATGTTGGCGACGGCATTGCGTAGCAGGGAGGCACGCAGATGCACGATAAGTTCAGCCGGCACGCCCGTGCTGCGCCACAGGTCTTCGGCGGTGGATTGCAGGACTGGCAAAAAGTTGGTGGCGAACACGGCCGCTGCGTGGTAGAGCAGTTTGTCGCTGCTGGCCACGTCAAAGCAGCGCGCGCCAATTGCAGTGAAGGCAGGGCGCAAGGCGTCGCAAGCAGACGCGTCGCCTTCCAGTGCGCAGGGCGTGCCGGGAAACTGCGTCAGCGCTGCGGGAACTGAGGCAAAACTCAGAATGCAGTGCGCGCTTGCCACCCGCCAGCCCAGCGCAGCCAGTTGCGCCAATGTGGAGGCGCCTTGGGCACCGCTGCAATGGAACACGATAGACGGGACGGCCGGCGCCGCTGCTGCCAGTGCCAGCGCGCAGTGCGCCAGTTGGGCGTCCTGCACCGCCAGCATCCAGACATCGGCCGTTCGCATGGCCCGCATGGATTGCACCGCGTGGCCAGCACCTATGACCCTGCACGCCGCCTGCGCGCTGTTCAGCGAGGTGGTCAGCACGTCCTGAATGGCAAATCTGCCCTGGGTGTGCCACAAGTTTGAGAGCGTTTGCGCAACGCGCCCGGCGCCCACCAGATTCAACGTCGGCAAGTTAGACAACCAGTGGCTCCTCTTGCATGGCTTCCATCTGTTCCTCCAGCATTTGCACCTGCCCCTGCCAGTAGTCGCTGGAGCCAAACCAGGGAAAGTTGAGCGGAAAGGTCGGATCGTCCCAGCGCCGGGCCAGCCAGGCGCTGTAGTGAATCAGCCGCAGCGTGCGCAGCGGCTCGATCAAGACCAGCTCGCGACGGTCAAAGTCTCGGAACTGCTCATAGCCATCGACCAGCATGCCGAGCTGGCGGGTGCGCTGGCTGCGGTCACCACTGAGGAGCATCCACAGGTCTTGTACGGCAGGGCCGCAGCGGGCATCATCCAGATCGACAAAGTGCGGGCCGGGTCCGGCCGCCAGGGCTGCGTTGGCAGGGGTCCACAAGATGTTGCCAGGGTGGCAGTCGCCATGCAGGCGCAGAATGCGGATGCTGCCGTCCTCGGAGGCATTATTGCCACTAGCGCCCGTCAATGCTGCGTGAGCAGCTACCAAATCAATAGCGTCTGTACAAACCTTGGTCCAGACCGACTGAACATCCAGTGGCACCTTGTCATGCTCCAGCAGCCACTGCATGGACTCCACGCCAAAGCTCTGCACGTCCAGGCGCGGGCGGGTTGCAAACGGCCTCTTGACGCCCACGGTGTGGATGCGCGCCAGGAAGCGGCCGATCCACTCCAGCACCTCGCCATCGTCGAGTTCGGGCGGACGCCCGCCCCTGCGCGGACTGGCGCTGAAGGCAAAGCCGCCAAAGTGGTGGAGAGTGGCCCCCTGTAGTTTCAACGGGCCGATGGCGGGCACCTCGGCGGCCATCAGCTCGGCGGCAAAGTCATGTTCTTCCTGGATCTGCGCGTCGCTCCAGCGCTCGGGGCGGTAAAACTTGGCCACCACGGAACTGCCGTCTTCGAGTTGCACCTGGTAGACACGGTTCTCGTAAGACGACAGAGTGGTCAGGCGACCATCGCCGCGCAGACCCACGCTGTCCAGCGCGTCGAGCACGATGTCGGGGGTGAGGGCGCTAAAAGGGGACGTCGTTTTCACCGTATGGCTTTCTCTTCAATTCGGAGCCTGAATCCGAATAGCCACCGGAGTCGGATGCGTCGCTGGTCGTGCCCCCGCCCAGCAGCTCGAACGGCAGTGACTGCTTGACCAGAATGATGGTGCAGGGTGCGTCCATGGCTACCTTGATGGGCACGGTGGCGACAAAGCGCTGGGTTTTCAGGCCGTGGGTGGCAGCCCCCATGACGATGACGCTGACGTTGTTACCCCGCGCATAGTCCAGCAGGGCTTGTGCCACGTCACCGGTTTCCAGTACATGGAATGAAGTCTGGTAGCCGGGGTGGTCCAGCGGTTGTGCCCACTGTCGCAACATGGTCAGGTAGCGCCGGTGCACATTGCTTTCACTTTTTTGCTCGTCCGTCGAACTGGTCAGCCCCGATGAGATAACGGTCACACAGGCCAGTCGAGCGCCGGGTCGGGTGCCCAGCGCCCGGGCCACGCCCTGGCGTAGCGAGTAGAGGGTGGCATCGGTTACATCGGCGTGGGGCACGGCCACCATCACGATGGGTATTTCGTCAATTTGTTGCGACGCCATGGGGCTGGGCTTGTAGTGCACGCCAGCGGCCTTGAGCCAGCGCTTGAAGTGGGTCCAAAACTTGGTTCCGGTGACGTTGGTGCCGCGTGCGGTGATGGCGACATGGTCGGGGTGCGTCAAGTCAAATGCCAGGTGCGCGGCCGACGGGTAGCGGTGGGCCGCCTCGGGCTCCAGGCAGCGCATGACCACCTCTTGCAGCCACGTGGGCAGTTCCGGCTTGGTTTTGCGCGGAGGCGTCGGATCGACCCACAGGCGTTGGCGCAAACCGGCGGCGGTTTGCGGTGCGCCAAACGGCAGGTGGCCGGTGCACAGTTGGTACATCATCACGCCCACCGCAAAAATGTCGCTGCGCGGGTCGCCGCGCACACCCACTACCTGCTCGGGCGCAATCCAGGCGGGCGAACCCACGGCCTTGCGCAGTTGCTCGGCCAGCAGGTCAGGGTAGTGCGCGTGGCATGACAGGCCAAAGTCGAGCAGCACGGCAGTGCCGTCGCCCCGGAACAGCACGTTGGCCGGCTTCAGGTCCAGGTGCACGGTGTTTTGCTGGTGCAGGGCGTGCAGCGCGCGCGCCATGGCGGCACCCAACCAGGCGATCTGTTCGACGCTGGGCGGCGCGTCGACATCCATCCAATGCTCCAGTGTCTCGCCGGTGACGTATTCCATGACCAGATACGGTACGCGCGACAGGTCGCCCGCAGCCACAAAGCGTGGTACGTGGCGGCCTTGCAATACCTGCATGATCTGGCATTCGATTTCGAAGCTGACGATGTTCTCGGCACCGTCGCCGGCCGTCATGCGGGGAACCTTCATGGCCATGGTGAAGCCGGGGTCGCGTTGTCCGTCCGAGTAGTGCACGCGGTAGACGTGGGCCATGCCGCCGGAGTGAATGCATTCTTCGATGGTGAAACCGTCAAGCTCGGCTCCGGGCTCCAGTAATTTCATCGGCCATCCTCCAGGCGTTCGGCGAAGAACTCGGGCAGACCGGCGCGGCGAATCGCGTTGGCTGCGGCGAAGAGGTCGTACGGCACACGGTGAAATGTGAGTTGCGCACGTTCGGTGTCAAAGATGCAGTACATGGCCTGGGTGTTGTGGTCGCGCGGCTGGCCCACCGAGCCGACGGTGCACAGCCACTGGCGGTGTCTGGGCACGGGCACGGCCACCCCCGGCTGCGGGGCAAAGGCCATCAGGCCATCACCCGTGCCGCGGTAGTAGAGGGTTTGCTTGTGCACGTGGCCGCTAAAGACGTAGCGAACGTCGGGCCATTCGGCCGCTGCGTCCAGGCTGTCCTTGGCGGCGCGCCGGTCATACACATAGCGCCACAGGTGAGGCTCGTTGGCGCTCGCGTGCACAAAGAGAATGTTGTCGTGTTGCAGCGCCAGCGGAAGTGCCTTGATCCAGTCGCGCTGCTCGGTGCTGAGTTGACGGTGGGTCCAGGCCGCCGTGGTGTCGCCCACGGTTTTGACTTCCTCCGGTGGGCAAACTGCCATGGCGTCGTGGTTGCCCTGGATGACCATGGCACCCTCTTCGGTGAGCAGACGGATACGCTCCACCACCGGGCTTGGGTCAGCGCCATAGCCCACCATATCGCCCAGAAACACGAAGCGCTGCGCTTTTTGCGCGCGGGCGTGGGCCAGGCAGGCGTCCAGTGCCGGCAGGTTGGCATGGATGTCAGACAGTAGGGCAAGTCGCAAGGAGGTCTCCTTTTCCTTTTTATGGGGGACACCCTCAATCATGCCGCATCTGACTCGGACACGTGGGTGGCACCGATGGTGCTGCTGTATTTCATACCCTTGCAGTGCGTGTGCAAGGCCTTGCGAAACGTGGCGTTAGCGGCAAAGTATACGTAGGTGCCGGACGCATCGGGAGTAACCTTGTTTAGGACATACGGAACCTTGGCGACAGCAGTCATGTAGACTTGGCTGTCGATTTTCTAACGATGGGGGTTTGCCCTATCGGAGAACGACGTAAACCACTGCAACATGGCGCGAATGACGACAGATTTCATACTTCAGACGCAAAAGCTAACCAAAGAATTCAAAGGCTTTATTGCAGTTGACAAGGTCGACTTGAAAGTGCGCCGTGGCACCATTCACGCCATGATCGGTCCCAACGGGGCGGGCAAGACCACCTGCTTCAACTTATTGACCAAATTCATCAAACCCACCAGTGGATCTATCTTGTTCAACGGCCTGGACATCACGACCGACGCCCCAGCCCAGATTGCGCGGCGCGGCATTATTCGGTCATTTCAGATCTCGGCAGTTTTTCCGCATCTGAGCGTGCTGGAAAATGTGCGCGTGGCCCTGCAGCGCAAGCTCGGTACTTCGTTCCATTTCTGGCGCTCGGAAAAGTCGCTGGATATCCTCAACCAGCGGGCATTGGAATTATTGCGTGAGGTTGATCTGGAGTCCTACGCAGATACCGTGACGGTCGAACTCAGTTATGGCCGCAAACGCGCCCTGGAAATTGCCACGACACTGGCCATGGACCCTGAATTGATGCTGCTCGATGAGCCCACCCAAGGCATGGGCCTGGAGGACGTGGACCGCATTCGCCAACTGATCAAAAAAGTGGCCGCCAATCGCACCGTGCTGATGGTGGAGCACAACATGAGCGTGGTCGCCAGCATTGCCGACACCATCACGGTGTTGCAGCGTGGCGCCACTTTGGCGGAAGGGCCTTATTCAGAGGTCTCGAAAAATCCCGCTGTGATCGAAGCCTATATGGGTAGCGCCGATACCGAACTGGTAGGAGCGCACTGATGTTGAGCCCCCACGTTGATCACTGCGTGTATTCATTGCGGGAGTCCTGATGTCTACCAAATTTCTGGAAGTGAGCGACCTGCATGCCTGGTACGGCGAATCCCACGTCCTGCATGGAGTGAATTTTCATGTAAACGAGGGCGAAGTGTTGACCTTGCTGGGGCGTAATGGCGCCGGTCGTACCAGCACCCTGCGCGCCATCATGGGACTGACAGGCAGCCGCAAGGGGTCTATCAAGGTGATGGGCAATGAAACCATAGCCATGTCCACGCACGCGATTGCGCGATTCGGCATTGGTTATTGTCCGGAAGAGCGGGGCATTTTTTCCAGCCTGACGACGGAGGAAAATCTCAAGTTGCCGCCGGAACTGAGCAAGGGCGGCATGGGGCTTGATGAGATCTACGCCATGTTTCCCAATTTACTGGAGCGCTCCAACAGCCAGGGAACTCGCCTGTCGGGTGGCGAGCAGCAAATGCTGGCGGTTGCCCGCATTCTGCGCACGGGCGCACGACTGCTCTTGCTGGATGAAATCTCGGAAGGTCTGGCGCCTGTCATCGTGCAAAAGTTGGCCGAGATGGTCAGAATGCTGCGCACCAAGGGCTATACCATTGTGATGGTGGAACAGAATTTTCGTTTTGCAGCTCCATTGGCCGATCGCTTTCTGGTCATGGAGCATGGGGAAATCCAGCAAGAATTCACCCAGGCCGAGTTGCCCCAGCGCATGGTCAAGTTACATGAGTATCTTGGTGTTTAATTTTTTACCTTTTTGTAGCCCACTAGGAGATGATGATGAAATTGAATAAGTTGACAATAGCCTGTTCACTGGCCTGCACTGCAGCCTTGGCTCTAGGCACGGCGGCCCAAGCGCAGGTGTCTGGTGATGTCATTCGCATTGGCATCATCACCGACATGTCTGGCTTGTACTCCGACATTGACGGACCCGCAGGCGTTGAGGCCATCAAGATGGCGGTGGCGGATATGGGTGGCGCCGTTAATGGCAAG
>CANNRR010000137.1 GCA_947508055.1 Burkholderiales bacterium
CGCGCGTCATTGAAGGGTTCAAGCCGCTTCAGCTCTTGGCCTTTGTCGAGCAGGTATTCCAGCCAAAGATGGCGTAGGGCGGGCACCAACCGATGGCTCCCGTGGCCAGCGGCACAAGGCCCAGCCAGCCCCAAACGCCTACATTGCCGGTGACGGTCAAGCCAATCAATACAAGGCCAACCACGATGCGCAGAATGCGGTCCATACCGCCAACGTTCGATTTCATGCCAGAACTCCTGAAAATTATTGAAGGACGCATTGGATGCGCTATCAGGCGCGCAGTCTGTGACAAAAGTCACTTAACGCCGACGCATCGGTGATGTCTATTTGTTCTCGCCCCAAACTCACCCACCCTTCGCGCTCAAAGCGGCGCAACAAGCGCGTAATGATTTCCCGCACAGTGCCGAGTTCATCGGCCAGCGCCTGGTGGGTAACAGCGATTTTTTGCCCATGCCCCAGGAGTGCAGCCGCCAGGCGCCGGTCAAGGCGTTGAAATGCCACCGCATCGATCAAGCTGGTGAGGTCCGCCATACGAGCCGCAAACAGGCCCAGCACCTCACTGCGAAAGTCCGGCGTTTCCAGCCAGCGCAGGAAAATATCAGGTGGAATAAGTAGCAGCGAGCTGGCTTTGGTGGCCACACCCCGAGCGGACAAGGGTTGATTTCGGAACAGGCAAGCCGACGAAACCAGGCACAACTCACCCGGCACAACACGGTACAACTCCAACGAACGTCCGTCAACCGAACTGCGTGAAACCTTGATCTCGCCCCGCAACACCAGCGGAAAGCCCTGGCACAACGCATTTTCGCTAAACAGCACCGTGCCTGCAGACGCTTGAACTGGCACCAGCGCCGGGCTTAACTCGGCCAGAGAGGGTTGCACCGCCCTCAACGCCGGGTAAAGCGCGAACGGAGCTTGCGTGAAGTCCATCACGCAATGTGGCAGCAAGTGCCGGCCAGATCTTCAAGTATCGGGCAATCGGGTCGCTCGTCGCCAGAGCAGTGATCCAGCAGGACAACCAGCGTACGTTGCATGGCTTGCATGGCTTCAATGCGCTGCGTCAAGTCGTCAACATGGCGCTGCGCGATGCGTTTGACGCTGGCGCTGGCGCGTTGGCGATCATTCCAAAGGCCAACCAGTTCAGCAATTTCGGCCATGGAAAAACCCAGTTCCCGAGATCGCTTGATGAACTGCAGTGTGCGCACATCGGTCTGGGCATACTGGCGATACCCGCTGTCGGTGCGAGCCACTGGCGTTAGCAATCTAAGCGATTCATAGTGGCGAACCATCTTGGCCGACACACCAGACATGCGTGCGGCGGCACCAATAGCGACCGGCCAAAGTCCATCGACAGGCGCCCCGAACTGCGCTGGTGCTTTTGCCCTATTGTTCATGCAGCAACCGTGTAACCTTCCTCGGCAATCGCCTGGGCCAGCATTTCACGTGGCCGATCGGACTGCACCTCCACCTTGCCGGCGGCGCGGTCTATGGTGACTTCGGCTTTCGGGTCGGTCTGCGTCACTGCGCGCATGACCGCTTTTTCGCAATGGCCGCAGGTCATACCGGTGACTGTAAAGGTTTGTTTCATAAATAATCTCCGTTGGGTTTCGAGGAGCGTATCCTGAACCCTCCTATGATGGGAAGGTCAAGGCCCGCATTTTGGCTTGACCTTCCCATCATAGGAGGGTTTAGGCTTGAACTCATGAATCACCCATCTTCTGTCTTGGTCGAGTCCGTATCGGTGGACCTCGGAATCAATGGTATGACCTGCGCCTCGTGCGTTGCCCGAGTGGAGAGAGCACTGAAGAGGGTCCCTGGTGTACAAGAAGCCACCGTCAACCTGGCGACCGAGTCAGCGCGCATTGTGGGCACTCCCGGTGAAGAAATGCAAGTCCGTTTACGTCGAGCTGTGCGTGACGCAGGCTACGAACCTCGCGCGGCCAGCGCTCCGGCCACGGCCGAGCAAACTTCTGGTTGGGTGGGGTTTGCGCCGGTCGCGGTTGGCCTTATCTTGTCTTTTCCCTTGATGTTGCCTATGGTCGGGGATTTGTTTTCCCGCCACTGGATGTTGCCCGCATGGCTCCAATTTGTACTCGCGACACCGGTGCAGTTCGTTCTGGGGCGGCATTTTTACCGGGCTGCTTGGCACGCCCTCAAGGCGCTTTCCGGGAACATGGACTTGCTGGTATCCATTGGGACGACTGCTGGATGGGCGCTGTCTGTGTGGTTGTGGTTGACGGCGGCTCCCGGCGCCGCAGTTCATCTCTACTTTGAGGGCTCGGCTTGGGTCGTCACCCTGGTGATGCTTGGCAAATGGCTTGAAGTGCGGGCAAAACGCCAAACCACTTCTGCGATTCGAGCCCTGCACGCGCTGCGCCCGGACGTGGCTCATCTTATCGGGCCCGACGGCGAAGTTGATGTTCCGGTGGCCGATCTGCTGATTGGTGATCGACTGGTGATCAGACCGGGTGAACGAATCCCGGTGGATGGCGTGTTGCTTGAAGGGTACACCCAAGTGGATGAGTCGATGCTAACGGGTGAGCCTCTGCCTGTGTACAAGTATCCATCTACCGACCTTGGCGCTACTGCACAAGCAGCACTCACTGGGGGCTCCGTCAATGGTGACGGCCGCATAGTGATGTTGATAAGGGCGATTGGCAGCGAGACGGTACTCGCTCGCATTATTCGCCTGGTAGAAGATGCTCAAGCCGCCAAGGCGCCGATTCAGCGCTTGGTGGATCAGGTCAGTGCGGTGTTTGTGCCTGCCGTATTAATGATAAGTTTAATCACTCTATTGGGTTGGTGGCTTTCAGGTCACTCCTTTGAGCAAGCGCTACTGAACACGGTTGCAGTTCTGGTCATTGCTTGCCCTTGTGCTTTGGGGCTAGCTACCCCCGTGGCCATCATGGCGGGCACAGGGGTAGCCGCGCAGCACGGCATTCTGATCAAGAACGCTCAGGCACTGGAGTTTGCGCACAAGGTGGACATCGTGGCGTTTGACAAGACTGGCACCTTGACCTTGGGCCATCCAAGACTTACTTCCCTGTTGGTGGCGGACGGCATGACTGAAAACGAAATGTTGAGGATCGCGGCCAGTCTGCAAAGTGGTAGCGAACACCCTCTGTCGCGCGCTGTCGTCCGGCTTGCGCAGGAGCGCTTTCTTACTTTCGAAACACCCAATAATGTGCACTCTCTACCAGGTCGGGGCAGCGAGGGTGAACTTGGGTCGCGTCACTTTCTTATCGGAAGTCTGCGCTGGATGAAGGAATTGGACATCGACACCAGCGCGATGGAAAGCAAAGCCCGCCCGCTCCGGGAGCAAGGTGCCACTGTCTCGGCAATGGCCGAACGGACCTCACACGGTCTGGTCCTGTGTGCCCTGTTGGCTTTCTTTGATGAACCAAAACCTGGTGCCAAAGACGCGCTGGCGGCTCTGCGGGCTCTGGGCATCAAGACCGTGATGATTTCTGGTGACAACCGGGGTTCTGCCGAGACCATGGCACGCCGGCTCGGGCTGCGCCCCGAAGAAGGAGAAGTTATGTCCGACGTTCTGCCAGCTGAAAAAGCGAAAAGAGTCGCTGCACTGAAGATCGGCGGACATGTCGTCGCGATGGTTGGTGACGGCGTCAATGATGCTCCTGCTCTGGCAACGGCGGATGTTGGCATGGCGATGGGCAACGGAACTGACGTTGCAATGCATGCAGCAGACATCACACTGATGCGCGGTGATCCTTTGCTGGTGGCGGCCGCACTGGACATCTCGAATCGCACCGTTGCCAAGATCCGCCAGAACCTGTTCTGGGCTTTTGCCTACAACATAGCGGGGATCCCTCTGGCTGCCTTTGGCTTCCTGAATCCGGTCGTAGCTGGCGCGGCAATGGCAATGAGTTCAATCAGCGTGATGAGCAACGCGCTTTTGCTGAAACGCTGGACACCAAACAAAGCCGTACCTCTGAATAAGCTATTTAAAGATAGTAGTAGTAGATAAGGGAGACATCCTTCTGTGGATAACCATTATTTTGTTATATTAATCAATAACTTAACAAATATCAACGGGTGTTGGTGACCCTGCTTCTTGGGTGCGATGCCAATCTGGACAACTTTGAAATTGAGTAAATTGTGTGGATAACAGGCTGCTTGTTCAAGATCTTTACACAGCCTTGTTGTTCAACCTCAATTCATCAATCCCTCGGCCTTCATGGCTTCGATCACATTCGGTCTCGAACCGACAAGGCTGCGAAAAGCCAGTAGATTTGGGTAAAAAGATAGATCAATTCCTACGTATTGAGCCCAATTGCTGACAGTAAAAAGATAGCCATCAGCAACCGTGAAGTTGTCGCCCATCAGATAGGGTGTCTTTGCAAGCTCACCATCAATCCATTGCAAACGGGAGGCCAGACGCGTCTTGGCCATATTCTTGGCTTCTTCCGGCATGCCGGGTGTGAACAACGGAGAAAAGCCTTTGTGCAGTTCCGTCCCGATAAAAGTGAGCCACTCCTGCAGTTTGTAGCGAGCAAAAGTTCCGTTGGCTGGCGCCAGATGCTTGGCAGGAACCTGATCGGCAATGTATTGGACAATCGCCGGGCCTTCGCGCAAGTGGCTACCATCGTCGAGTACGAGAAGAGGAACATAACCGAGGGGATTGATGGTGTAGTAGTCGGTGCCGTCAGCCAGTTTGTGTGTCTTTGTTGGGGCAGCAATAGCTTCAAACGTCAACCCTGACTCTTTGAGTGCAATGTGAACCGACAGTGAGCAGGCACCCGGTGAGTAATAAAGCTTCATGAATTTTCCTTGAAGTGGGTCAGTGAAATCCATTTGAGATGGATAGCGCAAGAGAAGATGTTAGCTGTTCAGGCTCGATGGCGCAGACTGAGCGCGAATCATATCCACGGCCTTCTCGGCAATCATGATGGTGGGGGCATTTGTATTGCCCGAGACCAACTGCGGCATGATGGATGCATCCACGACGCGCAGACCTTGCATACCGTAGACCCTTAGGCTGGAGTCCACGACGGCCATGGGATCGCTGGAAGGGCCCATTTTGCAGGTGCTGCAGGGGTGGTATTCGGTATCCGCATGATCGCGCAAAAATTGCTCGATCTGGATAGGGTTGTTGCGCTCAAATGGATAAAGCATATTTCCGCGATACGGGGTAAAGGCTTGCTCTTGCATGATGTCATAGCCCAACTGTGAGCCTTTGATCAAGCTGGCTGTGTCACGAGGGTCAGACAGGAACTGTGGATCTATCAACGGCGCATCTTTCGCGTTCGCGCTTTGCAGTTTGACGCTGCCCCGGCTCTTGGGGCGCATAAGCGTAACGTGCAGCGTATAGCCATGCCCCAGGTGGTTCTTGCGGGTGTGATCGTCAACGATGCCGGTGCACAAGGCCAGTTGGATGTCGGGCGCGGCTTCGGCTTTGTCGGCAAACATGAACGCTTGTGATTCAGCAACGTTGCTCGTTACGATGCCGCTTCGCTTGTTGCGCCATTCAAAGATGCTGCGCACAATTTGAACCAACCCGGAAAACGAGAACCCAAAAGTGGACTCTTTGCGCTGGGTGCGGTAGATCAGAACCGCGGTAACGTGGTCGTGCAGATTTTGACCAACGCCTGGCAGGTCCTGCACAACGGGTATGCCAATTTCCTCAAGGTGCGCCGCAGGACCAATCCCCGACAGCATCAGCAATTGAGGCGAACCATAGGCGCCGCCAGACAAAATGACTTCGCGCCGGGCGCGCACCTTGGCGCTTTCCCCATTGCGCAAGAATTCAGCGCCGACAGCCCGCTTGCCATCCAGCACTATCCGCTGTGTGTGTGCCTGCGTGATGACTGTGAGGTTGGGGCGGTCCAGATGCGGGGTGATATAGGCCTTGGCCGCGCTGCAGCGCTCACCATTTTTTTGCGTCACCTGTGCCGGAGCACAGCCAAACTGGGTGGCACCGTTGTAGTCCTTGGTCTGGGGTAGGCCCTGCTTTTCACAGGCCTCCAGAAAGACTTGATTGATGGGGCTTGGGCTGCGCAAATAGCTCACATTGAGGGGGCCGCCAACGCCATGATAGGCATCGGCACCGAAACACTCGCTATTTTCGGCCCGCTTAAAAAGGGGGAGAACCTCTTCATACGACCAACCGGGATTTCCTTGCGCGGCCCAAAGGTCGTAATCGAGCCGATTGCCACGCGTGTAGACCATGGCGTTCACCGAGCTGCTCCCCCCCATCACCTTGCCGCGTGGTTGAAAACCGCAGCGGCCATTCAACCCCGGTTGCGGCGTCGTGTTGAAATTCCAATTGTGAAGGCCGAGGGCGGCGGTTGCTGCAAAGCCAAGCGGGGCCTGAATGAAAGCTGAGGAATCGGGTCCGCCGGCCTCAAGAAGACAAACCGAAACACCCGGGTCTTCGGACAGCCGGCTGGCCACCACACACCCGCCGGCGCCGCCGCCAACGACGACGAAATCAAACTCTTGGTCTTGCATTTAGAACCTTTTAAACAGTGAATTATTTGGTCAGGAAATCGAGGTATTTGGTGGCGAACTTCCCGTAGGGTGGCCACATGAACCTGAGCGCGCTGAATGGCGCCTGGTAGAACACCGGCCGCATTTTTGAAAAAGTGACAAAGCCCTCAAACCCATGGTAGTGGCCCATTCCGCTTTCACCGACACCGCCAAAAGGCAGGTCGTGCTGAGCGACGTGGAACAAACCGTCGTTGACACTGACGCCGCCCGACATGACGCGCTCCAGCAGGGTCTGGATAGTCTGACTGTCATTGCTGAAGGGGTAGATAGCCAAAGGGCGTGGACCGCTGTTGATGGCCTTTATCGGCTCCTCTAGCGCGCCGTATTCAATGATGGGCAGGATGGGGCCAAAAATCTCCCGTGTCAGCAGGGCGCTGTCGGCCGGGGCGTTGAGGACCAGATGGGGCGCAATCTTTCGGCTCGCTGCATCCCACCTGGGTCCGGGAATCAACTGCACCAGCGTCGCGCCGCCGGCCTGGGCGGCTTCCAGCGCAGCGGTAAGGCGGGCAAAGGATCGATCGTCAATGATCGAGGTGAAGTCGGGCGAGCCAAGCAGGGGGTAGCGCTTGCTCACAATTTCTTTGGCAATGGCCACAAAAGCAGCGGTTTTCCCTTTTGGCAGGTAAAGGTGATCCACCGTGGTGCAAATTTGCCCTGCGTTGAGCAACTTCACAAACAGCAATCGCTCTGCCGCCTTTTGCAAGGGAAAATCTTCACACAGGATGGCGGGTGATTTGCCCCCCATTTCCAGTGTGACGGGGCACAGGTTTTGTGCGGCCGCGGTCATCACGGCGCGACCCGTCTGGCCCGAGCCGGTGAACAGGAGGTGATCAAACTTGAGCTTCGAAAACTCAACGCCAACGCCCCCGGTCTCATCAAAAAACGCAAGTTTTTCTATGGGAAAGTAGGCAGGCATCTTCTCTATCAGGAATTTTGCCAGGTGGCGGGAGTTTTCAGACATCTTGACCATGGACCGATTGCCCGCCGCAAACGTATAGATCAGACCTGTGAAGCTGAGATTGATAGGAAAATTCCACGGCACGATAGCGCCAACAACACCCAAGGGCTGGGGCACTACCCGATTGCGGGCACCGAAAAAATTGCGTAGATCGACGCCGCGGCGCTGCGGTTTCATCCATTTCTTCAGGTGCTTGAGTACGTGGTCGACACCGTCAATCACCGTGAAAATTTCGGTAAACAAGGTCTCATGGCGGGAGCGATTGCCGTAATCGGCATTGACCGCATCGACCAGGCCGTCCTTGTTGTCGCGGACAAAAGTCTGCAACTTGAGCAGGTCGGCGCGACGTTCCCCATAGCTGGGCACGGGGTGAGCAAAGTAGGCTGCGCGCTGGAGGTCGAGGGCGGCATTGAGTTCGTCGCGAATCATGTCAGGCGTGCGAGAGTCGTGCGGGTGGATGGCGTTCATGAGGCTGCTTTCTCAAGGTTGAATTGGGTGTGCAAGTTTCGGTGGCGGTCTTACCCTGTCGCCGCAAGGCGTTTTGCGAGCGTAATGCCGAGTGTGACCTCGAACTGTCCAGAATTTGACAGTTAAGGGTATTTACCATGGGGAAATAGGGAGCATTTTCAAACCGACAACCGAACCCAGCGGCTGTCGAGGGGTGAAAACCCACCGTGGATCCAGTGCGCTATTAAAAAAGTAGCGTCAAACCTTTTTGTTGCAATGGGTTTGAGGTGGTTGCGCTATTTTCTTCTGTTCGAGGGATGCTCCTTGATAGCGCATCTTTGGTGCGACAGGGTGATTTGGGGCCTGGCCGGTAAAATCGTCCGTTCATCCGCTGGTGTGCAGGGCGTTTGATAAAGTTTGCGCCTACCTAAGCCATAAATCAACCATGCTCTATCCACAAAAGTTTGATGTCATCGTGATTGGTGGCGGACATGCAGGCACCGAGGCTGCGCTGGCATCGGCGCGCATGGGCTGCAAGACGCTGTTGTTGAGTCATAACATCGAGACCCTGGGGCAGATGAGTTGCAACCCGTCCATTGGTGGCATCGGAAAAGGCCACCTGGTCAAGGAGGTCGACGCGATGGGTGGCGCCATGGCGGCTGCTACGGACGAAGCCGGCATTCAGTTCCGGATACTCAATTCCAGCAAAGGTCCCGCGGTGCGCGCCACTCGCGCCCAAGCAGACCGGGTTTTGTACAAGGCGGCGATCCGTCATCGTCTGGAGAATCAGCCCAATTTGAGTTTGTTTCAGCAGGCGGTGGATGACCTGGTGGTAGAGGGGGATCGAGTGACGGGTGCCATCACCCAGTCGGGCATCAAATTCTCTGCCAGGACGGTGGTGTTGACGGCGGGAACTTTCTTGAACGGGAAGATCCATGTGGGTATGAGCAGTTATGCGGCAGGAAGAGCCGGCGATCCACCGGCGTTGCGCCTGTCTGACCGGCTCAAAGAGTTGAAATTGCCGCAGGGCCGGTTGAAGACCGGAACGCCGCCGCGCCTGGACGGGCGCACCATTGACTTTGACAAATGCATTGAACAGCCCGGCGATGGCATGCCCGGCGGCATACGAGCCGATACGCCCGTGTTCAGCTTCATGGGGCGCGTTGAGCAACACCCACGGCAGATGTCTTGCTGGATTACGCACACCAATCAACACACGCACGAAATTATCCGCAGTGGCTTCGATCGCAGCCCCATGTTCACCGGCAAGATTGAAGGCGTTGGTCCGCGCTACTGTCCGAGCGTGGAAGACAAGATAGGACGCTTTGCCGACAAGGACAGCCACCAGATTTTCCTGGAGCCAGAGGGGCTGACAACCCATGAGTATTACCCCAACGGTATTTCGACGAGCCTGCCGTTTGATATCCAGTACGCGCTCGTACGATCAATGAGGGGGCTCGAAGATGCGCACATCTTGCGACCGGGATATGCCA
>CANNRR010000138.1 GCA_947508055.1 Burkholderiales bacterium
CGGGAGGTGGGTGGCAATAGCCGGGTCAGATCGCGTGTGCGGTATCGAATGACCGGAAACGCCTGCTTGGTGAGGGACGTGAATACCAGTTCGCCGTCTTCCCCGTCGGCCACGACTTCACCGGTTTCCGGGTTAACAATTTCCGGGTAGAAATGATCCTCCCACACGACGGGGCCGTCTTTGCTCTCGATGCACTCGCAGGCCACACCTGGCCCCATCACTTCGGTCAGGCCATAGATATCAATGGCATCGATTCCCAACTTGCGTTCAATCTCGCCGCGCATACCTTCGCCCCATGGTTCCGCACCAAAAATTCCGATCTTGAGCGAGATCTGGTCAGGGGTGATGCCCAGACGTTCAAATTCTTCGGCGATCACCAGAGAATAGGAGGGCGTGACCATGATGATCTGTGGCTGAAAATCGACGATTTGCTGGACTTGTCGTTCGGTCTGGCCGCCCGACATGGGGATCACGGTACAACCGAGCCGCTCGGCCCCATAGTGGGCGCCCAGCCCACCGGTGAACATTCCATAGCCATAAGCGTTGTGCACCATGTCGCCAGCCCGGCCGCCGGATGCGCGGATGGAGCGGGCCATCAGGTTGGCCCAGTTATCGATATCTTGTAGCGTGTAACCAACCACGATGGACTTTCCGGTGGTGCCGGATGATGCATGCAAGCGCACGACCTGCTCGCGTGGCACGGCAAACAGTCCAAAGGGATAGTTGTCCCGAAGATCGGTCTTGGTCATGAACGGAAACTTGGCCAGATCGGCCAGAGTCTTTACATCGTTCGGGTGCACGCCCTTGGCGTCGAAGGCTTGCCGGTGGTGGGGAACCTTGTCATAGGCATGCCGCACGGACCACTGCATGCGCTCGAGCTGCAGTGCCGAAATTTCGTCTCGGCTGGCGGTCTCAATGGGTTCCAGATCACCTGGCGATGGGTGCTTGACGGTCATGTGGGTCTCCTGTGCGGTGGTGGGTTCTTGGACTAGGTTGTGGATACCGGGTCGGCCTGCTCCAGGCCTGCAATGACTTCACCCTGGATGCGGTATGACTTGCCCCGAAAAAGTGCCACGGTCTTGCCGATGCTGGTGCGCACGGTGACGTCATAGACGCCAGTGCGGCCTGCCCGCGCGCGCTCTATGGCCTCGGCTTCGAGTGTTTCGTTCTCCCGGGCCGGGGCCAGAAAGTCGATGTTGCAGGCCGAAGCCACGGTGTTCAGGTTGTGGCTGTTGCAAGCGTAGGCAAAAGCGGTGTCTGCCAGGGTAAAGATCATGCCACCGTGGCAAATGTGGTGGCCATTGACCATGTCCGAACGCACCTGCATGGTGACCCGTGAGTAACCGGGGCGCACATTGAGAATGCGCATCTCCAGGCCCTGGGCGGTGCGGTCTCTGGCCCACATGGCACTAGCGGTTGCCTCGGCAAGGGCCTGGGCTTCTTGAGCTGAAGCCTCTGTATTTACTTCAGTCATGCAGTTTGGTTCCGGAAAAAACATGCCGCTGGATCAGCGGTGATATGCGGTAACGGTCCTCACCATAGGTGGCTCCCAGATGCGTCAACACATCGCGGATGGTGTGAAGTCCCACCTGATCGGCCCAGCCCAGTGGTCCCTGAGGATAGTTGACCCCCAAGCGCATGGCAGAGTCGACTGCTGCTGCGGTGCAAACGCCCTGATTAACGGTATCGGCGGCCTCGTTTGCAAGCATGGCGACGGTGCGCATGACCGCTAGACCGGGTACATCGGAAAATCGCGACACCTTTATGCCGCATGCCTGCAGCAGACCCGTCGCGCTGCACACGGCTGCCTCGCTGCATTGCGCTGCGCTTGCGATGGCAATGCGCGCGGTGGTGCTGTAGTTGATGGCGAGGTCGATCAGCACGGTATTGGCCACGCCGCAGTCTGATGCGCGCTGAGTTGCGCTGCGGCCATCGGTCACAAAGACCACGGCGGTGTCGACTTGTGCGATGCGACCATCTTCTGATGTGCCACGCTCAAAAGCAAACCCCGCAGCCGACAAGCGGTTTGCCAACGCGGATGCGGCGTTGCAAGCCCCACAAATGGTGATCACCGCTGGCCTCGCTTGGCTTACCTCGGTGCTGGGTACAGGTTTTTCGGCATCCGTGCCGTGATCGAAGAAACCACGCCCCGCTTTTTTTCCAAGAAAGCCAGCGTCAACCAGTTCCTTCTGTATGAGGGAGGGCTGGAAGCGGGGGTCGTTGTAAAAAGCATTCCAGACCGAACAGGTGACCGCGTAATTGACGTCGTGTCCGATCATGTCCATCAGCTCAAACGGACCCATGCGAAAGCCTCCGGCCTCTCGCATCACGGCGTCCAGGGTGGCGCAATCGGTAGCACCTTCGGTTAGCAGGCGCAAGGCTTCCCCGTAATAGGGCCGCGCCACCCGGTTGACGATGAAGCCCGGTGTTGACCGGGTATGTACCGGGGTTTTTCCCCAGGCAGATGCGGTGGCAAACAGTGTGTCGATCAGTGCGGGGGGTGTTGCCAGGCCGGACACAATTTCGACCAGCGCCATCAGGGGTGCCGGGTTGAAAAAGTGCAAACCGGCCAAGCGCAGTGGGTTTTGGAGCGCGGAGCCAATGGCTGTCACCGAGATCGACGACGTGTTGGTCGCGAAGATGCAATCCGCCGCCACGATGCATTCAAGATCGCGAAAAAGTTGCTGCTTGGCTTGCAGGTTTTCGGCAATGGCTTCCACTACCAAGCCTGCATCGGCCAGATCGGCAAGTTGTTCCACCGCGATAAGGCGCGCGCTTGCGGCAAGAGCATCTGCGTGGGGTAATTTGCCCTTTTCGGCCAATTTCGCAAATTGTGCGTGGATATTGTTGACAGCGGTCAGTGCAGCTTGCGCCCGTGAGTCGACCAGTTTCACCCGGTGACCTGCAGCAGCCGCGACTTGCGCGATGCCTGCGCCCATGGCACCAGCGCCAATGACGGCAACAACTGTGTCAGCTGAGAGCGCAGTGGTCATCGTTATTGGCCAGTAAATTTGGGCGCGCGCTTTTCCATGAAGGCGGCCACGCCTTCGGCGTAATCTGGGCTCCACCCCAGTTCACGCATAAAGCCGCCTTCCATGGAGAGTTGTTGCTCCAGCGTATGCGTGGGCGCTGCGTGCATGGCCTGGCGTGTGCGTACCAGCGCCTTGGTGGGCATCGAGGCTAATTGGGTTGCCAATTTCTGGACTGTCGGTGACAGCTCTGCGTCCTCGACGGCCTGCCAGATCAGTCCCCATTGCTCTGCTTTCTCGGCCGGAAGTTTCTCGGCCAGCATGGCCAGACCCATGGCCCGCGCCATACCGACGCGTTGGGGCAAAAACCAGGTGCCGCCAGTGTCGGGTACGAGCCCGATCTTGCTGAAGGCCTGCAAAAACGACGCCGATTTGGCGGCTATCACCAGATCGCAAGCCAGTGCAACGCTGGCGCCAGCGCCGGCAGCAATGCCATTGACCGCCGCAATCGTTGGTACACGCAGGTTTTGCAGGCTCAAGATCAGTGGCTTGTAATATTTCTCGACCACGTTGCCAATGTCGGGCGCTTTTGAGGTCATGGCCATTTCCGGGTCACCCAGATCCTGACCGGCGCAAAAAGCGCGACCAGAGCCCGTAAGTACCAGAACACGAATGCGGGGATCGCTTTGAACCGTGTCGATGGCTGAACGCAGTTCGCCGTGCATGGCTCCGGTAAAACTGTTGAGTTTGTCGGGGCGGTGCAAGGTCAGGCGGGCAACCCCGCCGTCGACTTCAAACCGGATGTTTTCGAATGCCATGGTGATGTGCCTTCAAACGTGATAGCGGCGCTGGACAACGCGAAAGCGGTTGGCAACAAACGCAGAGTCGGAGTATGAGGCGTTTGCGGCTGGGTTGCCACCGGTGCCGTGGTAATCGGAAAACGATGACGATTGGTTCACATACACATTGCTGGTCAGATTGATGGACAGCGCAACCTTGCAGCGCCAGGTGGCGGCAGTCATGGCATCGATCACATCGGCCTTGGTTGAGTAGATGCCCGTGGTCAATGCGCCATGCGTGTTGACCATGCGCTCGGCCAGTGCAACGGCAGCAACGCTGCTGGCTACTTTG
Source organism: Burkholderiales bacterium (assembly GCA_947508055.1). Taxonomy (GTDB): domain Bacteria; phylum Pseudomonadota; class Gammaproteobacteria; order Burkholderiales; family Burkholderiaceae_C; genus Allorhodoferax. Next base: position 4,101 of record CANNRR010000138.1, read on the forward strand.
ACCACAAAGCTGATGGGGCCGAAGCGTTCTTGCATGTAGGCGTTTTCGTCTTGCGCATCGCACGCCAGCAGCACTGGCGTGCGTACCTGTGCCCCTGGGAAGTCGGGGTTTATGAGTGCTTTGGATGCAAGAACAACGGCGCCCAAACGGCCGCTATTGGCGTCATCGACCCGCGCCAGGGTTTCGCGCGACTGAATGGCTCCCAGCAAGGCGTGGGCGACTTCCGGTTTGCCCAACAATTGATCGATGGCCAGCGCCAGATCGGCGCAAACCTGGTCATAGGTTTTGTGTCCCAGTTCGGTGTCAATGCCGTTGGCGGGAACCAAAATTGCCTGAGTGGTGGTGCACATTTGTCCGGAGTACAAAGTCAGCGTGAATGCAATGTTGCCCAGCATGGCCTGGTAGGCGCTGGTTGATTCGATGACGATGCTGTTAACTCCTGCCAGTTCCGCGTATACCTGCGCCTGGCGGCAGTTGTTGATGAGCCACCGTCCAAAAGCATTGCTGCCGGTAAAGTCCACCGTGCGGACGGCCGGATGGGTTACCAGTTGTTGGGTCGCTTCGCGTGTTTCTGGTACGCACAGAGTGACCAGATCGGGGTCGATTCCGTTTTCGCTCAATACGGCGCGCACGGTCCGAACCGTAATGGCGGCCGGCAGAATGGCGTTTTCATGTGGCTTGACAATGACCGCATTGCCGGTGGCCAGCGCCGCAAACAAGCCGGGGTAGGTGTTCCAGGTTGGGAAAGTCCCGCACCCAATCACCACCGCGACACCGCGCCCCACCACTTCAAAGTGCTTTTCCATGCGCATGGGCGGGTTTTTACCTTGCGGCTTTTCCCACAGCGATTGCGATGGCACAAAGCTTTGCTCGCGCCAGGCATAGATCACCGCTTCAAGGCCCCGATCCTGTGCGTGGGGAGCCCCGGCCTGGAACGCCATCATCCAGGCTTGTCCGGTGGTCATCATGACCGAATGGGCGATTTCAAAGCTTTGTTTGTTGAGCCGGTCCAGCATTTCAATGCATATGCCTGTTCGACCCTGCGGACCTGCCGCTTGCCAGGCTGGCATGGCTTTTTGCCCCGATTCAATCAGGGCCTCAATAGAGCAGACGGGGTATTGGACGTTTATTTCTATGCCGTAAGGGGACTGCTCGGAACCGGTCCAGCCAGTTTGGCCGGCTTGTGCCAGTTCAAACCGATGACCCAGGTGGGACTGGAATGCTTGCTTGCCTTCCTCGGCTGCGGTTGCGCCATAGGCCTTGGGGCTGGGCAGTTCGTTGAAGGCAGCCCAGAATCCGCGGCTCTGGATCGCCGCCAAAGCCCCGTCCAGCGTGTGCTTGTGTTTTTCGAACAGAGGGTGTGTCATCGGTTGCTCCTGCAAAGTCACATGTATTGAAAACATATTACAACATAAGAAATTGATTACGCAATAGGTAATTTGCAGTACTATTTATTTCGGGTGGCAGTCTCGCCCGGCTAGACTTGAACGCACACCGCATGAGGGTGCGGGGTTGAGTCCCTGCACAGTTTCATGCAATCCAACCGACGGGAGATACAGCATGAGTGACGAAAAAGAGAGCAAACATGGCGTGCAGTCGCTGGAGGTGGGGGCGGGGGTGTTGCGCGCCGTGGTCGACGGGCACCGCTCCATGATGCTGAAGGAGATTGCCGCAGCGGCCGACATCCCGGCTTCGAAGGCACACCGGTATCTGGTCAGCCTGATTCGTGCCGGTCTGATCGAGCAGGACCCTGCGACATCGCGCTATAGCCTGGGGCCTTTTGCATTGAACATTGGCTTGGTAGCCATCGACAGGCTGGACCGCGTCCGTCTGGGTCTGACGGCCATCGCGGAATTGCGCGATGAGATCAATGAGACCACGGCCATTGCCGTCTGGGGTGACCATGGCCCGGTGATTGTGCGCTGGGAGCGACCACAGCGCCCCATTACGGTGAACGTCGTCACCGGGTCATCGCTGCGACTGCTCAGTACGGCCAGCGGACGGGTCTTTGCTGCGTGGCTGCCCGCCAGCGCGACCGATGCGCAGATTGCCCGGGAGTTGCAACCCGATGGCAATGTATCGGAGTTCAAGACCCGTGCTGACGTGGACGCGATGTTGGAGCGGGTCCGTGTGGAGGGCGTTGCCCCGGTGTCCCGCCATTATCTGTTCCAGGGTGTCGAGGCGATTGCTGCGCCGGTGTTCAATTTCAAGAATGAAGTATCCATGTCCATGGTTGTGGTGGGCGTGCACGGCATGTTTGAAATGGAGGAGAACAGCCTGGTGCGTGAGAAATTGAAAGCCGCCGCCGATGCCCTGTCATGGCGCCTCGGGGCAACCCGTAAAAGTCAGCAGGAAACATCCTGACACTCTTGTCCGTTGGGCGACTCAGTCAAAACTTCGTCGCCCTGCAAAATTACATTTGACAGAATTTATTACGCAATGCAGAATTAGACCCGTGCTACCGATTTTCGGCGATGCAATTTCAAAGCCCTCAGGGGACAAACAAACAATGATGAGTCAGGTCGACCGACTAATGGTGCCGGTCCGTGCGCGGCAGGAGGGTTAATGCTGTCCGAGTTTCTCCAGTTTTTGTTCTCAGGTGTTACGGTGGGCGCAACCTATGCCCTGGCAGCGCTGGGCTTTACGCTCATCTACAACGCCAGCAACGTTATCAACTTCGCACAGGGTGAGTTCATCATGCTGGGGGGAATGCTGGCGGTGTATTTCACACAGGCTGGGCTGCCTTTGCCTGTCGCACTGATCCTGGCCATCGTGATTCCAGCCGTGGTGGGCGTGCTGGTGGAAAAACTGGCCATCGAACCGGTCAAGGGAGCCGAAACGGTTACCTTGATCATCATCACCATTGGTGCATCGCTGGTTATTCGTGGCCTGATCCAGGTCTGGCTCGGCAAGGCCACCCACAGCCTGCCGTCGTTCTCGGGCGATGCGCCAATCCAGATTCTGGGTGCTACATTGTTGCCGCAAAGTCTCTGGGTGTTGGGTGTTACGGCTCTGGTTGTGTTGGCCCTTTGGTACTTTTTTACCCGAACCTTGCAGGGCAAGGCCATGCTGGCCACATCGTTCAATCGCCTGGCGGCTGAACTGGTGGGCATCAACACCAGTTGGGTACTGTTCATGAGCTTTGCCATGTCGGCCGCGTTGGGAGCACTGGGGGGCATTCTGGTGACTCCGATCACGCTGACTTCATACGACGTCGGCATCATGCTGGGACTCAAGGGCTTTGTGGCGGCGGTTGTCGGCGGGTTGGGCAGCGGCCTGGGAGCAGTTTTGGGCGGGCTTTTGGTTGGCGTGCTGGAAGCCATGGGCGCCGGCTACATCTCGTCAAGCTATAAGGACGCCATTCCGTTTGTACTGATTCTGCTGATTCTCTTCTTCAAGCCGCGCGGACTCTTTGGCGGCAAATCGACAGATCGGGTTTAGCTATGAACCGGACCGCCTATTTCGGGCTCTTCATCGTCATGGGCATATTGCTAGTGTTGCCGTTTGTGCTGCCCAACAGTTTCTATCTGGACCTGGTGATCCGCATGGCTATCAACGCGGTGATCGTGCTGGGGCTCAACCTGCTGATCGGCTTTGCCGGTCAGATCAGCCTCGGGCACGCCGGGTTTTTGGGCATTGGAGCCTACGCTTCTGCGGTCCTGCCCACCCATTTTGGCTGGCATCCAGTGCTGGCGCTGGCGGCTGGCGCCGTGGCGGCCGGATTGCTGGCCGCCATCGTGGCCCGCCCGATCTTCAAGCTCAAGGGTCACTACCTGGCCATGGCCACGTTGGGCCTTGGCATTATTCTGAATATTGCACTTCGCAATGAGGCCACCTGGACTGGCGGCCCGGACGGCATGCCGGTACCCTCCATGGCCTTGTTCGGCTATGAGTTGAACAACGACAAACATTGGTACTGGGTGGTCGCACTGCTGCTTTCGGTCAGTGTCTGGGCCTCGCTGAACCTGATTGATTCGCCGTTTGGACGTGCCTTGCGCGCGCTGCATGGCTCTGAAGTTGCATCCCAGGTCGTTGGGGTCGACGTTGTGCGCTACAAGGTTGCGATATTTGTCATGTCAGCGGTATTTGCCAGCATGATGGGCAGCGTTACCGCACACTATGTTGGATTTGTGACGCCCAATCTGGCCGATTTTTTCCACTCCATTGAACTCGTCACGATGGTTGTGGTTGGCGGCATGGCGTCGGTCTATGGCTCGCTGGTGGGAGCTGTCCTGCTGACGGCACTGCCACAAGCGCTGGCAACCTTCGAAGGTTGGGAAACCGTTGCCTTTGGCACCATATTAATGGCCTGCATGATCTTCATGCCCAAGGGACTGGTGCCGACTTTGGCCGCAAAGTTCGGCAAGGGGCAATAAGCATGGCCATGCTTGAAGTTCAGGACCTCTCAATCCACTTTGGCGGCGTAAAGGCGGTGCAAAACGTCAGCTTCACGATCGATGCCGGCATCGTGTATGCGGTCATCGGCCCCAATGGCGCGGGCAAGACCACCCTGTTCAATCTGATCACCGGGGTCTACACCCCCAGCAGCGGTGTGATACGGCTCGACGGCGAGTCCATCGGCGGCAAATCGCCCAATGAGCTGGCCAGTCGGGGCGTGGCACGAACATTTCAAAATTTGCAAATTTGCATGAACATGACCGCCATCGAGAACGTCATGGTAGGTGCGCACTTGCGACTCGACCGCAACCTGATCAAGGCGGCGCTGCGGCTACCGTCGATCAAAAAGCGCGATGCAGAACTTCGCCAGGAAGCGACCCAATTGATGCGCTTTGTGGGGTTGGAGCAATATGTGGCTGCCCGGGCCGACAGCATGCCGTATGGCGCATTGAAACGCCTCGAGATTGCCCGGGCGCTGGCCATGAAGCCGCGTCTGATCTTTCTGGATGAGCCGGCTGCCGGGCTGAACCCCAAAGAAACCATTGAGGTCGACCAACTGGTGCGCAAAGTGGCGGACTCGGGTGTGACCGTGGTGCTGGTGGAGCACGACATGAAGATGGTCATGAACCTCTCGGAGCGGATTCTGGTTCTCAACTACGGAAAAAAGCTTGCCGAAGGCAGCGGCGAAGAAGTGCGAAAAAATCCGGATGTAATCGCAGCCTACCTTGGCACCCAATCCTAACGGACTTCGAGTATGCAGGCTATACAGATCATTCAAGAAGAGC
>CANNRR010000139.1 GCA_947508055.1 Burkholderiales bacterium
CGAGGCGGCTCAAAACCGGCACGTTAAGGTCAGAGAACGATCCTTTGCCATATACAGTCCATTGAGGAGCGACAGTTGGCACAACCCCCGCGAAATCGGTCGTGAAATACACCGCGTTATCGTAGGTTGATCCGGTGTTGACGCCGCCTGCCGCATAAACAGAGCCGCCAGACACCACAAGCGCGCGAACGTCAAAATTCGGTGCAATCACAGTCTGGGTCGCGACAAACCGATTTCCCCCAATCAGGGGTTGCATCACCAATCCACCCATTCCAGGCGTTGCCGTATAGAGCGCCTGCGCACCCAAGGCCATGGCACGGACATCATAGGGATTTCCAACGGCAGACCAGGAATCATTCACGCCGGTCTGGACGTAGGCAAACACGCCTTGATCAGTGCCTGCATATACTACGCTGCGGCTCACATCAACTACCAGCGAACGAATCATCCCAATGTTGATGAACCGGGTCGTTAGATCAGTCTTGCTCCAGGTAGCACCGCTATCGGAACTCATCATGACCTCGCTCGTGTTGGAGCGGCCGCTCGCAACAATGGCAAACAAGGATGATCCAAGCAGGGCTACGTCTTGCACACTCACGTTGTCCAGACGCTGGCTCGGGGACGAAACCGCTGCAGGACCGTTGTGCGTCATCAGCGTCGAATTGCTCAAGTTCAAGTTTTTTTGAATCAGATCAGCCGCACTGGTTCCATATATGCCGAATTCCGTCGCCCACAGCAGGCTTGACGGACCAGACGGATTTGATTGGACGGCGGCATTGACATAGGATGTCACGGGAAACGTGGGGCCAGGCACCATGCTCGGCAGTGCCGCCGACATATCGTCAAACACCGTAGACACAAAGGCGCCTGAACTGGTGGCCATGGCAAGTACCGATTGATTCGTCGCGCTCACGCGCGCGATAGCCAGACCGTTGCAGCCTGGGATCACCGGGTCCACAGCAAATGCAAGTGGACTCCACTTAACTGGCATCGCAGACAAGTCACCCAGAAAGACGCTGCCATGAAGCGTGCACGCAAATGCCCATTTTGACGACGATGCCACGAGCGCTGCAACATTCCCAGCCATTGCCGAAGGTCGACCCGCCTCGCTGTCAATCCAGCTCAAACTTCCCGTGCCGCGTTCAGCAAGAAAAACCATGCTGCCCGAGCCTGCAGCAATATCGCCGCCCAGCAGCCCAAGAGCGCTCACCACTTGCCCCGTCGGTAGGCTTTTTGTGGTATCCCAAACGGGGCTCGACCCCGCCACATTGACCGAATACACGTCAGACACACATGCTGCTGCCAGGTACAAGGTCGACTTTGCGCTCGCCATCATCGTAATGTCACAAGGAGGCGCAGCACTGGCGGGCGGTGGCAACAGGGTCCAAGGTGCCAGAGTCAGGCCTGAACGCAAATAGTAGATGCCCGTGTCAGACGCAGCAAACACATAGCTACCCAGCGCAACCATCGCGTAAATGCGGCGTCCCGCCCCCTGGGCCGCGCGCCATGTGGCGCCACTGTCGGTGCTGAAAAATACGCCGTTGAGATCCGTACCGGCGTAGAGTGAGTTTGTCGGCGCCAAAGGATCAGCAAGCAAGGTGGTGATGCTGCCACCTGCGGGACCCATCGAAATCCAACTGGGCACAGACTGAGCGGAACTGTGACGCCCGACCAAAACACAAATCAACAGGGTCATTAGTCGCAGCCATGACGTCATTTGTTGCACACCATTGCCACTTCCAAAAATCTTGCGCTTCATACAGCCCACCTCATTGACAATATTTTCATAATCCTGCCCTAATTTGACGCCCATGAATACCAGGGCCCGCCTTCAGCCCCCGATTGTTTCCAAATTGACAAAAACACTCGTCGACCGTAGAAGAAAGGCAATCCCCAAGAAAATGACGCCGTGCTTCCCATCAATGGGTCATAAGTTCCCGCCAGGTCTCCGAAGGCAGTGTTAGAAGTCGAGAACAATGCGTCGGCATTGCCGATGTTAAATTGCACATTCAGTGAGCCATTCAAAGGTTTGTCCCCGTCCGAAAGAATAGCGGTTTGCTGCAACCGACTTGGTGGGCAATACCACGTCGACCCCTGACAGCGGGTAACTGCATTATCGGTAAAGAAAAGCCCGTTTGTACCTGTATCCAGATAGCTGTTGTAAATGGTCAGATCCTTGTATTTTGTAGTGATATTCAGGTACGAATCAGGGCGGTTAAACCAATCCACACCAAGATAAATCCGACTTGCATCCTTGCTCAACACATTATTGGCACGGGTATTGATTCCAAAAATAAGTTCGCCTTGAACCCTCGAAGCCCCCAGACCCGTCACGGGCGGCAGCACCAAAACGACACCATTGTTGTCAGCCACACCTTGCTTGTCGCGGTTTAGCGCTGCGACTGGATTGAAAACTTGCTGGTGAACTCCAACAGCGGATGGACTGCATTTCAATGCACTAAGTGCATTCGGCGGGCAACTGTAGTATTGGACATAGGTGCCCGAGTAATTGCCGATCCGACATAACTCGCCGCAGTCTAGCGTGACGCTACCGATACCCAAGATGCCATTGGATCCCAGCATGCTGGCCGAACTCAGCACTTGACCATTTACCGCTTGCGAGCAGTCTATTGGCGCTTGTACCGCAGCGCCTGGGTCATCCTGAATCAGTTGCACGGGAAGTGCCATCGCCCACTGTTCACCGAGTTGAACATCTGCCACAGCCGTTGGCCCCCACAGTCCACCGATGACGAAGGGATAGCACTCGTGGGCCCGACCCGTCAAGCCTGTTGTGCTACTTGGATCAAGTTCAACCGGTGGCAATCCCAACTGCCCAACCTTGCTGGCCAGCACCCGCAGGCCGACAGAGCCAGTATCAACCTGCACATGGTCAATGGTCTGACAGTTGGTTTGCGAACCGGGCGCGCAAAGAGTCACGCTGGCATAAAGAATGTTGGCCACACCCAATGAAAAGGAATTCATGGGCCCGTTGTCCACCGTGACACTCAGATTGTTGGGGAGTTGAAAAAAGGGCCCTCCCACTTCTTGTCCGGAGACGGGCCCGCTCACACCCCCCCCCGTTATGGTAGTCGTGCTGGAATCCGCACCACCACAGCCGACTAAAGCCGCCGTAGTGCAGACCCACGCCAGAACATGTTTAATCATTGACGCCACCGTCGCTACTGCAACCCGACGTAATCTAGGCTTAGTCCTTTTGGCAGCATAGATCGGCGAAACGCGAAACCGGAATATACATTCAGATGCGCCGTGGATTGAACAACCAAATCCAGGCCATCGTGCCGAAAATGCCGCTGAACACCGGGGCGGCGCGCTGCAACCTGCGCCGATGCCGCATAGAGCGGATATGACAACCCCAGAAAACCGGCAAAATCCGGTTTCGACAGTGACTTCCATGTTACAGCGAAAACCAGTCCATTGGCGGTCACATACTGCCGAACCAGTGTCCCGTCGCTTGCGTGCAAGTCGTGCACCAAATACTGCGGCGTGACGGAGACAGAGTGTCGTGCTCCCATGCGAATCTGATCAGCATGGATTGAACTCTCCGCCTCACCAAGGCCTGCATAAGTTGCCCCGACAGGCGGCAGCAGCAGCATCGCCGCTATCATGCGCAAACCATGACTCGATCTGCCAAACCTTCCCGCAAATTCATACTCACGGCTTACGCGTTCGTTGTGGTGTGCGGACCTCCGGGTGCCTGGCTGATGGGCCAGACCGGCCTCAGCCTTCAGAGCGCCGCTTGTGCGCCTATCGGACTGCTTACTTTGCTGGTAATCGCGCCAATCATTGAGGAGACGGTGTTCCGCTACGGTCTGCAAAACTGGCTTAACGCAAGTTTCCCTGCAGGTGTCGGGTGCTTCAGTCTGGCCAATGTCATGGTGGCACTCATTTTCGGCGGCATGCATTCCCTGCATCAAGGCTCCGTCTGGATGCTTCTTACCACTGTACCGGCGCTGCTGTTCGGCTGGGTCTGGGAACTCAGCGCCGGTCGATTGATCGTACCCGTGCTGCTTCACGCCTGGTACAACTTGTGCATTGTGCTGTTGAGTTGCCACTAGACTTTGAACATAGATGCCCCTGCCTCGATACCAGGCCACCGCAAGCGCCCGGCCCGCGGCCCTCCAACTAAAAGAAATCATAACGGTACCCGGCATAGAAGAACACGGACGAAGAATCTTCATGATTCGTCGGCCCGTCGGTCTTGGAGCGTTCGACAATGGCCTCGCCCAGCAAACTGGCGCGATCGGTAACTTTGTATGACAATCTCAACCCTGGTGATACCCTGAGCACCGTCGTCGCGGTGTTGTCACGCTGGGTATACAGCCGAATCGAAGGCTCAATGCTTGCCTTGTTATCAAGAAACCCGGTCAAATTGTTGTAGGCTAATTGGATGCCACTCAACGTGTCGCTCTTTAGCAAACTAAGGTTGATGCCACTGATGTCCCTGCCCGAATATAAATTTGATCCTGTCAACTGCAGCGAAATATTGTATTGCGCGCCCGTGGCTGCCATTGCCTGAAAGTCACCCACTGCTGGCAATGCGCCCACATCGCTGTATCGAAAATCGACTGACCCTTGCCATTTTGGCGAGATCGCACGCGACACACTGAGCAGAGCCTGCCTCGCCTGCGCCGCTGTCCCCAGCGCCATATCTGAAACTTCCGCCAGACTCTTTTGCTGTAGGAGGGTCTTCAAAGACGTCGTGCCAGAACTGATCAAGGCATCGCTCAGTTGCAGTGAAGGTGCCTTGCGGTTATCAAGCAAAACCGTGATCGTGGTGTCAAATGGGCCTTGCACAGAGCCCTGAACCGTCGCAGCATTGAGAACTCGAAAGTTAAGGTCATAGTCAAGTTGGGAATACATCGACACGAAGTCACCAAAATACCGTATTTCCAGACCCACAGCACGTCGATCAGAAATGCCTTCCGTCGACTGATCCAATAGAGAAATATTGCCGCCCCAGTGATCAAACAGGCTGTCCGCCTCCAGCATCAATCCAGCGAGCCTCTGCGAGGGCGCAGACACAAGGGTGTTGGCTGGCACACCAGCCATGGCATCCAACTTGAACTTGCCAGCGATTGGCACCGTTAGGGAAACTCCGTCAAACAATCCAAACATGGATCCAGCAATCGCCGACTGCCGACCGACTCGAACATCAAGTCGACTGCTAAGGTCTCGATAGTCCAAAAAGGCCGCACTCGTCAAATTTTGAGCATTTGATGACGCCATGAAATTTCTTGATGCGGTACCGCGCACCACAAGTTTGGTCTCAGAGCCTTCAGCCCTGTAACGACCCGAGTAGTCCACGCTCGTTACCAAGGCCGATTGATTAGTGCGGCTCAATGTGTTTTGATCAATGCCAGCCGAGATGTTGACTAGTGAATCGGTCTTTGTCTTGCCCCCGTAGTAATACTGGGAAATGCTGCCGGTAGAACTGAAGTTGGGCTTGTCGCCTTTGCCGTCAGTCTTTTCTGTCGCCTTCTGAGTGATCGCCGCCACGCCACCCAATGCCTCCAAACGCAGAGCCACACGTTGTGCGGCTTCGCCCTGAGGGTAGAGTCGCAAGTACAACTGATACTCGATGCGCGCCTTAGCCGGCTGATTTAATCCCTCCCATGCGGCCCCGACCAGTTCCTGAGCTTGTTGTGATGAAGGGTTGGGTGGCAAGGTCAGTGTCTGATTGAAGGCCTCGACAGCCTCTTGCCAGCGCTGACGACCCAATGCCGAAATTCCTATGCCTAACAACTCTGAGGCACGGCGGTGAACCTCGAGCGCAGAATCAGAATTGGATGACGCTGCATTAGCAACAGGCTCCGCAACAGGCAAAACGGCTTGGGAAGCCGTCGCGTTAACGACTGCCTGTAAAGTTGGCGCCGTCTCAAGTTTGATGACCTGCGCCAATGGAAACCTGTCAACTACGCGCTGTCGCACCGACTCAGCGTCCTCCTCGGTCCGAAAATACCCAATCGTCAGCGCAAAACGCTTGACACCGGCCTCCTCAAAGGTGCGCGTGAAGACCGCATAATCCTGCAACTCGGCGGGTATGCGCGGCATTGACCCTTGCTCCTCCAGCGAAAAAGACTGAAGCAAAAGGGCATACCGCCGCTCGGCTTGTACATCGGCCATCGGGGGAAGCGGCTTGGTCATAGGCAAACCTGAATCGACCCCGTCCTCACCAACAAAAGCAAGATCAATGGTACGCGCACCCGGCCCTTGACGCGCTTGCAACCTGACCTTGCCAGTGAATCGCAAAGTCAGCAACTTGGTTAGTGCGGCCGGCATCGGAACGTAGGTCAACGCAATCCCCACTTTGCCAGCCGTTCTCTCCAGCCGCTTGCCCTCTTCAACCGACTGTCCCAACACCGCCTCGTCCGCCGCAACGATCTGGAAGCTCAACTGCGCCAAATCTGAATGGGCGACCGGAGCCTGCCGCAGAAATCGCACACTCGCATTGAAGGTAATGCGGGCCACGTCTTGTCGGGCACCGTCAACCCACTGCAGACTCTCGATCGTCTGTGCTGTAGCAAGTCCCGAAACCAAAACGAGCCAAACCCCAAACACATACGCTGCAAGCGTGGGCAGTATGGCCAGCTGATTCAATTGGAATGAGCCCGCCGCATTCGAAATCCGCTCGCTGGCGCGCAGTCGCCACGCCCAGAAAAATGAGCGATGGGAGCTGTTGTTTTCATACATTTGACGTTCTAAAGACTCCAAATCAGGGTCCTGCCGGGATAGGTTTTGGCCGATTTGATGACCTCATCTGGCGCGGAATGACTTCGCTATTTGAAGTGTGGCAGCTTACACAGGTCAGTTTGTCAGGCATCGGACTGAACATGGTCGAGAGGTGCGAATAATTGACTGGCGCCCATGCGCTTGTCTTATGGCAGCTATCGCAATTGCGCGCGCTCATAAAGTGGCCTGAAGGTCTGCCTGATGCCGCCATTCCGTTATGGCAAACCATACAGGTGTTGGCTGAAATTCCGCCGTGGTTGAATTGCGCCGGCACCCACGTAGTGGTACGGTGACAGGAGTCGCACGAGACGTTAACCATCAAGTGGCGTGCTGGCAGACCGACAGACCGTTGGCCGTCGTGACAAGTCTTGCACCTGCCTGGTTCCACGCCCTGGTGGTCAAAGTTCGTCCCCAAAGTTCCACGACCGGGCTGCAAGGTTTGCAGGTTGGGGAGCAGACGTCCGATTTCGGGGTTAACTATCGCCTCCCGAATGACGGGTCGAACTACAGCCCTAAAACCCTTGCTGTAACTGTGACAGCCACTGCTATCGCAGTCATTCGGCGCCGCCCTGGTCCCGCTGTGCCCTTTCGCCACGGTTGGCCGCGTCTTCATAGTCACCCCAAACCATTTATCGCCAGTTTCATGACAGCTCATGCATGTTGCTGCAGTCACTGCGCTGTGCGCAGTTGCTGCCATTGATGTGCCCGAGAACGCCGTGAAGTTGGTTTTTGAGTGGCAGGCTTCACACGCGATGCCAGCAACCGGGATATGGGTGGAAGTTGACGGGGTAGTGGCCGAACCACCGGCTGCCAGCGGCATCATCTTGGGTTGGTAGGTAATCGGCGGCGGTGCGGCGCAGCTGGCTTGTGTTGCGCATCCTGCAAACGGACCGGCATTGGTGCCAGCCGTATGGCAAGAAATGCAACCGGTGGTGATGCCCGTGTGCAATACGGTGTTACCCGCCAATTTACCTGCAGCGTAGGAATAGTCTCCCGCCACGACGTGACAGGTTGTACAACTGGCAACCGTCGTCGGCATGTGCCCCGCCGGCTTGTCAGTCGCCTTGAATGCGGTTGTCCCGCTATGGCATTGCGAACAATCGCCGCTCACTGGGTGCCCGGCATCCGCAACGCTATAAGTACCCGCTGTCGCGTAGGGGCGTGTCTGGAAACCAGTATAGGAGGCGCCACTGCTCACTGCTTTGGGCGAAATCGGATACTGGTCTACCCCCATCCAGAGATAATTCTTTTCATGACAGGCCGAGCAACCGCTCGAAATCCCCGAGTGAATCATGGCCCCGGTAGGCACGGGCGTCTTAAATGCGGTCCCTGGTGCGGTCTTGGTAGCAGTCGCCGCTACCAAAACGCTGGGCGTCGAACCTAAATGGCATGACTCACAGGTGGTGCTTGATGGAATGTGCGATAGCGCGCCCTGGGTCACATAAGGCGGCATCACCACGATTGAGCTGATACCGGTAAAGCTGCTACCGGTGATGGTGGGACCGTGGCAGGTTGCGCAACCCGACGTGATTCCGGTGTGGCTGAAAAGCGATTTTGTAAATTTTGAGGTGTTGACTACCGGCAACTGCAGGCTGCTTCCCACACCCACGTGACAAACCTCACAAGCAGTCGTACCAAATGGAACATGTTTGACCGGTGGCGCCACTATTGAGAAGCCGGCAGCTGGAATGGCGTATGCCGCTGCATTGGTAGTGCCGTGGCACTGCGCGCAGTTGGTCGTCGTCGAGGGCGCGTTGGCGTGGATCGCCGCTATCGTGGGCATCACCGAGTAGTCGGTGCTGGTGTGGCAGGCCGCGCAGGTCGCGCTCGCCGCCGTGGGAATGTGGTTGGCCGGCTTGGCGCTTCCGGTGAAATCGTTAAAGCTGGCGTGGCAGTTGGAACATTCGCCGCTGCTCGGGTGCGCGCCGTCTTTGACAAAGAACGTGCCCGCGCTGGCCGCTTGCGGTCGGGTCTGGAAGCCCTTGAACGGTGCGCTCGTTGTAATCGGATACTGGGCCATGCTCATCCACACGTAGTTGGTCTCGTGACAGGACGCACAGCCACCGCTCACCCCCGAATGAATCATGGCCGCCGTAGGCGTGGGCGTCAGAAAGCCACTTCCCGGCGCCGTCTTGGTCGCCACCGCGGGCACCAGCCCGCCCGGGGTGCTGCCCAGGTGGCAGCTTTCGCACTTGCTGGAGCTCGGCACGTGCGAGTTCGCACCCACCGGGGAGCTCGCCGGCATCACCACGATCTTGCTGATGCCGTAAAAACTGCTGTTCGTGATGTTGGGGCCGTGGCACGCGTCGCAGCCCGAGGTGATGCCGGTGTGGCTGAACTGCGCCCCGCCAAAGGTGGTCATGGTGCCGCTGGCCCCGCTCAGTGGTATCAGGCTCGACGGTACGCTCGCTATGTGGCAGTTCTCGCACGCCGCCGTCGTGGGTACGTGCACCGGCGTCAGCCCCGCCATGGTCTTGGGCACCACCCCGTAGAAG
>CANNRR010000140.1 GCA_947508055.1 Burkholderiales bacterium
AGCCGCGCCTTGTTTGACTTTGAGGAAGAGAACGAGGTTTTCGAGCAAGCCGACGACACCGCCTACATGCGCCTGCAGTTGGAGAGGTTGGATGCGCCGGCCAAGCCCGGCGTGGCGTTTTCACTGGTGCAAAAGCTGCTCGCGTTCAACACCGGGGCGTCCCAAAAGGTCGAAGTGGTCATCCTGTCCCGCAACGACCCGGTCAGCGGCCTGCGCGTCATGAAGTCGGCAGCGCACTATGCGCTGCCCATCATCCGCTGCGCATTTACGCGCGGCGAACCGCCGTGGAGATACCTCAAACCGCTGCGCGCCAACCTTTTTTTGAGCACGCATTTAAGCGACGTGCGCGCCGCGTTGGCGGCCGATGTGCCAGCGGCGCAGGTCTACCCACAATCCGCCCACGCCAGCGATGCGCACCCGACCGAAGTTCGCATCGCGTTTGACGGTGACGCCGTGCTGTTCAGCGACGAGGCCGAGCGCGTCTACCAGTCGCACGGGTTGAATGCATTCCAGCAGCACGAGATGGACAAGGTGGCGCTACCGCTGCCGGATGGCCCCTTCAAGCCCCTGCTGGTGGCGCTGCACCGTCTGCAGCAAGCCGCTACGCCCCAGATGCGTATTCGCACCGCGCTGGTCACGGCCCGCAGTGCTCCCGCCCATGAGCGCGCCATTCGCACCCTGATGAACTGGAATATTGAAGTCGATGAGGCGATGTTTCTGGGCGGCCTGGACAAAGGCGAGTTCTTGCGCGAGTTTGAGCCGGACTTCTTCTTTGATGACCAGACCGGTCACATTGAATCCGCAGCGCGCCACGTACCATCAGGCCATGTGGCCAGCGGTATTCGCAACTGAGTTGAATTTGAACGCTACTGAATATGTAGCGCGAGCTGATCCAATCGATCAGATCTGCTCGTTCTTCTTGATCATGTTCGGGTCGTAGACCAGCACTTCCTTGGCCAGGTTGCCAGGTGCCTCTGAAGGTACCACCGACACCGGCGGGTTGAGCTGGTTGTTAACCTGCTCCAACTGGATCGCGCTGGCGCTGGCCGTCCACATGCTCTTGATGTGGTCCATCAGCACCTCGTACATCGGCTTGGGCGGCGGCACTTCAGCCTTTTCCGCAGCGGGGCGATGAATGGTCCAGTCTTTTGGCGAGGTTGCAGCTTCAGAGCCGCGCCGACCGGGGTCCGACACGCTGGTGTGCACCGGCTCACCTTCAGTGGTCTTGAGCGCCGGGTTCACCATGTCGATCACGCTGGGCACCGGGACAATGGATGGGCTTGCACTCACCGATGGATTCACCGGAGCCACCGGTATCACCCTGTTTGCCCCAGACGAGCCCATATCTGAGCCAGATGGCCTCAGATTTGGGGTTCGATCGATGGATGGCAATTGCATGATGGTTAGGGTTTTTGGCCCCCTCCAGTTACTTTTCTAGGTGGACGTACGTTTCTTAACGGCAGATTTAGGCGGTTATTTAGGACTATTTTTAAATAAATCCGAAAAATGATGGCCGTGCGCAGGGATTCAGGCATGTTTGCACAAAAGTGGTGCGCCAATCGCAACCACCTCAGCCACGAGGTGGCACCAAAGTTGCTAATTTGTCTGTGGGTTTCAAGGGTTGTCTCCCGCAGAGTGGGTCTGCGTTGTCCCTCGCATCTTCACCGGTGTGGGGGACTTTTTTTCAGACCCGTGTCAGCTGATATGCGAGCCACGGTGCGCCCCACCTGTGGAAAAGCGGCATCGGCGGGAATAGGTGAGAATAGTGGCCCACTAATTGCTCTTCTGCACCGTGGAAACCACCCGCCCCATTAACTTGAATCGGAAATTTGAAATGATGCACCAAACCGTTACACGCGCCGTTGTTTGCGCGGCAGCACTGACATGTACCGTTGCCGCCCAGGCCGCAACATTCAGCGATACCTCTATCGGCTACCGCTATGGAACCGACTACGCCGAACCGTTCAACAACAACGCCATCAGCAAAGACATCATCAGCCTGAACCATGTCAGCGGCTACAAGTACGGCACCAACTTCTTCAATGCCGACATGCTGCTGTCCGACAACAAAGACCAAGCCGGAGCAGGCTCCAACAATGGCGCGCAAGAGGTGTACATCGTGTACCGCAACACGGTCGAACTAGAGAAACTCACAGGCTCACCATACAAGTTTGGTCCCGTGCGCGGCGTCGGCTTGACCGGCGGCTTTGACTTCAACACCAAGACCGACGCTGGCTATAACTCCAAGAAGCGCATGCTGGTCGCAGGACCGACTTTCATGATGGATGTACCCGGCTTCCTGAACGTCAGCCTGTTGGTACTTTGGGAAAGCAACGCGCCCTACAACACCTTCAGCAAGGTATCCACACCGCGTTATTCCTACGATGCGCACGCCATGCTGGGTGCCGCATGGGGCATTCCTTTGGGCGCAAGCGGTCTGTCGTTTGAAGGCTTCGCCAATATCATCGCCGCCAAAGGCAAGAACGAGTCAGGTGGCGACAGTGCAGCCGAAACCAACTTCGACATGCAACTCATGTACGACCTCAGTGGTGCATTGGGGGTGGCACCGAAGAGCTTGAAAGTTGGGCTGGAATACCAATACTGGAAGAACAAGTTTGGCAACGACAGCGACGGCGTTGCCGGCCGCGGTGCATTCGCCAAGACCCCCATGGTCCGCGTGGAATACCACTTCTAATAGCCGAAGAAGTTGGCGCCTTCAGCGCCCCAATCCATTCGCAGCCCGACAGCGTTGAATATCACACGCTGTCGGGAGCAAGGCCCTGTATTCAACCCCTGGTTGCCGGATACCGCCATCGCGAATAAAGCAACTCTCACCCTTGCCGTTGTCGTAGTACGACGTCACATCCACGCAACGCCGGGAGTGGGCCATCACCCCAAAAAAATGCCCAACCTCGTGTGAGATAACCATTTGCAGTGTCTGCCGTGAGTCGTAGGCCGGGTTTCGGGTCTGCAACAGCTGAAATGCCGCCGGCCCCAACGAGAGGGTCTTCTGGCTGAGATTGGCAAGGCCAAAGTTATGCCGACTTCCAACATCGCTCCACTGAATCAAAATAGCGCTGCTTGGCAAAGGTGCCCCAGCCACAAGCGGCGTTACAGTCGCGCGTACGGAGCACTGCGACCATGCGATTGCCGCGTTCGCAATGGCCGCCAAAACCAGCGACTCGCCAAACCAGGCAGGTGCGCCGCCATGCTGGTAAACAAACAGCAGTGGCGACTGCAATGCGGGTCGGTCCTGGTTGTCGCCCCAGGTGGACACTTCTCCGGGCAGACATTGCGCGATTTCCTGCTCCCGAACAGAATCCTGCGCGTGACATGCTTGCCCCCACAGCGCCAGCATCGCCATCGCAATCACGAGGTTTTGTCGACCCTTCATGTGCTACGAAAAATATAGCTATTCACGCTTATCCTACGGGGGCTAGAGCCTTATTCTACTGTTACCGATTTGGCCAGATTACGTGGTTTATCCACATCGGTCCCACGTGCGCAAGCCGTGTGGTAGGCCAGCAGTTGCAAGGGCACGACATGCAGCAAGGGCGACAACTCACCGTAGTGCTCGGGCATACGAATCACGTGCATGCCTTCGCCGTTTTCGATGCGGGTGTCGGCATCGGCCAGTACATACAAAACACCGCCACGGGCACGCACTTCGTGCAAATTGCTCTTGAGCTTTTCCAGCAACGCGTCATTGGGCGCGACCGTGACCACCGGCATTTCGCTGGTCACCAGCGCCAGCGGCCCATGCTTGAGTTCGCCCGCCGCATAGGCCTCGGCGTGAATGTAGGTGATTTCCTTGAGTTTCAGAGCACCTTCCATCGCAATCGGGTAGTGCAGACCACGCCCCAGGAAAAGAGCGTTTTCTTTTTTGGCAAAGTCTTCCGACCAGCTGATGAGCTGCGGCTCCAGCGCCAGCACCGCCTGCAGGGCAGCGGGCAGATGGCGCATGGCTTTGAGGTGGCGCTGTTCCTCGGTTTCCGACAGTCGGCCCTTGGCTTGGGCCAGTGCCAGTGTTAGCAGGAACAGGCCCGCCAACTGGGTGGTGAACGCCTTGGTCGACGCGACACCAATTTCAACCCCGGCGCGGGTGACATAGGCCAGACTGCACTCGCGCACCATGGCGCTGGTGGCAACATTGCAGATGGTCAGCGTGTGCTGCATGCCCAGGCTTTGCGCGTGGCGCAGGGCGGCCAATGTGTCGGCGGTTTCACCCGACTGTGTGATGGTCACCACCAGCGTCTTGGGGTTGGGCACCGAATCGCGGTAGCGGTATTCACTGGCCACTTCCACCTGGGTGGGTATCTTGGCGATGCTTTCCAGCCAATACTTGGCGGTGCAGCCGCTGTAGTAGCTGGTGCCACAGGCCAGAATCAGCACCGAGTCAATCTCGGCAAACACCCTGGCCGCGTTGGCGCCTGGCGCGTGGTGCATCTGCTGGTCGAACAACTCGGGCACGATGCCTTCCACGCCTTCCAGCGTGTCCGCAATGGCGCGCGGTTGCTCGAAAATTTCCTTTTGCATGTAATGGCGGTACGGACCCAATTCAGCCGCCCCACTGTGAGCCAGCACGGTTTTCACCGGCCGTTGCGCGGGAGCTACTGCCTTGCGCGCCTTGTCCAACAACCAGTACTTGCCCAGTTGCACATCCACCATGTCACCTTCCTCCAGGTAGACGATCTGGTCCGTCACACCCGCCAACGCCATGGCATCACTGGCCAGAAAATGCTCTTGGCCGTCTCTGCCCACACCCAAAATCAGCGGTGAACCGGCCCGTGCCCCGATCAGGCGGTGCGGCTCATCCTTACAAAAAACCGCAATGGCGTAGGCGCCATGCAGTTGGGTTATGGCAGCCTGCACGGCTTCGAACAGGTCGGCGTCATACAGACTGTCCACCAGGTGGGCAATGACCTCGGTATCGGTCTGGCTGACAAACACATAGCCCTTGGCCTTGAGCGAAGCACGCAGTTCGTCGTGGTTTTCGATGATGCCGTTGTGCACCAGCGCAATACGCCCTGGCCGCTGGTGCGCGTCAGCGCCCGGGCCATGGCTAAAGTGGGGGTGCGCATTGCTGACCGATGGCACACCGTGCGTGGCCCAGCGCGTGTGGGCAATGCCCAGATTTCCCTGCAGCTGGTTTAGCGTGTCGCCACCGGCCACCTGCAAAATCAGCTCGGCCACGCGGGCGGTGCTGCGGGCGCGTCGCAACCCGCTCTGCGCTGCGTTGTCGCCCTGAACGTACACCGCCACGCCACAGGAGTCGTAGCCACGGTACTCCAGCCGCTCCAGGCCCTGAACCAGTACCGGGACAATGTTTCGAGTTGAAACTGCACCAACAATGCCACACATAGACGTACTCCCAAATCAAAAAGACGGTGGATCGTACGTCGAGCAGACAAAAATATGTTGTCAAATACAAACCAATAAACGACATAAAATTTCATAAATGATACATTTTGAAATATTAGGTCATATAGTCATATAAATATGAAATCAATTGAACTCGATTCAATCGACCTGCAACTTTTGAATCAGCTGCAGCGCGATGCCAGCCTGAGCAACCAGGACCTCGCGGCGCGAGTACACACCTCACCACCGACCTGCCTGCGGCGCATCAAACGGCTGCACGATGCGGGGTTGATCGAGCGGCAAATCGCCATCCTGAACCCACAACTGGTGGCGCAAGCGGTGGGCCACGGTTTAGCGGTCATTGTGGAGATCACGCTGGACCGGCAAGACGCTGATTCGCTGCTGGCGTTTGAAAAGCGCGTAGCCACGGACGATGCGGTGCAACAGTGCTACCAGGTTTCTCCCGGCCCCGACTTTGTGTTGATCGTGCACGCACGGCACATGCCGGATTACCAAGCGCTGACCAAACGACTATTCACCAGCGACGCCAACGTGCGCAACGTCAAGGCGTTTTTCAGCGTCAAGCGCAGCAAATTCGGGGCAGAACTGGCACTCAGCCCGGCGCCAGCGGCAGGCTCAGCCTAACGCTGCAACCGCCATCAACAACACCTTCGATGGCCAGCGTGCCGCCCATGCGCTGCACCCGCTTGCGTGCCAACACCAAGCCCATACCAATGCCGTCGAACTGCTGCGCACTGTGCAGACGGCCAAACACCCGGAACAACTTGTCTTGCTTAACCGGGTTGAAGCCAACGCCGTTATCCTGCACCTGCAGGCGGATATGACCTGCCTGCTCTGCAGGCGAAGTACTGACCACAATCAGCGCATTCTCACGCGGTGCGGTGAACTTCAGGGCATTGCCCAGCAACTGCTCCAGCACCAACTGCAAGAGCGCCGCATCGGCCAACACAACCGGCAAATCAGTCGGCAGCTGCCAGCCCACCACCCGTTGCGGATGCTTGGATGACAAGCGGTCACAGGCTTCCTGCACCGCTTCCTGCAAAGCCACCGATTCCAGAACCACCAGCGCAGAACCCACCTTGGAAAGGGCTGCCAACCCATCGAGTAGCAGGCCCATGTGATGGGCTGAGTTGGCAATGGTGGCCAGAAACCCCTGCATCTCGGCATTGAGCAGCGGCCCGGCATCCTCCTGCACCATCTGCCCGTAGGACACGATGTGGCGCAACGGCGCACGCAAGTCGTGCGACACGGTGGCAGTAAATTCCTGCATTTCAGCGCGCACCTCAGCCAGTTCGGCCTCCAGCGCGGCAATGCGATCGCCGGGTGATACGTCTGCCATGGTTGTTACTGCTCAGCTACCGGGTTAAGCCTTGGGCGCCTTTCGCGGACGCGCCCAGTTGGCAATGCTGACCTGCTTGCCACGGGCCACGCTGAGGGTGCCGGGCGGCGTGTTCTTGGTGATGGTAGAGCCACCGCCCACCGTGCTCCCCGCGCCGAGCGTGACGGGTGCCACCAGCACGCAATTGCTGCCCACATGCACATCGGCCTCGATCTCGGTGCGGTGTTTGTTGGCACCGTCGTAGTTAGCGGTGATGCTGCCAGCGCCAAAGTTGACCCGCTCGCCGATCGTGGCATCGCCCAAGTACGCCAGATGATTGGCCTTGGCACCTTTGGCCAGCGTTGAATTTTTTACTTCCACGAAATTGCCAATATGCACCTCTGCACCCAGCCGTGCGCCGGGCCGCAAACGGGCAAAGGGGCCAACCAGCGAACCGGCACCAACCGTCACACCCAGTTTTTCGCCATCAATATGGGTGAACGGGTGGATGACGGCGCCGGCTTCAATCACGGCATTGGCAATGACGCAGTTGGCGCCAATGGACACGCCCTCTCCCAGGTTGACCTGGCCTTCAAACACGCAATTCACGTCGATGCTGACATCGTGCGCGCACAGCAAATCGCCACGTACATCGAAGCGTGCCGGGTCGGCCAGGCGCACGCCCTCTTCCATCAGACGGTGCGCCTGTTGCAACTGGTAGGCACGTTCCAGCTCGGCCAACTGCACGGGGCTGTTCACGCCAGCCACTTGCAGCGCATCGTCAATTTTGTGGGCCACGACGCTCACACCATCGGCCACGGCAAATTTGACGATGTCGGTCAGGTAAAACTCGCGCTGGGCGTTCTTGTTATCCAGTCGCGCCAGCCAGCGCTTGAGCTGCGCCGCAGGCACCGCCATGATGCCGCTATAAATTTCGGTAATGGCGCGCTGCGCCTCGCTGGCGTCCTTGTGCTCCACGATGGCCCGCACGGCGCCATCTGTAGCCCCTTCGGCGCGCACAATGCGCCCGTAGCCCGTGGGGTTATCCATTTGCAGTGTCAAGAGAGCCAATCGGCTGCCCGCACAGGCCTTGATCAGGTAAAACAAGGTGTCAGCCTGCGTCAGCGGAACATCACCCGACAGCACCACCACCACACCGTCATCGGCCAGCACCGGCACTGCCTGCTGCACTGCGTGGCCGGTGCCCAGTTGCGGCTCCTGGCGCACAAAATTTATAGTCAACTGGCCTGCAGGGCCCGAATCCATTGCGCAAGCCGCTTCTACTTCGATAGCGCCGTGCCCAGTAATAACCACCGCCTGGCGGGCCTGCAAGGCTTGCGCGGTGTCCAGCACATGGCGCAACAGGGATCGACCAGCCAGCGGGTGCAGCACCTTGGGCAGTTGGCTCTTCATGCGCGTTCCCTTGCCCGCCGCCATAATGACCACGTCGATGGGGGGCCCCTCCAACGCGCCACCTTGAGTCTGAATTCCGGAAGTCATCTGCATGTCCCTTTCACCGCGGTCTTACTTGCGTTCTTTTGCCAATTCAGCGCCCATTATCGGCGCGCTACTGATGGCTTGGGCGCTGGGTGGTTGCAGCGCCGTGCGTCTGGGCTACAACAATGGACCCACCCTGGCCTACTGGTGGCTGGACAGCTATTTTGACTTTGACGGCGAGCAAAGCCTGCGCATGCGCAATGACCTGCAAGCGGTGCAGGACTGGCACCGAAAGGCAGAGGTTCCATTGCTGGCCCAAAAGCTCAAGGAGTTGCAGACCATGGCCCCCAAACCAGTAACCACCGAAGAGGTGTGCGCCATCGTCAGCGAACTGCAAACCCGCCTGCAGGTCACGCTGGAGCGGGTCACCCCCAGCCTTGCGGCCATCGCGCCCGGTCTGCAAAACGCCCAACTGGAGCACATTTCCAAGGAATTCGAGCGGCGCGACGGCAAGTGGCGCCAAGAGTGGGTCGATGGAACAGTGGCCGAGCGCTCCGAGCGACGTGTGAAGCAGATCGTCGACCGTGCCGAGTCCTTCTACGGCACACTGGAACCCGCACAATTGACGGTGGTGCGTACCCACATTGCCAACTCCAGCTTTGACGGACCACGCCAATTCCAGGAAATGCAGCGCCGCCACCAGGACGCGATGCAGGAGCTGCGCAAAATTCGATCGGGTGACATTGCGACCAACCAGACCGGTGCAGCGATTCGGGGCCTGCTCGAGCGCACCCTCAAGGCACCCGCGCCCGCCTACCGCCGCTACATGGACCAGCTAACGACCGAGAGTTGCACCGCCATGGCAGCCTTGCACAACAGCAGCACGCCCGAGCAGCGCACACGGTTGGCACAGACCCTTAAGGGCTATGA
>CANNRR010000141.1 GCA_947508055.1 Burkholderiales bacterium
CCGCTGAGGCCCATAAAGGTTTCCTGTCTGGCACCCAAGGCCATACCGAGCCGGGTCATTTCAGCCAGCCCCCGGGTAATCAGGGCGGCTCGTGCATTGAGTCCCAACTGCATGCCATCACACAGGCCGGTCGCAATGGCCAGCACATTCTTGACGGCTCCCCCGACCTCTACACCGATGACATCGTCATTGGCATATACCCGAAGCGTGGGGCTATGAAAGGCTGCCACCAACGCGTCGCGCACGGACGAATGAGTACTGGCGGCCACCAGCGCCGTAGGCTGACCAGTAGCCACTTCTTGCGCGAAACTGGGACCACTCAAAACCCCAGAACGTAGGCCAGGCGCAACCTGGCCTTGGATTTCGTGTCCCATCAGGCCCGAAGCGCCTGCCTGTCCCGCCTCGAAACCTTTGCAGAGCCAAGCGACGGCGGCAGGGCAATCGCACAATTGTGTCAACACGCCCCGCAAACCCGCCATGGGAGAAGCCACGATGACCAGGTCACCAGACCGAAGCGATGAAACCCATTGCGCCAATGCCTGTGCATGGATGCGCAAGCTGGTTGGCAAGTCGACAGCCGGCAAATAACGTCGGTTCTCGCGGCATTTCAGCATGTCCTGCGCCTGCAAGGCATCACGCACCCAAAGTGTGACGTCATGCTCAGCAGGGGAATTACGGCTGGCATTGACGGCCAGCGCCGTGCCCCAGGCCCCACCCCCAACCACTATGATTTTCATAGCACTATACGCAATTAGTACGCGGGTTAGAGGCCAAATTTAACAAAAATTTACTGGGGAAGTGTGTCAGCGGGTGCAGCGGCGGCCTGCGCTTGCGCCAATTGCTGCTGCTCGTACATCGCCTGAAAATTGATTTCCGACAAATGCACAGGTGGAAAACCGCCGCGCTGAATCAGGTCAGCCACGTTGCCGCGCAAATAGGGGTACACGATTTGTGGGCAGGCGATGCCCATGATCTGGCCCATCTGGTCTTCTGGCACATTGCGCACCTCAAAAATACCAGCCTGTTTGGCTTCGACCAAAAACACGGTTTTGTCCTTGATTTTGGTGTGCACCGTAGCAGTCACGCTGACCTCATAAATGCCTTCGGCAACGGGTGCGGCTTCCACTCCCAGTTGGATGTCCACGGCGGGCTGTTCCTGTTCCAGCAGGATGGCGGGGGAGTTGGGTTGCTCCAGGGACACCTCTTTGAGGTACACGCGCTGAATATTGAACACAGGAGTCTGATCTGACATAAAACAGTCTTTCAAAGTAAAACAATGCCTGCCCGAAAAACTCTGGGCAGGTTGATAACGGGAATTTCGTTAAACGCGGATTATCTCAGGCCGTGAATGCGGCTGAAACGCGTGCTTCAATCACCGTTCAGCAGCGCCAGCAAGCCGCCCTGACTGTCGAGCGCCATGAGATCATCACAACCGCCCACATGGGTCTGGCCAATGAAGATCTGCGGCACGGTGCGCCGACCGGTCATTTCCATCATCTTGACCCGCTCTTGAGGCTGGCTGTCCACACGGATTTCTTCAATGTGGTCGACCCCCTTGGACAGCAGAATTCGCTTGGCTTGCACGCAATAGGGGCAAACCGCCGTGGTGTACATTTTCACAGCTTGCATCGCATTAACCTCTTTCAATCGGCAAATTGGCTGCCCGCCAGCTCGACAGGCCACCGCCCAGAGACTGAGCTTGCTCGTATCCCAATTTCTTTGCAATCGCCACGGCCCGACCCGACCGGGCACCCGACTGGCACACCAGAATCAGCGGCAGAGCTTTGTTCTTGACAACGCCGGCCAACTTGGCCTCCAGCTGATTCAACGGAATATTCTTGGCCCCACCCACATGGCCAGCCGCAAATTCCGCCGGTTCGCATACGTCAATGACCACGCCTTTTTCACGGTTGATCAGCATTACCGCACCGGTTGGGTCCAGGCCTGCCGTGGCAGCGCCCTGAATCACGGGCCATAAAAGCAGCGAGCCCGATGCCACCGCGACGGTGATCAGCATCCAGTTGTCCAAAATGAATTTCACTTTATTCCTTGTAAGTTAGCTAGCGTTCAGTCCGCCATTTTAGAATGCTGTCTGCTTTGCTGCAGAACACCCAGCTCTAACCCCCGTATACCTACTAGCACCATGTACAAACTCGTTCTCGTTCGCCACGGCGAATCCACCTGGAATCTGGACAATCGCTTTACGGGTTGGACCGATGTCGACCTCACCGCCACAGGCGTGGAGCAAGCCAAGAATGCTGGCCGTCTGCTCAAGGCCGATGGCTACGAATTCGACCTGGCCTACACCAGCGTACTCAAGCGCGCCACGCGCACCCTGTGGCACTGCCTTGACGAAATGGACCGCACCTGGTTGCCGGTGGTGCATTCCTGGCGTCTCAACGAGCGCCATTACGGTGCCCTGCAGGGCCTGAACAAGACTGACATGGCCAAACAGTATGGCGACGCCCAGGTTCTTCTGTGGCGGCGCAGTTACGACACGCCGCCGCCCGCCCTGGACCCAACCGACAGCCGTTGCGAGCACTCAGACTTGCGATACGCTGGCCTGCAACCCGGCGAGGTTCCCCTGACCGAATGCCTGAAAGACACCGTTGCACGGGTGATGCCATTTTGGAACGAGTCGATTGCACCCGCCATCCTGAGCGGCAAGCGCGTTGTGGTGGCAGCGCACGGCAACTCGATTCGGGCACTGGTGAAGTACCTGGACAACATTTCTGATGACGAAATCGTGGGACTTAACATCCCCAACGGCATTCCCCTGGTGTACGAACTCGACGCCCATCTGAAGCCCATTCGCCACTACTATCTTGGCGATGCAGAGGCTGCCGCCAAGGCCGCCGCCGTGGTGGCATTGCAAGGCAAAGCCTGAAAAGCCGTCAATTAGCCCGTTTCTCACGGAATATCCACACTATTCGCTTCCAAACCAACGGAACTCGCCGCACGCCAGCACCTCCAAGGTGTATATTGAAACGGCATTGGAATATTTATGGGTCAAAAACTAAAAATTGCGGGATGGATCGGGCTTGGCGTGATGGCGGGAGCGTTGACAACAGTTTCGCTGCAAACCGTTGCCCGCAACACCCTGGCGCCACTTCCGCTTGAAGAGTTGCAACAACTCGCGGCCGTTTTCGGCATGGTGAAGAGCGACTATGTGGAACCTGTGGATGAGAAAAAGCTGATTACCGAAGCCATTTCAGGCATGGTATCGAGCCTGGACCCCCATTCGCAGTACTTCGACAAGAAATCCTTCAAGGAATTCAAGGAGGGCACGTCTGGAAAATTTGTCGGCGTGGGTATAGAAATCACCCAGGAAGATGGTTTGGTCAAGGTGGTATCTCCGATCGAGGGGTCACCCGCCTTTCGTGCCGGTCTCAAGCCCAATGACCTGATTACGCGAATCGATGAGGCCGCCGTCAAGGGCTTGACGCTCAATGAAGCGGTCAAGCGCATGCGCGGCGAGCCCAATACCAAGGTAGTGCTCACCATTTACCGCAAGGATGAAAACCGGACCTTCCCGGTCACCATTATTCGCGAGGAAATCAAGCAGCAATCGGTAAGGGGCAAGGTGATTGAACCCGGCTATGCCTGGATACGGGTCAGCCAGTTCCAGGAACGCACCGTGGACGATTTTGCCCACAAGATTGAAGAAATGTACAAGCAGGACCCGAACATCAAGGGCTTGGTGCTGGACCTTCGCAACGACCCGGGTGGATTGCTCAATGCTGCAGTCGCCGTGTCTGCCACGTTCCTGCCGGACAACGTGACCGTGGTTTCCACCAACGGACAAACGCCAGAGAGCAAGCAGGTGCTCAAGGCAACCATGCGTGACTACCTGGGTCGCGATGGCTCCGACCCCCTTAAAAAGCTTCCCGTTGCCCTGAAAAAAATACCGCTTGTCGTCCTCGTAAACGAAGGATCGGCCTCTGCCAGCGAGATTGTTGCGGGCGCGCTGCAAGACCACAAACGGGCGACCATCATGGGTAGTCAGACGTTTGGAAAAGGTTCGGTCCAGACCTTCCGTCCACTGGGCCCGGACACCGGTCTCAAAATCACCACATCGCGTTATTACACGCCCAGCGGCAAGTCCATTCAAGCCAAGGGAATCGTGCCGGATGTGATGGTGGATGACACCGAAGAGGGCAGTCCCTACGCCGCTTTGCGTATGCGTGAAGCCGATCTGGGCAAGCACCTTGGCAGTGGCCAGGGCGAAGAGGTCAAAGACGCGACCCGCGAGAAGGCACGTGACGAGGCCCTCAAGCGACTGGAAGAAGAATCCCGCAAGCCAGTTTCTGAGCGCCGACCACCGGAATTTGGCTCTGAAAAGGATTTTCAGTTGGCACAAGCCATCAATCAGCTGAAAGGCAAACCCGTGCTGGTCAGCAAGACGCTGGTGGAGCGCAAAGAAGAGCCCAAAGACAACTAGGACATGACCGCCACGCTTGTCGCTTCTCGTACTGAGCTGCCCCGGCGCTGGGGTTGTTTCCATGGATGATGCGCAGTTGCTGCGCTACTCGCGGCACATTCTGCTCAACGAGTTGGGTGTTGACGGCCAGCAACGAATCATGCAGGGTCGCGCATTGGTCATCGGGGTTGGCGGTCTGGGGTCACCCGCCACGCTGTATCTGGCAACCGCTGGTATCGGGCATCTAATCCTGGTAGACCACGACACGGTGGACTTGACCAATTTACAGCGTCAAATCGCTCACACCGAGGCCCGCGTCGGTCAACCCAAGGCGGAGTCCGCGCGGCAAACTCTCCTGGCCATCAACTCACAGTTGAAGATTACAACCCTGAATGAGCGCGCCGACGCAAGACGGCTTCACACCCTC
Organism: Burkholderiales bacterium; assembly: GCA_947508055.1. Classification (GTDB taxonomy): domain Bacteria; phylum Pseudomonadota; class Gammaproteobacteria; order Burkholderiales; family Burkholderiaceae_C; genus Allorhodoferax. Next base: position 4,848 of record CANNRR010000141.1, read on the forward strand.
GTTGCAGATGCGGACGTTGTGCTGGACTGCAGCGACAATTTTGCAACCCGCCAGGCATTGAACGCAGCCTGCGTGCAGCACGGCGTGCCACTGGTCTCGGGAGCCGCCATCCGCTTCGACGGTCAATTGGCGGTCTACGATCCCAGGCAGCCTGACTCACCCTGTTACGCCTGTGTATTCCCGCCTGAGACCGTGTTTGAAGAAACGCGCTGCGCCACCATGGGCGTATTTGCCCCGTTGGTCGGCATCATTGGAAGCATGCAGGCGGCCGAGGCGCTTAAATTACTCAGCGGTGCTGGTGAACCCGCTGTGGGGCGCCTGCTGATGCTCGATGGTCGCAATATGACCTGGACCGACATCCGGTTACCACGCAATCCGCTTTGTACCGTGTGCGGCGACCCGCACCCATAAGAATGCCATGAACCAAAAGACTAGCCGGTGAATATGCAGCAAATGTCTTTGCGGGAAGCCGGTTCACGTGGCACCATCATCCCAGTTCCTGTTATGCTTTAACGGATCTACTTTGACACCGATTGTGGCAAACACCTCCTCCAGCTCTACCATTCAATTGCATCAGTTGCAACTGGACAATGCGCGCGCACTGCTGGACCACAGCATGGTGGTCGGCTTGCCCTCGCCAGAAGGTTCCGCCAGGGAGTACCTTCAGTGTGTGATTGATGGCCTGTGTGAGCTATCACTAAAAGACCCGTTGACCGGGCTGGGCAACCGCCGTCATTTCCGCGCGGTCCAGGAACGCACCCTTGACGGTGTTGCACGTTCGGGTGACCCGGCGCTCTTGCTCATGATGGACATTGACCACTTCAAGAAAGTCAACGATACATACGGACACCCGGCAGGCGATCAGGTATTGCAAGCCGTGGCCAAGTCAATTGCCAGTTGCGTTCGCCCCATGGACACGGTTGCGCGCTATGGGGGCGAGGAATTTGCGGTAGTCTTACCGAATTGCCACACCTCTTTTGGCTCCACAGTTGCCGAACGTATCCGTGCCACTATTGAAGCGCTGACAATCACCATTACACCCAGCCTGACGATAAATGTCACCATCAGTGTGGGCGGCGCCTACGCGCCCGAGTGGATCCGCTCGACGGGATCTCTTTGGACCGAACGCGCCGATACGCAGTTGTATCGAGCGAAGTCAGAAGGGCGCAATCGTGTCTGCCTGGACCATCAACCGGAAATATTTGTAAGTGCGGAGGAAAAAAATCTTCTGTTTGGCCATCTGTCGCTGGGGGACCCCGCGTGGATCGAAAGTGTTTCAAGCGACTTGACGGCCACTGCGGCGAGTAACGCCATGCAAAGGGTGAATTGATGTCTGACGTATTGAATCCCCCCGTTCCGAGCGACGCCAATACGTCGGTACCACTCAAGCCTCTTGGCAAGGTGATGGCTGTGACCAGCGGCAAGGGCGGTGTTGGCAAGACGTTTGTTTCTGCAAATTTAGCGGCCGCGCTTGCCAAACTGGGGCACCGTGTTTTGGTATTGGACGCAGACCTGGGCCTGGCCAACCTTGACGTGGTACTCAACCTCTACCCAAAGATCACGCTACACGATGTGTTCACCGGTAAAGCCAAACTCGAAGAAGCCATCATTCGTGCGCCAGGAGGATTCTCCGTGCTGTTGGCCGGGTCAGGAATGGTCGAATATTCTCGTCTGACGCCTGAGGTTCGTGACGATTTTCTTCGCATTATGAGCGGCCTGGTTCCGCATTACGATGTGGTTCTGCTTGACACTGGAGCGGGTATTTCCGACGTCGTTTTGTTTGCCGTGTCACTGGCGTCTGAAGTGTTGGTCGTTGCGACTCCAGAGCCGACTTCATTGACCGACGCCTACGCAACTATCAAAGTTTTGGTAGGGCAACAAAAACGCCAGACCATTCGCATGGTGATCAATCAGACTGCCCGCATCGGCGATGGACGGGCTATTACCGTGCAATTGCAGCAGGTTTTGGACCGCTTTGTTCCGACTGAGCCCGGGCGGCCCATCAAATTGGTGCATATGGGAGACATTCCGGCGGACCCGGCAGTTCGCCAAGCCATCATGCGCCGCCAGTTGCTGATGCAGACAACCCCCAGTTGCCCCGCAGCCATGGCTATTTCACAGCTCGCGCTAAAGCTTGAGGAAAGCGTCATTTCGCGCAACCGCTAGGCACGTTGCCTCAGGCGTTCAAAACCCCGAAGACCCGGAACTCAGGCTCGACCGATGATGGAGGCCGTAGCCATCAGTTCTTCAAGCAATGCGAGTGACACGTTGCCAGAAACCGAGTACGGATCAAGCTCGGGCTTCTCTGCGTACTTCAGCAATATGTTGGTATTGATTTTGGACATATTGACCTGTCCCATGGTCCAGCCGCCAAAGCGGCGCTCCGAGATCTCTTCATAGTGCAGCAATACGACGTCCTTGTGGCGAACGTCTTTCTGAATATGACCATACAGGTCGCTAACCGCCATACGGCCGCCCTCTATTGCCTGCAAAAAGATGCCGCCCCCGTAGCAGAGAATACCGGTGATTCCACAGCTTGGGTTGTACTGTCGAGACTTGGCAAGAATGGTTTCAATCGCCTCGGCACTCGGATCTATCGCGCGACTCGCATACAGTAAACGTACCAGCATGGCCTAGCCTTTCCGGGGAATCAGGGACAAAAACTCGCGCCGCAAATTGGGGTCTTTCAAAAACACCCCGCGCATGACCGAGTTGATCATCTTGCTGTCCATGTCTTTCACACCCCGCCACGCCATGCAGTAGTGGCTGGCTTCCATGACGATTGCCAAACCGTCGGGCTGGGTCTTTTCCTGAATCAGATCGGCCAACTGAACAACAGCCTCTTCCTGAATCTGGGGACGCCCCATGATCCATTCGGCCAGTCGGGCGTATTTGGACAGTCCTATGACATTGGTATGTTCGTTGGGCATGACTCCGATCCATACTTTGCCGATGACGGGGCAAAAATGATGGCTGCAAGCACTACGGACCGTGATCGGGCCAACAATCATCAATTCATTGAGATGCCCGACATTGGGGAATTCCGTGATGCTGGGGCCTTCGACGTAGCGACCACGGAACACCTCGTTGAGATACATCTTTGCCACGCGCCGGGCGGTATTGTCCGTGTTGTGGTCATTCGCGGTATCAATCACCAAACTATCCAACACCCCTTGCATCTTGACCTCGACTTCGTCGAGCAGTTTCTCAAGCTCGCCCGGAGTCACAAACTCAGCGATATTGTCATTGGCGTGGAAGCGTTTGCGGGCGGCCAGCAGACGCTCCCGAATCTTCACGGAAACCGGGGTGCCCTCATCGGCATCAATTGGGGTCATGGTGCTCTGCGATTTCATTAACATGAGGGAATACTACCAGCCTTTGATCAAAAGGGTTTTTAGCCACTAGCCCCCGCAAGAATTGCGTAGATCGCTATCGAATCAATAGCGACGCCCTGCAAGAAACAACAGCATGCGCATTCCGCCGAATGCCAGTCGGTCAAGAAAACGCTGCCGCCAGGGGCGTAGTGCATAAGCTTGTGCATCCAACTTTACGCCGTGTACTTCCATAGCCGATATCAAACTCGATCGAAGTTCCTGGGCAAAAGATACATCGTCAACGACCACATTGGCCTCGCGAGCCAGCAATAAACTCAGAGGGTCCAGATTGGATGACCCAACCGTGGCCCACCGGCCATCCACCACCGCCACTTTGGCGTGCAAAAAACCCGCCGAGTACTCGTGAATCTCCACACCCGCCGCCAACAACATGCCAAAAACCGGCCTGGCCCCGTGATACTGCATGAAATATTCGTAACGACCCTGCAAGAGAAGGCGCACGCGCACCCCCCTTCGGGCTGCGTGAACCAGGGCACGGCGCAATTTGCCACCGGGAAGAAAATAGGCATTGGCAATCACGATTTCCTGTCGCGCCTCAGCAATGGCCTTGCGGTAGGCACGCTCAATGCGATTGCGGTTGCGGACGTTGTCGCGCAAAACCAGCGCAGCGCTAATGCCTGAGCGGCCAGCAACGCCACAGTTGTCAGTCAACGGACTCAATGAATACCATGACTGGCTTGCATCTTTCCAGGTTTGATGAGCACCGCCAAACTGCAGTTTCTCCAACTGCCGCGTAATCTGCAATCGGCCCCAGAACTGGACCATGGCACTGTGCGCGATGGCCACCAACGGTCCATAGGCTTGAACCGCGAAATCAAA
>CANNRR010000142.1 GCA_947508055.1 Burkholderiales bacterium
CACCTATCTGGAACATGGCAACGCGCCCTACCTGAACCGCGACTTCTTCCAGCGTATGGCCGACACCATGCCGGAGCACTGGTTGCTGTTCATTGCCGAGCGCGATGGGCAAGCCATTGCTACCAGTTTGATAGCGCTTGACGCACATTCCACGGGCGCTGAATGCCAAAACACCTCAAAAGACTGGGCGGCAGTGTGTTCTGCGCAGGTCAAGGAGGAGCCCGCACAGCGGGCGGGGGACACGGAGCAAAACACGCTGCCGCCCAGTCTCCGACCGGTGAAGGTGGCCTACGGCCGCTATTGGGGTGCGCTGGAGCGCGTGGACTGCCTGCACTTTGAGGCCTGCTACTACCAGCCGCTGGAGTGGTGCATAGAGCACGGCTACCACCGCTTTGAGGGCGGTGCCCAGGGCGAACACAAGATGGCGCGTGCCCTGCTGCCCGTCAAGACCACCAGCGCCCACTGGTTGGCACATCCGGCTTTTGCGGACGCGGTGGCACGTTTTCTGGAACGTGAGGGCGAGGGAATCACCAACTATCTGGACAATCTGGAGCAGCGCAGCCCGTTCAGGCGAGACACCACAACGAATTGACGCCATGAGCACGCACGAACCTATCGCGCTTGCGAACGACGAATGAGTAATTTCAGTGCGGCGAGGTCCACGGGCTTGGGCATCAACTCTCCCAATACTCCACTGCCTAGCAATTCATCGCGCTGGTACATGAGAGGGGCCGCCACTAGTACCACGGCCGGCAAGCGCGCCCAGGCAATATGCAGACGATTGTTCGCCAAATGTTGTGTGGCCTGCTGTAGGGTAAACCGGTCGTCCACGTCGCCAATGATGAAAGCGATGTCCTCATCCAGGCGCAGGCATTCACGAGCCTCTTCGGCAGTTTTCGCAACCACCAGGCGCAGGCCTTCCAGTTCCATCGCAGGTGCCAGTTGAGCGGCCAATGCCGGGTCCTGGCTCATCAGCAGAACACCCTGGCCGCCAACAATCTGGGACACGGTGTCCAACTCAGGGTTGTCAGTGAACGCTGCACCATAGTGCGCTGCGATATCCGCCCAAAATGACGGACCGACGGTCTCCATGACCTCGGCTACCGTTGTGTCTCCAGAAATGACACGCTGCGCACCGGATGCTGCCAGCGACTTCAAGCCGCCCTCTCGCAGTCCTTCCAATACGGAAAGTCGCGTCTCGCCTTGTGCGATGGCTTCACGCAAGGGCTTGCTGACTTCGACAATGTCGACAACCGGCAAACGACCACGGTAGCCGGTGAAATCGCAAGCCTTGCAACCGACAGCGCGATGACCAGGGCGGTTGCGCGTCATATCACCAAACAATTTTTCTTGCGGCGTCAGCGGATCGGTGGTGGGTGTCTTGCAGTGAGGGCACAGCACCCGGCACAAGCGCTGCGCCGCCACGACAGCCAGCGAGTCAGCCAGTATGGAAGGGTCCAGCCCCAGATTAAGCAGGCGCGGGATTGCGGTCAGCGCGTCATTGGTGTGCAGGGTGGCCAGCACAAGGTGCCCGGTCAGCGCAGCGGCCGTTGCAATCTCGGCGGTCTCCTTGTCGCGAATCTCCCCAATCAAAATAACATCCGGGTCCTGACGAAGGATGGAACGTAGCGAAGCAGAAAACGAGCGCCCGGCTTTCTCATTCACTTCAACTTGCGAAATCCCCGCGATGCGGTACTCAACCGGGTTTTCGACGGTAATGATGTTGATGGTGCTGCGATTGATCTCGGCCAACATGGCATAGAGCGTAGAGGTCTTTCCGCTGCCAGTGGGCCCGGTAATGACAACCAGACCGGACGGGCGCGCCATGGCCCGGCGCAGGGTATGCAATGCCGCCAGCGAAAACCCGGCTCCGCTCAAGCGGTGCACGCGGCTCTGATCCAGAAAACGCACCACCAGTCGCTCACCGCCGCTTGCCGGTAGTGTGGACACACGCAAGTCGAACTCTTGCCCCTCGGCCACCAAAGACATGCGCCCATCCTGCGGAATCAGCATATTAGTGGACTCCATGCCGCTGCGTGCCTTGATATGGCGAATGAGCGTGACGGCCACCGCTTCCGGCAACATGGTCAGTCTGCGCAAAATACCGTCAACCCGAATGCGCACCGCGGCAGCTCCCAAAAACGGCTGTATGTGCAGATCTGAAGCGCGCTGCGCGATCGCGTCAAGAAACAGCGCTCGGCCCAGTTTGGTCACAGCATTTTCGTCAACGACCGCTGCATTGGTGCCGCGCTGCCCCTCTTCACTGGCGCTGCGCGCTGCTTCACGGCTAAACGCGATCACGATCACATCTTCAATCTTGTCCGGTGCGGCCAAAACCATTTGCAAACGACGATTCGCCAAAAACCCCAATCGCTCCGCAACATCACGATTAAGAGGGTCGGCGCTGGCAACCACGAGTGCACCTTCTTCAATGCGCAGTGGCAGCACGGTATTCGTCTGGCAAAAGTTGTAGGGAACCAGCCCAAGGATTTCGGGCTGCACGCCGTACAGATCGCCCGCCGGTGAGACACCATAAAAGGGGGCCAACTTTCGCGCCAGCTCACCCGTGTCAATACCCAGCAGGCGGGCAACACTTTGCCATGCCTGAACCAGCGTGCCGTCCAAAACGAGCGAGGGCAACTGATTGCTGGAGGGGTAGGCCTGGACTACAGCACGTTTGAACAATTCCAGTGAGTTCAGGGCAAGGTCCGTATTCATATGCAGTGTGTAAGTAGGTTGATGGTTGCTTGCTAAGCGGCAGTGTAATAATTTCATTATGATCAAAAGTAGGCTTCTTCACAGCACTTGCCGAACCGACACACTTTCCAAACCGAAAACCAATTCAACCTGGGGCCCAAGATGAAGATTGTTGAAACAAACAGACCGCAATTGCAAGGTCACCGACCTGAGGAGTCATTGATGCGACGCGCCCAGCGTGGGTTCACCCTGATCGAACTGATGATCGTGGTTTCGATCATTGGCATATTGGCATCGATTGCGCTGCCGTCTTACCAGGCCTACGTTTACCGGGCAAAAGCGTCCGAAATTGTTTTGAGAATCGACAAGATCAAGACGGTGCTTGCTGGATTGCAAGCGGAGACAGGGGCTCAGTTGGGCAGCCAGATTGTCATAGGTGACAAACCCCTCACTGGACAAGGCTTGTCCGACGCCGCATTTTCATACTGCGTGACGGTAGCAAGGACTTGCACAACCAAGATGATCAACCTCGGCGGCCTCACACGGGAAGAGATGTCCTTCAAGCACCTAGGGGTCTATGTGAACATTGGTGCTGGCTACGCAAATTCCAACGGGCCGGGGCAGTACAAAATTTCGATTATGGAGGACACCACGCTGACTGCTGGTAATCCGGCCTTAAAGAACACTGCGCGGCAAATCATGCTGGCTGTTCAACACGTAATGCAACCCCATGCTTATAGGGTTACTCCAGGAAACGGGAGCATGTACCTTTATTTCAATATGAACGGGAAATGATCATGAGCGAATCCCAGACAAAACCCAACTTGAACCAGTTGATTGAAGATGCGCACCAGGGCGTAGAGCAGCAACAGGCCGCTACCGCCGCGCTGGCCAACCAGCGCACCGCTCAATCCAACATCAAGGATATTCTTGGATACCTGCTGCTGGTGGCATTTATCGTTGTTGCCATCGTCCAATACCCCCGCATCAATGCCCCCTATGCCTGGCCTGACGTGGACTCCAGTCCCACGGTAGCCGAGGCCGACCTTGAGGCTATCGTCGGCGTGATTGAAACCTACCGCTTTTCACAAGGCCAGTACCCCACCACTCTGAGTCAAGTCCGATTCCCGGATGGCTTGGCGAAAATGGTTGAAGGCTCCAAGCTGGACTATTCACCAAGCGAAAAAGGCTACGCATTGGCGTGGGCACTTCCGAACTGGCTTGCCAGCTACACCAGCGAAACAGGAAAGATCAGCGTTGAGCCCAAGGGCAAGGGCAAGCGCTAGCCGCTGCGAAGGCTCCCTCACGCTTGGCATCACCCGCCAAGCGCGCACTGTCGGTTTCCTGCTGGCAAAATCAAACCATGCACCCAGCTCAGGACAACCCCGCGCCCATCACGCATTACGAGAACTTTCCGGTGGCGTCTTTCCTATGCCCGCCGCACTTGCGCGCGCCCATAGCAGCCATCTACCACTTTGCCCGTACCGCTGACGACATTGCCGACGAGGGCGATGCGACGCCCGCACAGCGACTGGACGAACTGCAGGCCTACCGGCAGGACCTGATTGCCGCCTGCAAAAACGAGGGCACAACCGCCAGCACCCGCTGGCCCCACGTATTCGGCCCTTTGCAAGGCGCCCTGCAAACCCACAAACTCCCGCCCCAACTCCTGCACGACCTGCTCGACGCCTTTGTGCAGGACACCCAAAAATCTGCCGCGTCCGAGGGCTACGCCAGCCACGCTGCACTGCTGGACTATTGCCGCCGCTCGGCCAACCCGGTGGGGCGCCTGCTGCTGCACTTGTATGACGTGAATGATGCGCTGGCGTTGGAGCGCAGCGATGCCATTTGCAGCGCCCTGCAGCTAATCAACTTCTGGCAAGACCTGAGCGTGGACATTCCACGGGGTCGCTACTACCTGCCGCAGGACGACTGCGCGCGGTATGAAGTCTCGCAGGACGACATCCGGATCCAGCGGCAAACTGAAAACGCTACACAATTGATAGCTGCTTGCGCACAGTCGGCGAGGGCTAGCATGCTATTTGGCTCACAACTCGTGCACCAGATTCCGGGCCGTGCCGGGTGGGAACTGCGCTTGGTCGTACAGGGCGGGTTGCGCATTCTGGACCGCATCGAGGCCCTGAACTACGCCACGCTGAACACGCGCCCTACCCTTCGCTGGTGGGATTTCCCCGTGATGCTGTGGCGTACCTTGTGGATGTGACAATAACGGCCTATGACCCCAGCGCAATACGTCCAGCAAAAAGCCGCCGCGTCCGGCAGCAGCTTCTACTACGCCTTTCTGTTCCTGCCAGCCCCAAAACGTGCTGCCATTACCGCCTTTTACGCCTTTTGCCGTGAGGTTGATGACGTGGTGGACGACATGGTGGACGCCAGCGTCGCCCACACCAAGTTGGCCTGGTGGCAGTCTGAAGTGGCCGACGCCTATGCGGGCCACCCCAGCCACCCGGTGATGCTGGCCTTGATGCCACTGGCGGGCGATTTCGGCGTTGAGCAGCGCCATTTGCAGGCCGTCATCGAGGGCTGCCAGATAGACCTGACGCAGACCCGCTACCTGGACTACCCCAACCTGCAGCGCTACTGCCACCTGGTGGCGGGTGTCGTGGGCGAAGTGGCGGCCCGCATTTTTGGCCAGACCCAACCGCAGACCACGGACTATGCCCACAAGCTGGGCCAGGCATTGCAACTCACCAACATCATCCGCGACGTGGGCGAAGACGCCTTACGGGGCCGCATCTACCTGCCCGTCAACGAACTGCAGCAGTTTGATGTGAAGGCACACGAGGTCCTGAAGCGCACGTATTCAGACCGCTTCACCGCGCTCATGCAGTTCCAGACCCAGCGCGCGCACGCGCTCTACGACGAGGCCCTGTCCCTGCTGCCCGCCGAGGACCGACGCGCGCAAAAACCGGGCCTGATGATGGCCAGCATCTACCGCGCCCTGCTGCGCGAGATTGAGGCCGACAAGTTCCAGGTGCTGCACCAGCGCAATCACCTCACGCCCCTGCGCAAGATGTGGCTGGCTTGGAAGGTACAGGCGTTAGGGCGGATGTGAAAGTCGGAATCGTTGGTGGCGGTTGGGCCGGCATGGCGGCCGCAGTGGCGGCCTGCGAGGCGGGGCACGAAGTCACGTTGTTCGAAGCATCACGCACCCTGGGCGGGCGCGCACGGGCGCTGGAGGCTGCGCTGCCAGACGGCACGCCCATCACCATCGACAACGGCCAGCACATCCTGATTGGCGCCTACACCGAAGCACTTTGCGTCATGCGCCTGGTGGGGCTGGATCCGGACACTACCCTCCTGCGCCGACCGTTGGCCTTGCCCTTCCCGGATGGCTCTGGCCTGCAAACCCCAGGCTATGCGGCCAGTTGGCCAGCACCGCTGGATGCCATGGGGGCAATAGCCACCGCACGCGGCTGGTCGTGGAGCGAGCGGCTGTCACTGATACGGGCATCGCTGGGCTGGCAATGGGCGGGCTTTCAATGTGCGTCTGACCTGTCGGTGGCGCAGCTGTGCGCCAATATGGCTCCGCGCGTGCTGCACGAGTTGATTGAGCCGCTGTGCGTATCGGCGCTGAACACTGCCGCCACACAGGCCAGCGCCCAGGTGTTTCTACGGGTTCTAAAAGATGCACTGTTTGGCATTCGCGGTGGCTCGCACCTGCTGCTGCCGCGGACCAATTTGAGTGCACTCTTCCCGAATGCCGCAGCGCCTTGGATTGCACAGCATGGTGGGCGGGTGAACATGGGCCAGCGCGTCAGGCGATTGCAATGGCAGGCGCCCCACTGGATGCTAGACGGCCAGGCATTTGACCGCGTCATCTGGGCAAGTTCTGCGTCAAATGCGACGCTAGCCCTCGTGGAATGTGCACATACCGCTCCTGATTCAATAGCATCTCAATTACACGCATGGTCAACCCAGACAGCGGCTCTCCACTTTGAGTCCATCGCCACCATCTACGCCTGGGCGCCGCAGGCCCGCCTGCCCCACCCAATGCTGGCCCTGCACGCCAGGGCTGGAGCGCCAGCGCAATTTGTGTTTGACCGGGGCCAGCTGGGTGACCCAAAGGGCTTGCTGGCCTTTGTGGTCAGCGCCAGCAACGGTAGCCGCGATGAACTGCAGACCTCCGTTTTGGCACAGGCAGCGATGCAACTCGCGCCGCTTGGCTTGGGCGACCTGCAACCTGTGCAAACCGTGGTCGAAAAACACGCCACTTTTGCCTGCACACCCGGTCTGCTTCGCCCAGCGCAGAGCATTGCGCCAGGGCTACTGGCAGCTGGTGACTATGTGGATGGGCCCTACCCCGCCACGCTGGAGGGTGCGGTGCGCAGTGGCTGGGCCGCAGGATTTTTGCCCTAAATCAATCTTTACGCAAAACCGGGTGGTCAAGCCACCTCGGCACGTCTACCATGACTCAAACGGTTGCTTACAAACAAGCTGGAGGTGTCGTGATGGAAGACTACGATTTGAATGCCCTGTTGCGCATGGTTGTGGAGTGCAACGCGTCCGACCTTTTTCTGACCACCGGCGCGCCGCCCCAGGTCAAGGTCGACGGCAAGGTGCAGGCTCTGCCCTTGCCGCCGCTGCGAGTGGGTCAGACGCATACGCTCGCCTATTCGGCCATGGGCCCGCAAGCCATTGCAGACTTTGAGCATACCCTGGAATGCAACATGGCCTACGCGCCACAGGGCATTGGGCGCTTTCGTATCAACGTCTACCAACAGCGCCGTGAGACCAGCATGGTGGCCCGATTGGTACGCAGCCAGATTCCGGGTTTTGACGCGCTGGGCCTGCCCCCTGCCGTCCGCGAACTGGCCGTGCTACAACGCGGTTTGGTGCTGATCATTGGTGCGGCGGGTTCGGGCAAGACGACCACGTTGGCCTCCATGGTGGACTACCGTGCCATGCACCAAAGCGGCCATATCCTCACTGTGGAAGACCCGATTGAGTATCTGTTCCGGCACGGAGCATCCACCGTGGACCAGCGCGAGATAGGTGTGGACACGCACAGCTTCTCTAACGCGTTGCGCAACGCGATGCGCCAGGCTCCCGACATGATCATGATCGGCGAAATCCGCGACCAGGAAACCATGCAGCACGCCATTGCCTACGCAGAAACCGGCCACCTGTGCGTCTCCACCCTGCACGCAAGCAATGCCAGCCAGGCCATCAAGCGCATCCTTAATTTCTTTCCGGAATCGACGCACACGCAGTTGCGCATGGACCTGGCACTCAACTTGCACGCCATCGTGGCCCAGCGCTTGTTGCCAGGCCGCGACGGAGGGCGTGCGCTGGCCACCGAGGTACTGTTGCAATCGGCCCACGTGGCGGATTTGATCCAACGCGGTGCGGTGGACGAGTTGCGCCAGTCGATGGAGAAGACCAGCGTCATGGGTACCCACAGCTTTGACCAGTCGCTACTCGACTTGGTGCAGCACGGTCGAATAACCCCCGAAGTGGCGCTGGCCAACGCCGATTCCCGCACCGACCTGGGCCTGCGCATGCGCCTGCACTCGTCACACGACCCGCATTGAACGCCAACCACTCCACACGGCATGACCATCCACAGCCTCACCCGAGCCGACCTGCGTCTGAACCTTTCAGCCGATGCACTGGGCTTCGCCGACACATCCGAACTGGTGCAACAGAGCCTGCCCTGGGTAGGTCAGGACCGCGCCGAGCAGGCCGCCCGCTTTGGCTTGGGTCTGGAGCAGCCCGACTACAACCTGTTTGTGCTGGGCGAGGTGGGCAGCGGGCGCTCATCCCTGCTGCTGCAAAGCATGCAGGCGGTGGCCGCCACGCGACCCGTGCCACCCGATCTGTGCTACTTGCACAACTTTGACGCCCCTGAACACCCCCGGGCCCTGCGTATGCCACCCGGTCAGGGGCGGCAGTTGCGGCAGTTGATGCTGGCATTGGCGCGCACACTGCAAACCGAGATTCCGCTGCGCCTCGCCAGCGAAGACTTCAAGGCTGACGCAGAGCGCATCCGCAATGCCTACAAGGTCGAAGAGTCCAAGGCCTATGCCGAGCTAGACGCCTTTGCCGAAGCACGGCACTTCACCCTGTTCCGCGAATCGGGGCACCTGGTTTTTACGCTAATTGGTGAGGCCGGACACGCCCTGACCGAAGGCGAGGCCCGCGCACTGCCCAAGGAGCGACGCACCGAG
>CANNRR010000143.1 GCA_947508055.1 Burkholderiales bacterium
AATCACTTTCACCACCGCGCAAACGCTCATCTTTAAGCGACGAATACCGTCCTGACCAAGACTCAAAGAGTCCTTGGAAAGGTCCTCACCTTGATTCAGTGGGGGGAGCATCCAAGGACTTGTTGACCACAAAGCCGAATCAACCAACCCGACTTAAAGATGAAAACATGCAAAACACCTATCGCGTGGCACACACCAGTGCCATTCCCTTCAACGTCTTTGGACAAACCAAGCTGCCGGTGTATGGCGGTGGACTTTTTTCAAATGCCGTAATCCCGGCAACCATCGGATTTACGTCAAGCGCGACGACTCCTGCTGCTGCGATTGACAAATCAAAGCCCTCGGCACCAGCTTCCGACTTCAACATCAAAGAATTTCTGTGCGAAGTCACCACCACCGTAGAGGCCGGTAAATCCGTTGCCCCTGTGGCAAAAGCCCGCAAGGGTTTCAGCCCCGGTGAAGTAGGCCACTCGCAGCGGTTCGCGAGCTTTTGGGGCGAGTCCACCCGCTTTGATGCCAACCGTGGCATCTGGATGATCTGGCGTGGCACCCATTGGGCACATGACGAAAACAATGAAGTGGTCTTTCGTATGACTCGGGTGGCCGCCAATATTCTTGAAAATGAGGCCAACCAGCTCAGGAAAAATATCCATCAGGTGGGCGAAATGTACGCCGCTAAGGCGAAAAAGCTGCGGGAAGAGGGTGAGAACTTGCACAACTACAAACCCATCATGCACTCGCTCTCGCTGGCAAAGGTCATTCCCAGCTTGGTCACCAACACCCGTGACTATGACGCGGACCCCATGATTTTCAATTGCAAGAACGGAACCATTGATTTGCGCGACGGCGTAATGCGTCCGCACCGTTCCGCCGACTTGCTGACCACAGTGTCGCCGGTACCGATGGCCCCTGTCGGAACTGACTGCCCACGCTGGAAGCAGTTTTTGCTGGAAATCATGGTGGGTGACACCGAAATGGTGGACTACCTGCAACGGGTAGTGGGTTATATCCTGACCGGCAAGATGACCGAACAGTGCTTTTTTCTGTTTTATGGATGCGGTGCAAACGGCAAGTCGGTCTTTATTGATCTGGTCGAGTACCTCCTGGGGGAATATTCACAAAGCGTGGATTTCACGACCTTTATGGACCTGAACCGGGGTGGTGCACCCCGCAATGATTTGGCCGCTCTGGTCGGCAAGCGTTTGGTGGTTGCACCAGAAGGCAAGGAAGGCACGAGTCTGGATGAGGGCGTTATCAAGCAGTTCACCGGTGGTGACACTATTAGCGTGCGTTTCTTGCACCAGGAGTTTTTCCAATTCAAGCCGGTAGGTAAGGTGCTACTCGCAACCAACCACAAGCCAGCTATCCGTGGCACAGACGAGGGGGTGTGGCGTCGCATGCGACTGATTCCCTTTTTGGCAGAGTTCAAAGATGAGCGACGCGATCCCTTCCTGACGGAAAAGCTCAGGGCCGAGGCCCCAGCCATTCTTCGTTGGGCAATGGAAGGTACGCAACTTTGGTTGAAGCAAGGTTTGGGTATGCCAAAGGCAGTCAAAGAGGCGACCATGGAATACCGCTCTTCCATGGACGTGATGCAGACATTCTTGGATGAGTGCTGCACCTTGCAGGCCGAAGCCAAGATTGGTTCACAACCCCTGTACGACGAGTACCTGCGGTGGTGCCACACGGTGGGCATTCGCATCCCCATGAAGCAGGCCACCTTCAATATGCGTTTGAAGGACCGAGGCTTTCTGCAAAAGAAGACCACACTGAATAACGTCTGGCTGGGCTTGAAATTGATGGCATACGGTACATCGGCATCCAGCGGGGCGGTCGCTGCGACTGTTGTAGCTATTCCTCAGGCTGCAACGGTGGCCACAGTTGCCAGTGCCATGGCAGATAAGGATGACAGGGCGGAGCCTGTGGAGTTGACAGGTGAGTATTGCCTGGCCAGTGGCGACCTGGACTTTGGACTCTGAGATTCATCGTGACGGGAGCGGCGGGCGTCGCTCTTGTTCACAAACCCGGTGATCTTTGCGGCCCCGCAAGCAGTGCGAGACGCAGCATCACCCGACGACAGTAAACATCAACCTTTGGAGATTATTTTGAAAACATACAACGACTTTCTTGTGGCGCAATACGCCAATCAACTGCATGCGCTGGCTAATCTGGGTGCCAAGGCTGAATTTGTAGTGCAGGATTACGGTACGCAGACGGCAGAGCCACCCGAGAACAACTGGGGTGACGGAATCACGCCCAATAGTCACTTCGTAAATATTGAGCGGCGTGTCGAACTGCGGGTGACGATGGAGGGGAGTTACTACTCGATGCGGTGGAGCCGTGATAGTGCAACTTTGGATGCATTTGACATGGTTCGTGCTGCATCCATGGCGAAGCGGTTTGTGGATGACATTGACAGCTTGACCCCCATGCTCACAGAGCGGCTGGACTACATGAGGGCCGCCAAGGCTGACATCAATGACCCGATTAACTATACGTTCTTTGACACGGTGTACCGAGGAAGCAAAGACATTTGGGATATCCAGAATCACCGAATCGGTAAGGGCAGGAACAAACTTGATGAAGTTCTCAATGCGGTCACCGTCGAGGAGCCGGATATCAGCTACGTCTCAAACCTTGAGCAACTTTACCGTGGTTCCAAATGGACTTGCTCCATGCCGGCCATCTTGAATACCGTGATGACGGGAGGACTGGTGCATACGGACACCGACTACCGTGACAGGTACATCTATGACGTAGTGGAATTTGAGGGATTACAAATCAAGGTGTCATACGATGAAGAAGGCATCCTGTTTCGGCCAACGTACTTTGGTGAAGGTTTGTCCGACAAGCTGAGCCGTTCTTTGCTGTCTCTGGATGGAGAGTGCAATTTTGCGTGCGAAATGGGCGAGGAGTCTCTGTATATTTTCTGGGAAGATCTGGGGTGCAGTTTCGAAGAGTTTGATGATGAGCGGGACCCGGTGACCGGATTCAGGAAGTTTCAGCGTGCACTTGACGGATCAGATGTTGCCGCAACGGCTACCGCTGAAACTGCAATTGCCTGAAAAACGGCATCCGTGGGAAGGCACCTTATTGAGCGACATGGCCCGAGGACGAAATGCCTTGGTTCCGAGGGCAACGCTCAATATGGGCAGTTGAACCTTCTGGAATCGGAACGTGCCCTGCGGTCACAGCCACGATCCGCGCCAGGTTCAACTCCCCTTCGCCGCTAGGCTTAACCCGAAGTCCGACCAACAGGGCGGGGCCTGATGGTCTTTGGGAGTTGCAGGAATGCGAAGCATTGTCAGTGAGCGACCGTTTTCTGGCGACTGAGTCTTTGGCTATTTTGTTGTCGGCCGTGGTGGACTTCACCGTGCCCGAAGCTGAATTTCAGTTCGCCGACATGCCAGCCAGATACCAGTCATAGAACCCATCATAGGATGATCATTCAATTAGCGGAAGAGTTTCACAAAGCTGCCCTTCAATTGACCACGACTGATCTAAGTTGCTGGCATTGGCGGCGTGAAGATTGTTGACTGGTCTGCCGCGAAGGACCAAACCGCCTTTTTGCCCAGCCCGGTACCTATATTGGGACAGCTGTATCAATTATTCGGGTACTCAACGGTTTCCGACGTATTGCGCAAGTTGTGCATCTTCGTCGGCGATATGGGTGACCAGCCAGTCATTCATCAAAGATTCCAGGGCGGACCGGTCGGGTTCTTGCCTGGCAATCCCTTCGCTGATATCGTTCAGCCGGGAGATGATGCGGTTGTGCCAGCCGATGTGCTTCTGGTACCCGGGGTAGTTGGACTCGCGCATCATCGTTTCTTCGTGTTCAAAGTGTTCCCGGGTGTATTTGTAAAACGCCATCGCTACGGCCTGCTGATTTGCCCTGTCTGGCGCGTCCAGTATTTTTGCGGCCAGAGCAAAGAGGTGCTGGTGCTCGGCATCGATCTTTGTGTTGCCAATTTTGTAGCTGTCTTTCCATTGAATATCCATGGTCAGGTTCCTTTCGTGTGTTGGTATTTCTGGGCGGGCGATAGCTATTTGGCGGTGAAAAGTTGTGCCATGATTTCGCGTCCAATGGCGTGCAGGGAGACGGTTTTTTCTACGCCGCCGCGTTTGACTGCTTCCTTGGGCATGCCATAGACGACGCAGCTCTCTTCGTCCTGCGCCACGGTGCGCGCGCCAGCGGTGTGCATTTCCAGCAGACCAGCGGCCCCGTCGTCGCCCATGCCGGTCATGATGACCCCCAAGGCATTGGCTCCCGCGCATTTGGCCACCGAGCGAAACAGCACATCTACTGAGGGGCGGTGCCGGTTAACCAGCGGGCCATCCATGACCTCGACAAAATAATAGGCACCATTGCGTCGCAGCAGCATGTGTTTGCCGCCCGGAGCCACCAGAGCACATCCCTGCACAACCCGGTCGCCGTTTTGCGCCTCCTTCACTGCAATCTTGCAAATGCTGTTGAGCCTGCGGGCAAATTCGGCGGTGAACTTTTCGGGCATGTGCTGCACGATGACAATGCCCGGACACACGCGTGGCAGGCTGGTCAACACCACCTCCAGCGCCTGCGTGCCGCCGGTGGATGTTCCCAAGGCCACCACCCGCTCGGTGGTCTGGATCATGGCTGCGTGTTGGTCTGCGGCCGGCATGATGACATCAGCGGTATTTTTCTCGCGCACCAGCGGGGGGGCTGTGTTCAGTTTTTTAACATTGGCACGGGCAGCACCCTTGACGGCAGAGAGCAAATCGTCGGAGGCGTCCACCAGAAACTGCTTGAGCCCGATGGTGGGCTTGGTGATGATGGCCACCGCACCAGCGGCCAATGCCTCGATGGACGTTTTGGCCCCCGCCTCGGCCAGCGTGGAGCAAATGACCACCGGGGTGGGCCGCTCCGACATGATCTTTTTCAGGAACGTGATTCCGTCCATGCGGGGCATTTCAATGTCCAGAACAATCACATCCGGCCACTGGGTTTTCATACGCGAAATGGCCAGTATCGGGTCCGCCACTGCGGCAATGACTTCCACCTCGGGGTCAGCGGCCAACAAGCCGGTCACCACCTGCCGCACCACTGCGGAATCGTCCACCACCATCACCTTGATTCGGGAATTTGCCATGTCTACCTTTATGCAACCGGAAGCGTCGCCTGCGAGGGACGAACCTGGTGAACCCAGACGTCGCCCTTGCTGACGTCAAAAACGATCTGGCGGTGCCCCACGCCATACAGGCTCTCCGACACCAGTCGAATGCCATGCTGTTGCAGCAGTTCCCGTGCGGCTTGTCCATTGCGCATGCCCACATTGATGACACCGTCACGCATGTGGTCGGGGAACATGTTGCCGCCACCAAAAATTTTGGCCTGGCACTGGGCTGGCGAAATGCCCAGGCTTCGCAGCTGGGACAGCATCATCTGCAAGGCTTCATCGCCATAGCGACCATCCCACTCCTGCTCCTTGACCGCTGTGCCACGGGTGGGCAGCAAGAAGTGCGACATGCCCCCGGTCCCCGTGGCCGGGTGCCACAGCGTCATGGACACACACGACCCCAGGATGGTGCGAATCTGGTACCCCGGCGTGGCCACAAACAAGTCACCCGGCTGCAAGAAGATTTCGATCAATCCATCCAGGCTGGCCATGTCATGCCGCCTTGCGGTAAATGGCAGGCGCCACCGAGCGCACGGCCTGGGTCACGTCGTTAAGGCTCTCGGAGTGTCCCACCAGAAAATACCCATCGGGCTTGAGCAGCGATGCAACCCGGTTGACCACCTGCTGCTTGGTCTCGTTGTTGAAATAGATCATCACGTTGCGCAAAAAAATGAAGTCGAAACGACCAATCTCCGGCAACGGTGCATTCAGGTTGGCGTGCACAAAGCGCACCCGGTTGCGCAAGCTGCGATCAATCAGCAACTTGCCGGCATATTGCTCGATGCCCTTGCGGCAATACTTGCGCAAGAAATCTTCGGGCACATGGCGCGCCCTTTCCATGGGGTAGAGCGCGCGGCGCGCGTCCTGCACCATGCGGGTACTGATATCGGTGCCCACCACCTCCCAGGGCGTGCTGCCCATGGTCTCGGCTAGCACCATGGAAATGCTGTAAGCCTCTTCGCCGCTGGAGCTGGCCGCACTCCACACCCGAAACGCCTGCCCGCGCTGGCGCGCCGCCAGGGCCTGCTCACGCAAGAAATCAAAGTGTTTGATTTCTCTAAAAAAATACGTCTCGTTGGTGGTCAGCAGGTCTACGGCCGTTTGCACCTCGTCGGGGTGTTGCCCCGATTCGAGCAAACGAAAATAGTCTCCAAAACTCTCCAGGTGGTGGTGCGTCAGGCGCTTGCCCAGGCGCCCCATGACCAGAGCCTTTTTGGCTGCCGACAGACTGATGCCCGCTTCATCAAAAATGAAACGTTGAAACTGGGCCAGTTCCGCGTCGGTGATGGGGTTCATGCAGACTCTTGCAGCATGGCCACATCGTGTGTTGCACTCACTTGCCCCATGGTGGCAATTTCCTGGGTGGACAGCACATGGTTGATGTTGAGCAAAATCACGAACTTGCCGTTCACCTTGGCAATGCCTTCGATGAAATCGCTGCGAATCTTGGCTCCAAAGGTGGGCGCGGGTTCGATGTCGCTGGTGGGAATTTCCAGCACAGCCTGCACCGCATCCACCACCACCCCCATGTTCTGGCTCTCGCCCTCGGTTGGCGCTTCAATCTCCACGATGACAATGCAACTGTTTTTGGTCACCGGCGTGGAGGGTTTGCCAAACCGGGCCGACAAATCCATCACCGGCACCACTGCGCCACGCAGGTTGATCACGCCGCGAATGCAAGCCGGCATCATGGGCACTTCGGTCATGTTGGTGTACCAAATGATTTCTTTGATGCGCAAGATGTTGAGCGAAAACATCTCTCCGCCCAGCATAAAGGTCAAGTACTGCTTGGCCTCGTTTGTACTGGCCCCAGCCGGGGGCGCGGCAACACCCTTTCCGGGGGCTTTAACCAATGTGTTCATGGCAGCCGTCCTCAGAACTTGGTGAACTTTTCTTCATTCACTTCGGTCGCCGATGCCATTACGGTCCCCGAGCGCAGGCCCTTGGGTTTGGCGGCAGCACGGTTGCCCCCTGCAGGTTTGCGCGCGGCGGCGACGCTGGAATGCCCGTGCCCGGATTCGTCGAGCTTGAAGAACGACATGGTTTGCTGCAATTGCTCGGCCTGTCCGCTCATTTCTTCCGACGTAGCGGCCAGCTCTTCGGAGCTGGATGCGTTTTGCTGCGTGGTCTGGTTCAGTTGGCCCACAGCCGAGTTGATTTGCCCCACGCCGGACGACTGTTCGCTGGACGCAGCCGCAATCTCCTGCACCAGGTCGGCCGTTTTGCGGATACTGGGCACCATTTGCTCCAGCAGTTTGCCGGCTTTCTCGGCCAGCTCCACGCTGTTGGTGGCGACCTCGCCAATTTCTTGCGCGGCCACCTGGCTGCGTTCGGCCAGCTTGCGCACCTCGGCGGCCACCACGGCAAAACCTTTGCCATGTTCACCGGCACGGGCGGCCTCAATGGCGGCATTCAAGGCCAAAAGATTGGTTTGAGCGGCAATGTCGTCAATGATGCCGATTTTCTTGGCAATTTCTTTCATGGCCGACACCGTGGCGTTGACCGACTCGCCACCGTCTGCAGCGTCCTGTGCCGCCTTGCTGGCCATGCCCTCGGTCACCTTGGCGTTTTCGGTGTTTTGGGCAATGCTGGAGGTCATTTGCTCGATGGAGGCACTGGTTTCTTCCACTCCGGCGGCCTGCTCGCTGGCGGCTTGGGACAGGGCTTGGGCGGTGGCGCTTACCTCTTCGGACGCACTGGCCAGGGCCTGTGCACCGCTGTTCACATCGGTCACCACGCAGGAGAGTTTGCCCACCATGTTCTTCATGGCAAACAGCAGGCTGGAGTCGTCTTTGGCGTGGGTGTCGATTTTGACGGTCAGGTCACCCTCGGCAATGCGGACCACCATGGCGCGGGCGTAGTCGGGTTCACCGCCCAGTTGCTTGAGCACGCTGCGAATGATGAGCCAGGCAATGGCGATGGCCAGGAAGGTGGCTACGCCACCAATGATGGTGAGCAATCGGGCTGCAGCGGCAGCAGCATCGGCTGCCTCGGTCCCGGTTTTTTCCATCAGCTCGACCTGGAACTTGATCAAATCATTGACTGAAGCCACATAGGCCCCCTGGGTCTTGCGCAGGCTGCCCTGCATCAGCGCGACCACCTCTGCCTTTTTGTCGGCCTTCAAGAACTCGATGAATTTGTCCTGGTCAACGATGTACGCCGCACGTGCATCACGTATACCTTTCAGCAACTCCTTGCCCTTGGGCAAAGCGAGCGTCTTGTCCATTTTTTCCAGGTTGTCGTTGATGATCTTGCGTTGAACCGGAATGTCATCCAACGCCTTTTGCGAGTCTGCACCTGAGAAAATGTAGGCATTGCGAAGCAAGCGGGGAATCGTATTCACCGCCATGATGATTTCGTTGGCCTGTGCGGTCTTGGGGAAACGGTCCTTGATCACCAACTCCAGATCGGAGTTGAGCGCATTGATGCGGGTGATGCTCAGCACCGCAATGATGATGAGCATGGCAAGAACTGCGGCGAAGCCCAGCCCCAGGCGGACTCCGAGTTTCAGATTGGTGAACATGGTGTGGCTCCTCGTTGTGAAATTTGAAATGGCAATGAA
>CANNRR010000144.1 GCA_947508055.1 Burkholderiales bacterium
GAAGTTTGCGCTGGATGACTTTGGCACTGGCTACTCGTCACTCACCTACCTCAAGCGCCTGCGTGTGACGCTGCTCAAGATCGACCAAAGCTTTGTGCGTGACATGCTCGAAGACCCCGATGACCTGGCCATTCTGCAGGGCGTCATCGGGCTGGCCACCGCCTTCAAGCGCGAGGTGATAGCCGAAGGGGTAGAGACGGTTGCGCACGGCACCGCACTGCTGCACCTGGGCTGCGAACTGGCCCAGGGCTACGGCATTGCCCGCCCCATGCCGCCAGAGCAGTTGCCGGCCTGGGCGGCTACCTGGCAGCCTGATGCCGCTTGGTGCGCGGTGCCCAATTCTGGTGAGGGATCGCGGTCAACGGAGGTGTAGGCTGCCAGTAAGCTGGTGTTCGCCTGCCTTAGGTCACGCTACACAGGAGGTGGGCCGCCAACAATAGCGGTCATTCAGGTTCAGCATGGAAATCAGTAAGCTGACCTTGGCCATCATTCGCCACCATTTCCATCTGTCCGGCTCCAGTGTGGCAAAGTCAAGATGACTGCCAAACGGCGAAATCGACTCTCTCGGGAATAATTTTCTTGCCGATAACCCATGACGCGAGACCATGCACCAACTTCAAGTGAAACTCCTGCACCAACCTGGGATCTCTTGTGTCACGCGGGTAGCGGTTCAGCGTCAGGCTGAGATTATCGTTGGTGCGAATAAACACGAATGAAAACTCATCGGACAGGATGCGGTCGAATTGCTGCCAGCGACGCAGCGCCGAATGAAGATTCGATGCATCCAGTAACAGGAGCATCAATATTTTGAGTGATCCTCTGCGTAACGGGCGTCCATAAATGCCGAGCACTTCATCGTCTACGCGTTCTACCAACAACTTGAACAATGTTGAAAATTGTTCTTGCGTGATGCGCGAATCCACCTTGGACAGCAATTCTTCTGTAATGCCGGCGAGTTGCAGGATCCGGCTCAATTCGAGCGGGCTGATCTTGACTCCATCAAGAAAAGTGTTGACGTATGAGACAGGAAGAGTTGTTTGATAAAGTTTCATGCGATGAAGGATGATTGGTCATTCGGAAACTAAATCACGATCCCGGTTCGTATCAGGTGATGAGATTCACTTCAACAGCATATGGAGGTCAATTGACAAGCCCATGGCCAGATAACCCAGCCGATTGGGATGCAGCTTGTCGCCAGCGCCCCCCAGCGTATTGTCGGGAACGAATTCGGCGCGCATGCCACCGGTTTGCGGATCCAGAATCGCCTTGTCGAAGTCAATCACCGCGTCAAACAGCCCTGAATTGCGAATGAAGTCGTTGAGCGCCTGGCGCTTGGTATCTTGCTCTGCAAAGCCATGCGCGGCGCTGGTAGAGCCGAGCGCCGAAGTAACCGTGGCACCAATGATCTTCAAATTTGGCTTTTGGGTACGGATGCGCTCGATGATGGCTTTCATTTCTGCCTTCACCACGTCTGCATCCCGATTGCCGTTCTTGCTGAAATCATTGATGCCTTCCATCCAGATCATGCTCTTGACACCCGAGAGCGACAGCACATCGCGTTCGAGACGCTGCCCAGCAGAAGGGCCGCCCGGGAAGGGTTTTTGCGCCGAGTATTCGGCCGGTCCGGCAACTTGATTGCCACCAATCCCCGCATTGACGACAACCAGCTTATTGCCAAAGGCAGCATGTAGGCGACGCGACAGCACGTCAGTCCAGCGATCATCACCATTGATGGTGGATGCAGTGCCGTCGGTAATCGAGTCACCGAAAGCCACAATGACACGGGTATCTGCCGATGCCATCATGTCCACAGCGTCCAGAAAATACCAGGACGCTGTGGCGAAGGGAAATGCGGCCTCTCCCTCGTCATTGCCCTTTGCACCCGCGTTGGGTGCCGTGATATACGAGCTGGTCAGCGCTTTGGCATGCCAGGTCATGGGGCCACTTTCGCCGACCACATGAAAACTCACCGCCAGTTTGCCCCCCGTCAATGCGGCGGCAGAACCTGGATTCACAAAGCGCAGGGGAACTGGATCACTCCATGCGGATGCGCCGGTTGCAACTGTGACGCTGTTCTTGCCGCCGAACTGGACGGCCTGATTGGTTCCGGCCACCAGAGCTGAACTCGACTGGTGCAGGCCGACGAAAATGCCGTCAAACGTGACCGGCTGCGTGCCCAGCGCATTGGACAGGCGAATGCGCGTCTCACTCGCCCAGAGGTCAGGTCTGACGATCATGCGAAAGCTCTGATCGTTCGCGCCGGTTTGCGCCGATGGGAACGCTCGACTCAAATTGGGTTGTGCCGACGGGTTGCCAACCGGATACGGTCCTTGCACTGAAGCTGTCCAGCTGGTGACCCAACTTTCGCTGCCGGCAGCCCAAAGCGGTGAGCAAAAACTTGTAAAGAAGACAAATAGCAAGGACATGAAGACATAGATGCGCGGCGAGGATATGAATTTCATGGGGAAAACTCCATTCGGTGGAACAGTCAGCACAGGACCGTCAAATGCATTGGTCTCAAGGTTTGTAGCCCAGTAAAAAGGTCAGAGGTAGTTCAAGTCGCTTGGACCAGTCCACTTCGTTGTGGCCCGCGCCTGGAAATACCAGTGACACTGAGTTGGCAACGGTGTAGCCCTTTTTCTTCACCAGTTCATCGACAAGATCCTGGTGGGGTTGGTACATCGCGTCAAGCTCTGTGGTCCCACGGTCCATGTACAGCCGGTGGCGGGACGGGTCGGGCAGATGATTGCGTAGGTATTGGAACGTTGCCCTGGGAATCTCGGTGTTTGGCTCAAAACTGCCTATCCAGTGCGTCGAAAGACAGGCGGCGGCCCCAAAGACCTGTGGGTATTCGCTCATGGCATACAGCGAGATGGTGCCACCCATGCTCGAGCCCATGATTACAGTATTGGCAGGGTCGGGTCGGGTGGCGTATTTTTTGTCGATGAGGGGCTTGAGTTCCTGCACGAGAAATCGCAGATAGTCATCCGCCCGCGGCTTATCCTGCAGGAATTTGGCGGTAAATATGCTGCGGGCTGGCTCCTCAATTAGTGGAACCGCTTTTTGCGCAAAGTACTCGGCCCATCGTGATTGACCAGTGTTCCAGACGCCTACCACGATGGTGTCTTTGACCCGTCCTTCTTGCAGTAGCTTTCCTAACGCGGCATCCACATGCCAGCCCTTTTTGCTAAAACTGGTTGCACCGTCGAAGATGGACTGGCCATCGTGCATGTAGAGCACGGCGTAGCGCTTGTCGGGGCTGTAGTCGTCGGGCAACCATACATCCACCAAACGCTGCTCCACATGTTGCGAAGGCACCATCCCCAGGCGCTCAATGCGTCCACTGGAAATCACGGGAGCGGGAGATGCCGTGCTGCACGCGACAACAGCGGCAGCCGCGAGTACTACCAGTAACCTGGCGCTTTCTTGGAGCACTCGACGGGTGTGATGCGCAATGTTCATCGAGCATTACTCATGGTGACTTCGTCTCGGGCCGCTAAAAATGCCTCAGACGCGATTTCCCAGATCAACCTGGCTTCCAGAAAACGGTCAGTGGGTTCTCCCTCAAGCGGGTCATCTGTGTTCGCAAGTCGCTGCTGTGCATAGTGCAGCCACTGCGTCTGTTCGCCGGTGCCTATGCGCATCGGAAGAAGTTCAGCGTTGAAACTAAGATAGTCCCCTGGTTGGGCACCACGCAAAAATCCCTCGAAGCAGCGCTGCCACATGGAACGAAAGTGGGCCACATACACGCCGTCGTCAATCACTGGTGCCTGAATGCAACCCGCATTGCTGATACGACCGTGCATGAATCTCGCCCGCTCAAAAATGGGCTCCAGTCGCTCCACGCGTTGCTCAAATTCTCCGCCATAAGTGATTTCGTGGCCCGTGTAATAGTGCGACAAATCCACGTTGAATCGCACATCGGGAAAGCGACTGACCATATCCACAGTACGCCGGATATCCTGTGTGAGAGTGGCGCGGTGGGTCTCGATGTACATAGGATAGGAGTGCCTGGCAGCCGCCTCGAGAACGGAGGCAACCAGCGCATCAATCTCTGCATCGCTCTCAAAGCTGCTTCCGAGATGGATAGTGGTAGCGTCAAGTCCCCGTGTCTTGTGGTCCCGGGCAACCCCGTCCGACTGCTGCGCTACCGTGATACGCGCCATGCCCGTTGTGCGCAGCCCGGCGGCAATGATTTCTTCGCTTTGGTTCCAGCTCTGCGCGCCAATATGGCCGTCTGCCTTGAGCAGAGCGAGTTGCTCGTGTAGATGTGCCCGGTATCCTGCTGAACCGCGGGGTAGGTTGAGGATCGTTCCCAGGTTGATGTCCTTGCGCAGGTAGGGCAAGGCTTGCGTGCCGTCATTGGTGCGGTCTGTGGTCATGGTTGGTTCCACTTCAGCTGGCGAAAATTTCAGGACGCAAGTAGGGCTGCGCCAGATCTTCCAGGCCACGATCAGCGTAGGGATCCTGTCCTGCGACGAGCACGACGTCGCGGTAGTCGTGCGGCGCGAAGCCCGAGTTGCCATACTTCCAGGGCAGTTCTGATTGGGCCGACATATAGTGGTTCACCAGAGCCCGGCGGTAGCCCGTCTTGCGTACGTTGTTGAGGCTGCGGTGCAGCGTGTGGCCATTGAAGAATACGACCGACCCCGAAGACACTTGCGCCGCAACACCACCTTCACGGGGTCCGAATTCTGCCTCCCATCCATAGGCCTCCGGGGCGCCGTCAAAGCGTGGATCGGGTATCGATTTACTGGGCCACAATGCCCCCTTGGTGTGGCTGCCGGGTTGCACCCACAGGCAGCCGTTGTCTATGGTGGCGTCGTCCAATGCAATCCACACGCCGATGAGGGAGCGGTCATTGGTTGGAATAAACGTTTCGTCCTGGTGCCAGGCCTGGCCGGGCTTACCGGCGTTTTTGACAAACAGCATGGACTGCATGCATTTCACGTCCGGCCCGACTACTTGGGTCAGCACCTCGATGATCGCCGGGTGGCTCAGCATGTCGCGCATCAATGGCGAAATCTTGTGCGGAAAATGGATGGCGAGCACATCTTTCAACGCATCTTCATTGATCGAAGCACGTGGGGTCACACCCGCAATGGCACCCCTGTGACCGCTGACAATAGCCACCGATTCCTGGCACAGTGTGTCAACGGTTTGTGGGCTAACCAGGCCAGGGCAAATCAGATAGCCTTCTCGCAGATAGCGTGATTGCAGTGTTTCAGTAGGCATGTTCATATCTTGACGGGCAACAGCATGGCGGACCAGGGTTCCATTTGGAGCGAGGCGTTTTGTTGGACGACGTGGCCAACGCAAAGAGGTTCTCCAGAGGACTCGAAGGCCTGTTCCAGCGCGACCGTGCGGGCTTGTGCGCTCATGTTGAAGGCGCATAGCATGGTGTCACCTTTGGCCCTCCGCAGCGCCAAGAGGATATGTTCATCCGCTTGCAGCGATTGAAGATCACCGCTGCGCAATGCCGGGTGTGCACGGCGCATAGCCAATAGCTTGCGGGTGAACTGCAAGGTAGACGCGGCATCCTCTTCCTGAACGTCCACTGCGCGCAACTGGTTGGCAGCGTCCACAGGCAACCAGGGAGTGGCGTGGCCAAAACCGCCATGCAGTGCATGTGCCTTCCAGGGAAATGGCGTGCGGCAACCGTCCCGACCCTTGTTGTGCGGCCAATGTGCCCTGCCCAAAGGGTCTCGAATGTCCTCATAAGGGACGTCGGATTCTGTGAGACCCAGCTCCTCGCCCTGGTATATGAAGAGCGTACCGCGCAGGCAGGCCAACAAAGCCAGGAGTTGGCGCACGCGCCGGGCATCGCCTTCTGCCCAGCGAGTGCCCACGCGCGTGGAATCGTGGTTGGACAGCGCCCACGACGGCCACGCGGCACTGCCTGCGTCTTCCTGCCATGCCACATTGATCTCCACGAGGCGTGCCGGGATTGGCTGATCACCCAACAGCAAAAAGGAATAGGCGGTGTGCAAGCGCTTGTGTCCTTGCGTGTATTCGATCATGCGCTCCAGATTGGCTTCGGAGCCAATCTCGGCGACCGTCATGCGTGCATCAAAACCATCCATCAATTCACGAACCCTTTCGATGAAGTGAAGGGTTTCTGGCTGACAGACATCATTTAGATGCACTTGCATGGCTGCAGGAATGTCTCCACCCTTTCCAGTGGGCTGCGCCGGGTTGTCTATCAGACTGCGGTTGTGGCAGTAGTAATTGGCGGTATCGAGCCGGAAACCATCAACACCGCGCTCTAGCCAGAATCGTCCAACTTCCAGAATGGCATCCTGTACCTGCCTGTTGTGAAAATTCAGGTCCGGCATCTGCGGCAGGAAATTGTGCAGGTAGTACTGTTTGCGGCGCGCGTCCCAAGTCCATGTGCTTCCCCCCATCCAGCTTTGCCAATTGCTGGGCGGAGAGCCATCGGGTTTTGCGTCGGCCCAGGTGTACCAATCGGACTTGGGGTTGGTGCGGCTTTGGCGGCTCTCCTCAAACCAGGGATGTTCGATGGCCGTGTGCGACCACACCTGATCAATGATGACCTTCAGGCTCAGCGCATGCGCGCGGGCCACTAGGGCATCAAATTCTGCCAGTGTTCCAAATACCGGCGCTACGTTGCAGTAATCGAGTACGTCATAGCCGAAGTCCCGCATCGGTGAGGGAAAGAAGGGCGAAAGCCAGATGCCGTCTACGCCAAGGCTGGCAACGTAGTCCAGGTGCTCGATTACGCCGCATAGGTCGCCAATGCCATCGCCGTTGCTATCGGCAAAACTGCGCGGGTATATCTGATAAATGGCTGCGCCGCGCCACCAGTCGTTGTTCTCTCTCGTTGCATTGACTGGTGATGGTTCCATGCGGTCGGGCGTTGCTTGGGTAATACGGATGGGATGGATATTGAGAGCTACTGTATTCATCGCCAATGTGGAAAACTTGCGTTGGATGACCATTTTTGTGCGTAAACTTACCCATTTCCACAAGCTGCTGTGCCATGAAGGTCGTCAATGAGCATGTCCAACATCCGGACCAGTCGTTTCGCTTACTGCGCTTTGAGCTAGGTTCATTCGGCCTGGAGCGGCATCGTCATCCGCACTGGGAGCTGACGTGGATCGAACAGGGAAGCGGGGTGCGCCTAGTGTCAGAGAACGCGAGCCCCTTCACATCGGGTGACATGGTGCTGCTCGCTGGCAATCTGCCACACACCTGGAAGAGCCTGAAGTCAGCCGGAGCAATAAAGCAAGTCGCAACAGTGCTGCAATTTCCGGGCGAATTGCTCGACATCGCGGCATTGCCTGAACTCGCCCAGCTGAGACCGCTGATGCTGCTGGCGCGCCGTGGCGCAAGCATTGGCGGCGAAGCCCAGCAACTGGTGGCCAGACATTTGCAGGAGATGCACACCAAGGATGCTCTGGGAAAGGTGCTGGGGCTTTATGACATCTTGCGTTGCCTGTCGCTGCATATGGGCGACCTCAAGCCCGTGGCGAACCTGGCGTATAAGGCAATGGATCATCCAGCCGTGGACTCGCGCATCGACTTTGTTCTTCAGTGGATTCACGCCAACATCGGCAGTCAACTGCAAATGCAGGACGCGGCGGCTCTTGCCCATGTTTCGAGTGGCGCGTTTAGCCGCTTCTTCCGGCGCGAGACTGGCAAAACGTATACCAACTTTGTCAACGATGTTCGCTGCGCTCAGGCCTGCGCGTTGTTGAGCGAGTCATCTCTGCCGGTGTCAACGATTGCTACTGATTGCGGGTTCGAGACCAACTCAAATTTCAACCGACAGTTTCTGGCCAGGTTGGGAGTTACACCACGCGCATATCGCAAAGCTGGGTAACATGCGGACTATTTGCCAGTTGTTTCCGTTTGCGCTGGGTCAAACTATTCGGCGAACATCGGCCATCCAGCCCCCGTGAAACAAGCGTGTAGCACTGCTATTCGTATAGCGACATAAAGATGCAATCAGAAGTTGCCTCCACCAAAAACCGTCTACGTGTCATAGTCGCTCTGTCTGGGTGCAACGGCGCCTGGCCGCAAAGAAGGGACCCTGTCTTGTTATCAAGTTGCCAATTCATTACCCTGCGACTCGCCGCGCTCATCGTCGGCACCCTCAGCACCTTGTTGTGGGGAAATGAAGCGCAAAGCGCCCCATCGTTTGCGTCCACCCAACCGGCAGCGCGTGTATTGGCAAAAGCGCGAGGCAGCAATCAACGCCTACTTGCGAGAAAGCAAAGACCTGAGTGCGATCAAACTGCTATTTGTCGGTGACTCCATCACCGATTTCTGGCTGTTCGACAACAACCCTTGGGTCAGTGGGCAGAGCCAGATCGTCCAGCTTGGGATCATGAGTCAATGCCAAGGTCCGCGCCGTCCAGTATTCACTGCGTGGCTCACAAACCGTAACTGAAAACCCGCTGAAGGTAGCCATCGTAGCGAGACAGCCTGCAATTTCTCCTGCACCAACGAGCAACATGCGGTACGCAGGCCCATATCAGACACCAAGGTAGTTCGCCAGGGCCGGGTTTTTCGCCACCAACTGTGCCTGACCCTGCACCACCACCTGCCCCTTTTGCAGCACCAGCGCAATGTCGGACTGTTTCAGCACTTTGCGGTAGTCCCGATCGACGATCAGCGTGGC
>CANNRR010000145.1 GCA_947508055.1 Burkholderiales bacterium
GCGCCGGTTATGAAAGCCACACGACCAGAAAGATCAATGCTGTAAGCCATTTAGAGAACCTCCACGAATAAAAAAAGAACGACCGTGCTATTTGGTTGAATCAGCGCATAAAATCAATAGAAGATACTTGCCCTGAACAATGCGCTTTAGCGTAATGCAAACTGGTCCCATTATTGAACGAGACACACCATGACCAACGAAGAAATTCTTGCCCAATTTGGCCCACGTGAATCGATGGAATACGACGTGGTGGTGGTCGGTGGCGGCCCGGCTGGATTGTCCACTGCCATCCGCCTGAAACAACTGGCCGCTGAAAAAGGCACAGAGGTATCAGTGGTCGTATTGGAAAAAGGCTCGGCACCAGGCGCCCACATCCTCTCGGGCGCCATCATGGACCCGATTGCGCTCAATGAGTTGTTCCCAAACTGGAAGGAACTCGGGGCGCCGCTGAACCAACCCGTAACGGATGACGCCATCCTGTTCATGAGCGAGAAGTCGGCCTTTCGGATGCCCAACTTCATGCTACCCGCATGTTCACAGAACCATGGCAACTACATCATCAGTCTGGGTGCACTGACCCAGTGGCTCGGTGCGCAAGCCGAGAACCTGGGCGTGGAAATTTTCCCCGGCTTTACCGCTGCCGAAGTCCTCTACAACGAAGATGGTTCGGTCAAGGGTGTAGCAACCGGCAATATGGGCGTGGGCAAAGATGGCAAGCCAGGTGAGGCTTTTCAGATCGGCATGGAGTTGCTGGCCAAATACACCGTCTTTGCCGAAGGTGCGCGCGGTCATCTGGGCAAACAGGTGATTGCCAAATTCAAACTGGACGAAGGCTGTGACCCGCAGTCTTACGGCCTTGGTATCAAGGAATTGTGGGAAGTCGACCCGGCCCGCCACGAACCTGGTTTTGCCATGCACACCGCCGGTTGGCCCATGGACGAGCAGACCTATGGTGGCTCCTTCATGTACCACATGGAAGACAACAAAATCGTGTTGGGCTTTGTCACTGGACTGAACTACAGCAACCCGTACTTGAGCCCGTTTGAGGAATTCCAGCGCTGGAAGACCCATCCCAATATTCGCTACTACCTGGAAAACGCCAAGGGTGAAGTAACGGCCAAGCGCCTGTCTTACGGTGCAAGGGCTATCACCGCTGGTGGATTGATGTCCCTGCCCCGGACCGTGTTCCCCGGTGGTGCGCTGGTGGGCTGCGATGCTGGTTTCCTGAACGTGAGCCGCATCAAGGGCAGCCACACGGCCATCAAGACTGGCATGCAGGTAGCCGAAGCCGCGTATGAGGCCTTGCAGGCCAACCGCCAGCACGATGAACTCACCGCTTACCCCGAAGCGTTCGAGAAAAGCTGGGTGTTCAAGGAGCTCAACAAGTCGCGCAATTTCAAGGCCTGGTTCAAGTGGGGTCTGACCGCTGCGACCCTGATGAATGGTCTGGAACAGTTCGCCTTGCGCGGCAATATGCCCTGGACGATTCGCCGCACCAAAGCCGACCACGAATACCTCAAACCCGCCGCCGAGTGCAAGCCTATTGACTATCCGAAGCCCGATGGCAAGCTGACGTTTGACCGCCTCTCCAGCGTGTTCATCAGCAATGTGGCGCATGAAGAACAGCAGCCAGCCCACCTGACGCTCAAAGACGCATCCGTGCCGGTCAACATCAATCTGGCCAAGTTCGCTGGCCCTGAGGCGCGTTACTGCCCGGCGGGTGTCTATGAATTCGTCAAGAACGATGACAACACCGACCGGCTGCAAATCAACGCACAGAACTGTGTGCACTGCAAGACCTGCGACATCAAGGACCCGACACAAAATATTGTCTGGGTCACGCCCGAGGGCGGGGGTGGGCCAAATTACGCCGGGATGTAGCGCCACTGGAGATCGTTTAGCGGGGCTCTGTAGGCCCCGTTTTTTTGCAATGCGAGCATACCTCCCGCTTGGATTAGAATTCATGCCGTCAGGAGAGAGCCCTCCCCGAGGGGGTCGCCGAAGGCGCAGGACCGCTGATTGCAGCAGTCTGAACGCTCAGGCAAAAGGACTGACAAACGGGTTGTGGCGGTGACGCCGCAGCACGATCCCCACTGGAGAGAGGCGGCACGCGATGCCGCCCACCGAAGGAGCAAACCGCAGTCTGCGCGCAACCCGCGTTGCAGGCCCGGCGAATCTCTCAGGTAAAGCGGACAGCGGGGGCAGAGCCCAGGGTATGAACTGATTTGTTTGTGCCGTGGATAGTCAATTGCCCCCGGTGCCAACCGAAACCTTGGCGCCAAGTCTTTCTGGAGACTGCCATGTCCGCACCCCTTGATCCCCTGTTGACTACACCGCTAAGCAATACGCCGCTGAATGCCCTGCACATCGAACTGGGGGCACGCATGGTGCCCTTTGCCGGTTACTCCATGCCGGTCCAGTACCCTTCAGGTCTGATGGCCGAGCACCACCACACGCGCAAGGCCGCAGGGCTGTTTGACGTGTCTCACATGGGCCAGTTGCGCCTAGTCGGGTCAGAGGCGGCAGCCGCGTTCGAGACGCTGATGCCGGTCGACGTGATCGACCTTCCCGTGGGCAAGCAGCGCTACGGTCTGCTGCTCAATGACGATGGCGGCATCATCGATGACCTGATGTTCTTCAACAAGGGCAACAATGAAATCTTCGTGATCGTCAACGGTGCCTGCAAGGTCAACGACATTGCCCACATCCAGTACCGCATCGGCCACCGCTGTGAGGTGATCTCCATGCCCGAGCGTGCGCTGCTGGCACTCCAGGGTCCGCACGCCGCTACCGCCCTCTCGCGCCTAGCGCCCGGGGTGGAAAAACTGGTGTTCATGACCGGCGGCAACTTCATAGTAGACACCGGCAAGCAGAAGATCGACGTATTCCTGTCCCGCAGCGGCTACACCGGCGAAGACGGGTTTGAAATTTCGGTCCACAACGACCATGCTGAAGCACTGGCCCGAGCCCTTTTGGCCCAGCCCGAAGTCAAGCCGATCGGTCTGGGCGCCCGCAACTCGCTGCGCCTCGAGGCGGGTCTGTGCCTGTATGGCAATGACATTGACGAAACCACCCACCCGGTGGAAGCCAACCTGCTATGGGCCATGCAGAAGGTGCGTCGCACCGGTGGGGCACGCCAAGGCGGTTTTTCGGGCGCTACAAAAATACTAGCAGCTCTCGCAGATTCCACGGGGGCCGGAACCCGAAAACGTGTAGGTCTTATGGCACTGGAACGTATTCCCGTGCGCGACCACACCGAACTGCAAGACGGTCAGGGCAACCAGATCGGAGAGGTCACCAGTGGCCTGCTCGGCCCCACCATCGACAAGCCGGTCGCAATGGCCTATGTAGACGCTGCATTCAGCGCCCTGGGCACCAAGATGGTCGCCATCGTGCGGGGCAAACCTGTTCCGATGGAGGTTTGCGCCATGCCTTTTGTGCCAACGCGGTATTACAGAGGGTAAACCACGCTGGTTGATTCACATGCCCTGCGACTAAAGTCTGCGCTGGCAATTTCCGTTTTTCTGGTTCATTTTTTCAAACTCTTCACTTTTTCCTCAGGAGTCTTTCATGTCCATCAAGTACACCCCAGATCACGAATGGCTGAACGTTGAAGGCAACACTGCCGTCGTTGGCATTACCCACCACGCGCAAGACGCGCTGGGCGACGTGGTGTTTGTAGACCTGCCCGAAGTGGGCAAGATCTTTGCAGCCAAGGAAATTGCTGGCGTGGTCGAATCGGTCAAAGCCGCCGCTGACGTGTACATGCCGGTCAGCGGAGAAATCACCGAGGTGAACGAGGCCCTGCGTGCCGACCCTTCGCTGGCCAATACCGACCCCATGGGCGCGGGCTGGTTCTTCAAGGTCAAACTGTCTGCGCCTGCGGAACTCGACGCCCTGATGGACGAGACCAGTTACACATCATTCTCCGCTGCCTGAACTGTTTGATGCAGCGCTGGCCAACCACGCAGCGCTGAATTGGGGTCGGATCCCCATTCAGGAAACCAATTTTTCCGGCGCGAGTAAACGGTCAACGAAATGGGGCTCCGACCCCTATTCAGTGCGACCCGCCGGAGCAACAGGAATTTGCCAATGTCTACGCCCCAAGCCCCATCCCTCGCCCAACTCGAAAATTCCAGCGAGTTCATCGCCCGCCACATCGGCATCACGCCAGCCGACGAGCAACTGATGCTCAAGGCCGTCGGCTCCACGTCGCGCGCCGAGCTGATTGCCGGCATCGTACCTGCCAGTATCGCCCGCAAGAGCGCCATGGCCATTCCGCAAGCCATCACCGAAGCGGCAGCGCTGGCTGAGTTGAAGGCCTGTGCCGACAAGAACAAGATTTTCAAGAGCTTCATCGGTCAGGGCTACTATGGCACCCACACACCGGGCGTGATCCTGCGCAACATTCTGGAAAACCCGGCCTGGTACACCGCCTACACGCCCTACCAGGCCGAGATTTCCCAGGGCCGCATGGAAGCGCTGGTCAACTTCCAGACCATGGTCTGTGACCTGACCGGTATGCCCATGGCGAATGCATCCATGCTGGACGAAGCCACCGCTGCCGCCGAAGCCATGACGCTGGCCAAGCGATCGGTCAAGGCGAAAGGCAACGTATTCATCGTGAGTGGTGACTGCCACCCGCAAACGATTGAGGTGGTGCAAACCCGCGCCGCGCCGCTGGGCATCGTGGTGAAGGTCATCCAATCGACCGAAGAGTGGCACGCCGCCATTGCCAGCGACGACTATTTCGCCGCGCTGAACCAGTACCCTGCCAGCAGCGGCTGGCTGGCCGACTGGAAGCAGGACGCCGACTTCATCCACACCAAGAACGCTGCCTTCATTCTGGCCGCCGACCTTTTGGCCCTGACCCTGCTGGTGCCCCCGGGCGAAATGGGCGCCGACATTGCCGTCGGCACCACCCAGCGATTTGGCATGCCGTTGTGCAACGGTGGCCCGCACGCCGCCTACATGGCCTGCCGAGACGAATACAAACGCTCCATGCCTGGCCGACTGGTAGGGGTCAGTATCGACACCCACGGCAATCCAGCCTACCGCCTCGCGCTGCAGACCCGCGAACAGCACATCCGCCGCGAAAAGGCCACCTCCAACATCTGCACCGCGCAAGTCTTGCCAGCGGTGGTGGCCAGCATGTACGCCGTGTACCACGGCCCTGAAGGTCTCAAGCGCATCGCGCAGCGGGTGGCTACCTTCACCGCTATCCTGGCCAAGGGTCTGGCGCAGCTGGGCGTGACCACCATGCACCACGCAACGGCCTTTGACACGCTGTGTCTCAAAGCCGATGACGCTACCAAAAGCATAGCTGCTCGCGCAGTATTGGCGGGGGCTAACGTCCGAATTGCCTGGAAAGACTACATCTGCGTCTCGCTCGACGAGACCACCACGCGGGATGACCTTGCGCTGGTCTGGTCCTTCTTCGCCAAAGCCGGCCAAACCCTACCGACGGTGGAAGCGCTCGAAGCCAATACCGAGATGCTGATCCCCCCTGCCCTGCGCCGCACCAGCGCCTTTTTGACGCACCCGGTGTTCAACACCTACCACTCCGAGACCGGCATGCTGCGCTACATCCGCATGCTGTCCGACAAAGACCTTGCACTGGACCGCAGCATGATTCCGCTGGGCAGTTGCACCATGAAGCTCAACGCCACCAGCGAGATGATTCCGATCACCTGGCCAGCGTTCGCCGACATCCACCCCTTCTGCCCGGTCGACCAGCGCGAGGGCTACACCGAACTGGATGCACAACTGCGCGCCTGGCTGTGCGCTGCCACCGGTTACGCCGGTATCAGCCTGCAGCCCAATGCCGGCAGCCAGGGCGAATACGCGGGCCTGCTGGTCATCAAGGCCTTCCACGAATCCAAAGGCCAGGGCCACCGCAACATCTGCCTGATCCCCTCCAGCGCCCACGGCACCAACCCCGCCAGCGCCATGATGGTCGGCCTGACAGTGGTGGTGACCAAGTGCGACGAGAGCGGCAACGTGGACATGGCCGACCTCAAGGCCAAGTGCGAACAGCACCGCGCGAATCTGGCCGCGGTGATGATCACCTACCCCAGCACCCACGGTGTATTTGAAACTTCGGTCAAAGAGCTGTGCGCTCTGGTGCACAGCCATGGCGGGCGCGTCTATGTGGACGGCGCCAACATGAACGCGCTGGTGGGCACTGCCGCTCCCGGCGAGTTTGGCGGCGATGTCAGCCACCTGAACCTGCACAAGACCTTCTGCATCCCCCACGGCGGCGGCGGCCCCGGTGTCGGCCCCGTCTGTGTGGTATCAGACCTGGTACCCTTCCTGCCCGGACACGCCACCGGCGGCGTGGCGGGTACCGGTGCGGTCAGCGCAGCCCCGCTTGGAAACGCCGCAGTGTTACCCATCAGCTGGATGTACTGCCGCATGATGGGCCCGGACGGCCTGCAGCACGCCACCGAGGCGGCCATCCTGGCGGCCAACTACATCAGCGCACGCCTCAAGGATTTCTATCCCACGCTGTACGCCAGCGCCAACGGCCATGTGGCCCACGAGTGCATCCTGGACCTGCGCCCGCTGAAGGAAACCTGCGGTGTGATGGCGGAAGACGTGGCCAAGCGCCTGATGGACTATGGCTTCCATGCGCCCACCCTCTCCTTCCCGGTGCCGAACACGCTGATGGTGGAGCCCACCGAGAGCGAAACCCTGGCCGAGCTGGACCGCTTCATTGACGCCATGATTTCTATCCGCGGTGAAGTGGCCAAGGTGGAACGCGGCGAGTGGCCGCAGGACGACAATCCGCTCAAGCACGCCCCACACACCGCTGCCAGCCTGCTGGGTGCCGAGTGGGACCGCCCCTATAGCCGCGAGGTGGGTGCCTTCCCGGTGGCCAGCCTCAAGTTTGTGAAGTACTGGCCAGCCGTCGGCCGTGTTGACAACGTCTACGGTGACCGCAATTTGTTCTGCAGTTGCGTCCCGGTGTCCGATCAAGCTTGAAGGCAGCCACCGACTGAACGCTGCCGACAGCACCATATAAGTCCAGCATGGCGGTATCCGTATTTGATCTTTTCAAGATCGGCATTGGACCCAGCAGTTCCCACACCGTGGGGCCGATGCGGGCGGCGCGCCAGTTCGTGCTGCGGCTCCAGCAGGCTGGTCTGCTGGAGCAAACCTCGGGTGTGCGATGCTGGCTGTATGGGTCTCTGGGCGCCACCGGAAAAGGCCACGGAAGTGACACCGCCGTACTGATGGGCTTATGTGGGCACGAGCCGGACACGGTCGAAATCGAGGCAATTCCCTCCATGCTGGCGGGTATTCGGTCTGGCAAATCCGTGTGCCTTTTGGGCCTGCACAGCGTCCCGTTTGTGGAGCGTGATGACCTGAACTTCATGCGCCGCGAGACGCTGCCCTTTCATGCCAACGGCATGCGCTTTGTCGCCTTCGACGCCAACGGCGAGGAGATCAGCAATCGCGTCTACTACTCGGTGGGTGGCGGATTCATCATCAGCGACGAAGTCGCCGCCGATGGGACACGTCAAAAAGTGATTGCCCCGGATGCCACGGCGCTGCCCCTGCCCTACGCCAGCGGGGACGCCCTGCTTGCCCTCGCCCAAGCGCAGGGACTGAGCATTGCCCAGATCATGCGCCGCAACGAGCGGCACTGGCGCACCGATGCCGAGATCGACGCCGGCCTCATGCGCATCTGGCAAGTCATGCAGGACTGCGTGCGCCGGGGTTGCCGCACCGGTGGCGTTTTGCCCGGCGGCTTCAAGGTCAAGCGCCGCTCCAAGGCACTCCTGCAGGCACTGAGTTCCAACCCCGAAGCAGCACTGAAGGACCCCCTGCAGGTACTGGACTGGGTCAACCTGTATGCACTGGCGGTGAACGAAGAAAACGCCGCTGGCGGGCGAGTTGTGACGGCGCCCACCAACGGCGCGGCTGGCATCGTCCCCGCCGTGCTGCACTACTACAGCCGCTTTGTGCCCGGCTCCAATGACACGGGTGTGATGGACTTCCTGCTGACCGCTGCTGCCATTGGCATCCTGTACAAGGAAAACGCATCCATCAGCGGTGCCGAGGTCGGCTGCCAGGGCGAGGTGGGCGTGGCGTGCTCCATGGCGGCAGGTGCCCTGTGCGCGGTGATGGGCGGCACCCCCGAACAAGTAGAAAACGCGGCCGAGATCGGCATGGAGCACCACCTGGGCCTGACTTGCGACCCGGTGGGTGGCCTGGTGCAGATTCCGTGCATCGAGCGCAACGCCATTGCCTCGGTGAAAGCCATCAACGCCGCACGCATGGCGCTGCGCGGCGACGGCTCGCACTTTGTGAGCCTGGACAAGGTCATCAAAACCATGCGCGAGACCGGTGCCGACATGAAAACCAAATACAAGGAAACGGCGCGCGGCGGGCTGGCCGTGAACATTGTGGAGTGCTGATCGGATCAGCACAGG
Source organism: Burkholderiales bacterium (assembly GCA_947508055.1). GTDB lineage: Bacteria > Pseudomonadota > Gammaproteobacteria > Burkholderiales > Burkholderiaceae_C > Allorhodoferax. Next base: position 8,439 of record CANNRR010000145.1, read on the forward strand.
TTGATAATTGGTGCATGACGCAAACTCACGCCGACACTTCGCAGGACCGTAGCAACCTCGCTCCTGTTTCCCGCCTCGCAGAGCTGCTGATCGGCAAGCAGTGGCGACTGGTCACCGCAGAAAGCTGCACCGGCGGCATGATCTCTGCCGCTTGCACCGATCTGGCCGGTTCCAGCGCGTGGTTTGAGCGTGGTTTTGTCACC
>CANNRR010000146.1 GCA_947508055.1 Burkholderiales bacterium
CGCCAGGGCTCCGAAGGCGTTGCCACCGCCAGTGCCGAAATCGCCCAGGGCAACAACGACCTGTCTGCCCGTACCGAGCAGCAGGCCAGCGCGCTGGAACAAACGGCGGCGTCCATGGAAGAGTTGGGCTCCACGGTCAAGCAAAACGCCGACAGCGCCCGCACCGCGAATCAACTCGCCCAGAACGCGTCGTCGGTGGCGGTGCAGGGTGGCCGGGTGGTTGACCAGGTGGTAGAGACGATGAAGGGCATCAATGAATCGAGTCGCAAGATATCGGACATCATTCAAGTGATTGATGGCATTGCGTTCCAGACCAACATTCTGGCGCTCAATGCGGCAGTAGAAGCAGCCCGCGCCGGCGAGCAGGGCCGCGGCTTTGCGGTGGTGGCCAGCGAGGTGCGCAGTCTGGCCGGGCGCAGTGCCGAAGCGGCCAAAGAAATCAAGACGCTGATCAACGCCAGCGTCGAGCGTGTCGAGCACGGCACCGCGTTGGTCGACCAGGCTGGCTCCACCATGACCGAAGTGGTGGACAGCATCAAGCGGGTGACCGACATCATGGGTGAAATCAGCGCGGCCAGCAACGAGCAATCCACCGGTGTGGCCCAAGCGGGCGAGGCCGTGAGTCAGATGGACCAGGCCACGCAGCAGAATGCCGCGTTGGTGGAGCAGATGGCCGCGGCGGCCAGCAGCCTCAAAAGCCAGGCGCAGGAACTAGTGCGGGCGGTGGCCTTTTTCAAGGTAGGAGGTGACGGCCACATGGCGAGCCTGCCCAAGTCAGCGGTTCGGTCCAGCACACCGTCCACAGCCGGCTTCAAGGGGGCGGAGCGCCGCTCTGTCATGGCCTCCGCCAGTGCGCGTAAACCCGCGGCTGAACCCAAGCCCCGCCCCGCGCCAGCGGCGTCCAAGCCGGTGGTTCAGACGATTACTGCCAAGGTGAAAGTGCAGCCCAAGCCAGCACCCGCTGGAGGTGATGAGGATTGGGAGACCTTCTGACCCTCGCAGGGTTTGCTAGCCGACCGCAGCGGCGTGCGGCAAGGCTTCCGCCATAAAGTCGTACACCGCGCGGATGCGCCGGTTGGTGCGAATCTCGCGGTGCACGGCCAGCCACATGGGCAGGTCAGGAATCTTCAGCACACCTGGCAGCACGCGCACCACATCGGGGTCGGTGCGTGCCATGTAGTCGGCCACAAAGCCGATGCCCAGCCCGGCACGCACCGCCTGCCATTGCACGATGAAGTCGTCGGTCCTCAGTGCAAAATTCTCAGGCCCCACCGCATACCCCATGGCCTGAAAGCCGCGCAGGATGGACGTGTCGGCGTCGTTGCCGATCAACGCATGCTGCAACAAGTCGGTCGGTAGGCGCAAGGCCCCGTGCCGCGTCAGATAGCTGCTGTGCGCGTAAGCGCCAATGCCCACATTGCCAATCTTTTTGGCAACCAGCGTGCCCTGTTGGGGGCGCATCATGCGTATTGCAATGTCGGCCTCGCGGCGCAGCAGGTTTGACACTTGGTTGCTCGAGACCAGTTCCACCTGAATGTCGGGCAAAGTCTGGCGCATGCGCGCCAGCAAAGGGGGCATTAGCTGCACTGCTACCGGCACGCTGGCGGTGATGCGCACGGTGCCCTTGGTCTGCAGTTGTGCGCCGCTGAGCGTGCGGGTCAGCTGCAAGGCGCCTGACTCCATCTCACGTGCCGACTCTGCCAGTTGCAATGCCGTGGCGGTGGGTACCAGGCCGCGCCCGGTGCGCTCGAACAGCACCACGCCGAGCTGGTTTTCCAGCTCGGCAATGTGCCGGCCCAACGTAGGCTGGCTGGTTTTGAGCAGGCGCGCCGCCGCCAGCAAGCTGCCCTGGTCGAGCGCGGCGAGGAAGGAGCGGATCAGGCTCCAGTCGAAAGATGTCTGTATGGCGGTATTCATATCTGCATAGCTGTTGTAAATGTATATGCAATTGTGGAATTCAACGAATGTTTTCACAATCCATCTATCGACCAACCAACCGTGCAGCAAACGGAACACGTTGCAGACATACATGGAGATTGACTATGGACACACAAGTAAACCGGCAAATGGACAGCACCGTGCAACGACGCCAGTTCATTCGTATCCTCGGCGGCGGTGCGGTATCGGCCATCGCCGCAGCAACAACGGCCAGCGTTGCATTGGCCGGTTGCAGCGCTGGCATTCCCGCCGAGGCCATTGAGGCATGGAAGGGCCCGGACAGCACGCTGGCAAGCGTGACCGACGTGCGCCATTGGCTTTTGAGCTACGCCATTTTGGCGCCCCATTCGCACAACCTGCAGTCCTGGATAGCTGACCTGCGCACGCCCCGCCAGATCACGCTCTACTGTGACCTGCAGCGGCTGCTGCCGCAAACCGACCCGCTGTCGCGCCAGATCATGATGAGCCACGGTACCTTTTTGGAGTTGCTCGACATGGCAGCCCGCGAGCGCGGACTGCGGGCCGACATCACGCTCTTCCCGCAGGGCGCGTTCGGGCTGACCACGCCGGATGCGCGGCCGGTGGCGACCGTGCGTCTGACACCCGACGCTACGGTGCAAAGAGACCCGTTGTTTGCACAGGTATTGCAGCGCCACACCAACCGCAGCGGTTACGACATTACTCGCGCGGTGCCTGCGCCCGCTTGGGCCGCCATGGCAGACGCTGCTAATCCGGCTGGCGCCGCAACGGTGCGCGTGGGCCACATCGGGCTGGACAATGGAGTGGTATTGGATGAGCACCGCCGTATCGCGCGCGAAGCCTGGCGTATTGAACTCACGGTGCCGCGCACCATCATGGAGTCGTTTGAAGTGCTACGGGTAGGTGCCTCGGAAATCGCCGCCCACCGGGATGGCCTCTCGCTGACATCACCGGTGGTAGTTGCCATGGACCGGCTGGGACTGTTTGACCGCAAGCGTGCGCCCGGCACGCACGACTATGCCACCACCAGCCAGATCAAGGAGTTTGATGCCAAGCTGGCCTCGACACCTGGATTTCTCTGGATGGTGACGCCAGCCAACGATCGCTTTACCCAGATCCAGGCGGGGCGCGCCTATGTGCGGTTACAACTGGCTGCCACCGCGCAGGGCCTGGCTATGCAACCGCTGTCACAAGCTTTGCAGGAATATGCTGAGCAAAGGCAGCCCTACGCGGACATCCACGCGCTGGCGGGTGCCACTGAATCCGGTTCTACGGTGCAGATGTGGGCGCGGGTAGGCTATGCGCCGGAGGTTGAGCCCGCGCCGCGGCGGCGCCTAAAGGACTTCATTCGGGTTTGATGGCGTTTTACGTCGCAACCCGCCACACCGTCACCACCAGCACCGTGCAGCCTGCGGCAACCAGGTCATCGAGCATGATGCCAAAGCCCGCTTTTTGCCAGGCACCGGGGTCGGTTGCTGGGTCCAGGTCGTGGTAGAGCGCGTCGGCCCAGCCGACCGGGCCGGGTTTGACGGCGTCAAAGAAACGAAACAGACCAAAGGCCAGCACCTGCCCCACCAGACCGGTGGGCATCACCAGCCACAGTACCAGCCAGAAGGCCACCACTTCGTCCCACACAATGCTGCCGGGGTCCAGCACGCCCATGTTGCGGGCTGTCACGCTGCAGGCCCACCAACCGATCGGAAGTGAGATCCCAATCAGCACGGCCCAGCGTGCCTCGGTCATCCATGGCGAAAGCAGAACAAAGGCAATCCAGGCCCACAGCGTGCCCGCGGTGCCGGGTGCAATGCGTGAGAGGCCCGAGCCAAATCCCAGGGCCAGCCAGTGCGCCGGGTGCGACAGCAGAAATCGCACGCTGGGCCTGGCCACCGGCGCGGGTTGTCCCGGATCGGTTGGAAACAGCGTGATCGGGCCCGAGTCTGATTCGTTCATGGGCGTTGCAGTTGGGCCAGGTACGCGTCGAGTTGTTCAAACGTGCCGTTGCAGCCCTGTGCCATGGCCGTGTGGCCAGACTGGAATGCAAAAACTTCGTCCGCTGTGGACTGGTACGGCTCCCACTGTATGGTGATGTGCGTTTTGCCACCCTGGTCGGAAAAGGTGGTGGTGGAGAGCGTTTGCAGCGGCCAGGCGGCCGACATCGGGTGGCGCGACAGGCCGCCCTGGGCGTCCGAGAAGGTGATGATCATGGACAGCGTGGTGGGCGCCACAATGTCGACAAACGTCCACTTGCCCCACATTTCGAATCCGGTGGGTGTGCGCAGGCAGTAGTGGAACTCGCCGCCAGGGCGAAAGTCGTAGCGGCTGTGCGGCATCGAGAAACCCTTGGGGCCAAACCAAGCCATCAATGGCTCCTGCTCGGTGTAGGCTTTCCACACCAGCTCCAGCGACGCATTCACCGTGCGGCTGATGTGAAAGGTGGCGTCTGGGTGGGTGGTGGTGGCGTCACGCATGGTGTGTCCTAATTAATCAGTTGGGGGTAGAGCACATTTGCTGCTCGAAGTGATCAAAGGACGCATAGGTGTTGGCCACCGGCGCACCGTGGCCGTCTACCAGTCGCAGCCCGAGTGCGCTGTCAATCTGTCCAATGCGCGTGACGGGCGTATCGCTGGCGCTGCTGGCGGCTTGTACGGCAGCGCGCAGGGATGCGGGTGCGGTGAACACCAGTTCGTAGTCGTCACCACCGCTGAGCACGCATTGCAAGGCAGTTTGCGGTCGAATGTTTAAGCAAAACTGGCTGCTAGCCCCCGTAGAATTTGCGCATGCAGCTATCAATTGAGTAGCAACCGATGTATCCAGTGTGGCGCCCACGCCTGAGCGCTGGAGGATGTGGCCGAGGTCGCCCAGCAGCCCGTCGCTGACATCAGCCGCCGCGCTGGCAATGCCGCGCAGCGCCAGGCCCAATGCAACGCGGGGGGTCGGTTGCTCCAGTCGCTGGCGGGCAGTCGCCAGTACGTCGGCGGGCAACTGCAGGCGGCCCTGTAGTGCCTCCAGCGCCAGCCGGGCGTCGCCCAGGGTGCCGCTGACGTAGATGTCGTGGCCCATACGCGCGCCACTGCGCAGAATGGCCTGCGTGCCGGTGCCACCGGGTGGGCCAGCAGGCACCTCGCCAAACACCGTGATGCAGATGTTTAGCGGTCCCTGGGTGGTGTCGCCGCCAATCAGTTCGCAGGCGTGGGCATCGGCCAGGGTCAGCAGGCCTTCTGAGAATGCCTGCAGCCAGGTGGCGTTGGCGGTGGGCAGCGCCAGTGCCAGCGTAAAGGCCATGGGCCGCGCACCGCAGGCGGCCAGGTCGCTCAGGTTGACGGCCAGCGCCTTGTGGCCCAGGGTGCGCGGGTCCACGTCGGGGAAAAAGTGGCGGCCTGCGACCAGCATGTCGGTGGAAATGGCCATCTGCATGCCAGCACCCAGTTGCAGCACGGCGCAGTCATCGCCCACCCCCAGCACCGCATTGGGCGTGGGGCGGGTGAAGTAGCGCTGTATGAGTTCAAACTCGCCCATAGAGCCACACGCAGCGGGCGACCGTGAGGGCACTTTCACCGCCGGGCCGCACCAAGGTGAAAGACGGCCCCCTCGGGGGGCAGGGAGCCACACGCAGTGGGCGACCGTGGGGGCACATATTTTTAATGCAGGGTGCGTGAGCCACCGATACCAGTGTCGCCGCTGAGCGCATCGAGCACAAACATGGGCACATCGGCGTCAAACTTTTCGCCGTCTTCGGCGACGCAGAAAAAGCTGCCGTGCATGGTGCCGGTGGGGGTGCGCAGCCGCGTGCCGCTGGTGTATTCGAATGCCTGACCGGGTTTTAACAGGGGCTGCTGGCCGACCACGCCCAGCCCTTTGACCTTCTCGGTGTGGCCATTGGCATCGTTCACGCTCCAGGTGCGTGAGATCACCTGGGCCGGTGTGTCGCCGGTGTTGGTGATGGTGATGGTGTAGGCGAACACAAACATGCCGTCGTCCGGTGTGGACTGGTCGGGCAGAAATTGGGGTAAAACTTCGACTGTTAATTGATACTTGGCCATAGTGGGAATACTATCCTGAAACCTTGCGGGCCAGACCGCAGCGCAGTTCTGTCCTCAACTGATTAAACTCATCCAATGACCTTCCGAATCGCCCCTTCCATACTTTCCGCTGACTTTTTCCGACTGGATCTATTTTGACGCCCTGCGCGCAGCGCGCTCGGTCTGACTGAGATAGCGAGTCCGACCCAACTACAGTCAATAGTCACCATGCTCAAAGCAACGCAACCTGGGTATACCGAAACCCGTGTCGAGCAAATGCTGCACCTCAAGCGCCTGGCGGTGGTGGCCGAGCGCAGTTCAAACGCGGTGGTGCTGGCCGATGCCGAGCGTCGGGTGGTCTGGGTTAACGCGGCGTTCACAGCCATTACCGGATTTTCCGCACAGGAGTCCATTGGCGAGCGTTTTGGCATTTTGCTGGCGCGTGGCAGTGCCGACCCGGCGGCATTTGGCGAGTTTGCCGTCGCGGTGCGCCAGGGCCATGGTCACAAGCGTGAGATCAATATTCGGGCCACCGGCGGCGAGTCCCGCTGGGCACTGGTCGATATGCAACCCACGCATGACGATGGCGGTGCGCTGACCGGTTGGGTGCTGGTTGCCACCGACCTCACGAATTTGCGGGCCCAGCAGCAACTGCTGAGTCTGGCCGTGGACGGTGCGGGGCTGGGCACTTGGCAGTGGGATGTGCGGGGTGGGGCCGTGCAATGCAACGACCGCATGCTGGAGGTCATTGGCTACCAACGACACCAACTGGAGATGACTTACCAAGTCTGGAACGCGCTGATTCACCCCGACGATTTGCCGCCCTGGGGGGCGGCCGTGAGGGCGCACCTGCAGGACTCGACCCAATCGTTGCGGATGTCGGTCCGGTTGAAGCACGCCAGCGGGCGCTGGGCCTGGATGATGTTTGTGGGCGCTGTGGTGGATCGTGGCGCCGACGGACGGGCGTTGCGCCTGGCGGGCGTAGCCATGGATGTCCAGGCCCAGAAAGCGATGGAGCATGAATTGCGCGCCGCCGCACGAACTGACGGTCTGACCCAGTTGCCCAACCGCAGCGTATTGTTGCAAGCCATTGAAACAGCTATTGCGCGCGGACGGGCGCAACCGGGCTACCAGTTTGCCGTGCTGTTCATGGACTTTGACCGCTTCAAGCAGGTCAATGACACGCTGGGTCACAGTGTGGGCGACGCCTTGCTGCGCCAGATTGCCAGCCGCTTGCAGGACAGTCTGCGCCCGGGCGACAGCCTCATCCAGACCAGTGACTTTGCCCATCTGGCAGCGCGTATTGGCGGCGACGAGTTCGTGGTGCTGCTGGATGATATTCGGGGCGATCTGGATGCAGAAATTGTGGCTACTCGCCTGATTGACGTGCTGTCTATTCCGTACATGATCGGCGCGCACAAAGTTGTGTCCTCGGCCAGCATTGGCATTGTGACCAGCAATCATGCGGCCGACGATGCCGACAGTGTGTTGCGCGACGCGGACATTGCCATGTACGAAGCCAAACGCACCGGGCGCGCACGCTATGTCATGTTCGAGCCGTCCATGCGGCAGCAGGTCAGCGCCTCGGTTTCGCTGGAAAACGACTTGCGCCAGGCGCTCGACAAGCAGGAGCTTTTCGTGGTGTACCAACCGCTGGTGAGCCTGCGCAGCGGTGCCTTTGCCGGCGTGGAGGCGTTGTTGCGCTGGCGACATCCGATGCGTGGACTGGTGTCCCCGGTCGAGTTCATCCCGATTGCCGAGGCGTGCGGTCTGATTGGCGTGTTGGGGCAGTTTGTACTGCAAACCGCCTGTAGTGCATTTGCCGCCATGCCGTGCTCATCAGCGTGCGCAGCTGGCGATCAGCCCACGCTGGCCGTTAACCTGTCACGCGCGCAATTGCGCCAGGCGGGGCTGGTGGCCGATGTGCAGGATGCCTTGCGGGCCAATGGCCTGTCGCCCGAGCAACTCGTGCTGGAGGTTACCGAGAGCTTGGCGGCCCAAGATGCGCTAGTTTTATCGACGCTGCACGCCATACGCGAGCTGGGCGTGGCCTTGTCGCTGGACGACTTTGGCACTGGTTATTCGTCGTTGTCGTGCCTGCATGAATTGCCGGTGAACTATGTCAAGGTGGACCGCTCCTTTGTGAGTCAGGCAGAAGCCAGTGCCTACCACCGCGTGCTGATCGAAGCCACTATCCGCATGGCTCAAACGCTGGGGCTGTACACGGTGGCCGAGGGCATAGAGACCCAAAGCCAGGCCGAACTCATGGCGGCTCTGGGCTGCGACAAGGGGCAAGGTTATCTGTACAGCAAACCGTTGGAAGCTGATGCCCTGGTGCGGTGGGTAGCGCGTCGTGGGCGTTAGTTTGAACGCCCAAGGTCACCGCTACCGTCCACCTTGAAGGCGGCCACCACGTGGACCAGTTCCTGCGCCTGGCTTTTGAGGCTGCTGGCCGCCGCGGCCATCTGCTCCACCAACGCGGCATTCTGCTGCGTGGCCTGGTCCATCTGACTCACGGCCTCGCCCACTTGGGCCACACCGGTGGATTGCTCGTTGCTGGCCGCGCTGATTTCACCCATGATGTCGGTCACCCGCTTGATGCTGTCCACCACTTCGGTCATGGTGGAGCCAGCCTGGTCGACCAACGCGGTGCCGTGCTCGACACG